>JBJEJX010000115.1:0-58848 GCA_051878345.1 Paludibacteraceae bacterium | reverse complement strand
ATATCTTCGCGGGCGAGTACCATTCGCAGTTCAAGGGGCGCGGTATGGCGTTCTCCGAAGTGCGGGAGTACCAGCCGGGAGATGACGTGCGCTCTATTGACTGGAACGTTACCGCGCGGCTGAACAAGCCCTACATCAAAGTGTTCGAAGAAGAACGCGAGATGACGGTAATGCTCCTGGTGGATGTGTCGGGCAGCCGGAACTTCGGTACGCTGAGTGAGACCAAACGCGACATGATGGCGGAGGTGGCGGCCACGCTGGCATTCTCCACCATTGCCAACAACGACAAAGTGGGTGTTATCTTCTTTTCCGACCGCATAGAGAAGTATATCCCTGCCAAAAAAGGCAAGTCTCACGTGCTGCATATCATTCGCGAGTTGCTGTCGTTTGAGCCCGAATCCGCCGGCACGGATATCAACGGTGCGTTGCAGTACTTCGCCAATGCGCAGAAACGCCGTTGCACGGCGTTCCTCATCTCCGACTGCATGGACGAGGCTTTCGTCCGCGAGGCGGATAACAAGCGAATAGGCACGGTACCCGTGGCGATAGCCGCACACAAGCACGACCTGAATGTGGTGCAGATATATGACCGCCGCGATGCGGAGTTGCCCGATGTGGGTCTGCTGAAGGTGAAAGATGCGGAGACGGGCGAGCGTATATGGGTGGACACCGCGCAGGAGCAGGTTCGCACCGACTACGCCCGCGCATGGCAACGGCAGCAGGCACTGCTCGAAAACCTCTTCATCCGAACAGGCGTGAACAACATTACCATACGCACGGACGAAGACTATGTGAAAGCACTGATGAGACTGTTCAAGTAATTAAGAATTAAGAGGGCATTTGCTCTCAACGCCTCCCTTCAAGGGAGGTCGGGAGGGTCTGATATGAATCTTTTGTTAGCAATAATCGTTTCTGCAGCCATCGACTCGACGGCAATCTACCTCGGCGACCAAACGGACATGCACCTACGTGCCACGCTGGAGCCGACGGAGCAAGTGGCGCTGCCCCGCTACGGCGAGATGCTAATCGACGGCATTGAGATAGTGGAGCGCACGGACGTGGATACCACCGTTCTGAAAGACGGGCGGGTGCAACTGGACCAATCGCTGACGCTGACCTCTTTTTGCGATTCGCTATTCTATATCCCGCCGCAACCTTTCGTGAGCGGCGATGACACGCTGTGGTCTGCCGGTCTGTCACTCAACGTGGTGCAACCCTTCGAGATAGATACCACGCTCGCCATTACCGACATCAAGCCCGTGCAGAGCGCGCCGATATGGTGGTGGGGCATCATCCGCTGGGTGCTGCTGGCGATAGGGTGCGTACTCCTGGGCATTGCGGCCTGGTTCTTCCTGAAATGGGTAATGCAGCGCAAGAAAGGCGGCGAGTTGCAGTTGGCAGAGGTGGAGCGACGCCCCGCGGAGGAAGTGGCATTGGAGAAACTGGACCGTATCAAGGCGGAGAAAATCTGGCAGGAAGGCAAAGTGAAGGAGTATCACACGGAGTTGACCGATGTCATACGCGAATATATCAGCCGCCGCTACGAGGTGAAGAGCACGGAAAAGACCAGCGACGAGACGCTGCGCGAACTCAAGCCGCTGATGGCAGAACAGAAAGACCTGTTTGAGCGGCTGCGGAAAATGCTCTCGCTTGCCGATTTGGTCAAGTTTGCCAAGTGGCACACCACCCCCGACGAGAACGAGAGCGCGTTGCTGACTGCCTACGATTTCGTACACGAGACCACGAATGCCCCCGCCGAAGGCGAGCCGCAGGAAGAGGAAGATATGTTCTCGCTGGAAACTAAACACTAAACACCAACAACCCAACCATGTCATTTGCAAGTCCCGGATACTTATTTCTGCTGCTATTCCTGATACCTGTCGTGGGATGGTACATCTATGAGTTGCACAAGGCGGATGCGAGTGTGCAGATGTCTTCTGCCGCCACGCTGAAACACAGTGCGCGTTCATGGCGGGTGTATCTGCTGCATGTGCCGTTTGTGCTGCGTGTGGCGGCTATCACGCTGCTCTCCATTGCGCTGGCACGCCCGCAACTGACCAACCGCTGGTCGTCGGAGTCCACCGAGGGAATAGACATCATGATGGCACTCGACATATCGGGTACCATGCAGGCGGAAGACCTGAAACCCAACCGTCTGGAAGCCGCCAAACAGGTAGCGTCGGACTTTGTCATCGCCCGCCCCAACGACCAGATAGGACTGGTAGTTTTCGCCGGCGAGAGTTTCACGCAGTGTCCGCTCACCACAGACCATGCCGTGCTAATCAATCTCTTTAAGTCGGTGAAGTTCGGCATGATAGAGGACGGTACGGCTATCGGATTGGGACTGGCAAATGCGGTCAACCGCATGAAAGATTCGCCCACTAAGTCGAAAGTGGTCATCCTGTTGACCGACGGATCGAACAACCGCGGGGACATCGACCCTCTGACGGCGGCGGAGATAGCCAAGACCTTCGGCATCCGTGTGTATGCCGTGGGCGTGGGCTCTCACGGGCAGGCGCGCGTGCCCGTGCAGACACCCGTGGGCGTGCAATACATGATGATGGACAGCGAGTTCGACGAGACGACGCTCCAAGACATTGCATCCATCACGGGCGGGCAGTATTTCCGCGCGACGGACAACAACAGTCTGAAACAGATTTACGAGCAGATAGACCAACTGGAAAAAACCAAACTGCGTGTGCGCGAGTATGCCAAGCATACCGACACTTTTGCGCCTTTCCTCGTCGCCGCACTCCTATGCCTGCTGGCAGAGATACTGCTACGCTACTTCGTACTACGGACGATAAGCAACTGATAATGAGTTGAGGGTTGAGAGTTTAGAGTTTCGAGACTCCTATGCGCTCTCCCACTATTCAACTCTCAACACTGAACTCTCAACACTCAACACTAAGTTCTCAACAAACATTATGTTTCGTTTTGCCAATATAGACATGCTCTGGTTGCTGGCGCTCGTGCCGGTGATGGTGGTAGCATATATCTTGTATGCGCGTCGCAAGCGCCGTCAGTTGGAGGCGTTCGGCGACCCTGCGCTGGTAGAGGCGTTGATGCCCAATGCGTCGCGGATACGCCCTACGGTGAAGTTCAGCCTGCTGCTGGTGGCATACACCTTGCTCTGCTTTGCCGCGGCACGACCGCAGTACGGACAACGCGAAGAGACACGCAAGCGCCAGGGTATAGAAGCGATTATCGCCCTCGATATATCCAACTCAATGATGGCGGAGGACGTGGCGCCCAACCGCCTCGACAGAGCCAAGCAGATGTTGAGCAAGATGATAGACCGGATGGTGGACGACAAGGTCGGTTTAGTAGTGTTTGCCGGCGAAGCCTTCACCCAACTGCCTATCACTTGCGACTACGTCTCGGCAAAAATGTTCCTCTCGACCATTGACCCGAGCCTCATCAAGACCCAAGGCACCGCTATCGGCGATGCGCTCTCCACCTCCATTCGCGCTTTCGGCAGCGAGGAGACGGATGCAGGGCGGGTGATTGTGCTTATCACCGACGGTGAGAACCACGAGGACGACGCCGTGGCGGTGGCTGCACGCGCCAAAGAGACGGGTATCAAGGTGATTGTGATAGGCATCGGCAAGCCCGAAGGGGCTCCTATCCCTATCCCCGGCACCAACGACTTCCGCAAAGACCGGCAAGGCAATGTGGTGGTGTCGCGCCTGAACGAAGACATGTGCCGCGAGATAGCGCAAGCGGGCAACGGTATCTACGTCCGTTGCGACAACACCAACACCGCCATGCGCACCCTTGAGAAGGAACTCGACACCCTCGCCACAGCCGAATTGGAGACGCAGGTCTTCACCGACTACAACGAGCAGTTTCAGACCTTCGCCCTGCTGGCGTTGCTGGTGCTCATCATTGACTTCTTTATCTTCAACCGCAAGAACAAGTCCCTCACGCGTATCAATATCTTTGAAAGACCCTCTAACTCTCCCTTGAAAGGAGACAGGAAATAACCACTATGAAAAAGATTATCCATATATTATGCCTATCCTGCCTGTTGACGATGGCGGCGAGCCCGCTGTATGCGCAAAAGGAGTCAGGTAAGGTGTATCGCGGCAACAAAGAGTACGCCCGGCAAGACTATACGGCTGCCGAGGTGGAGTATCGTCGCGGCATAGAGCAGAACAAAGAGTCGTTTGAAGCGCACTACAACTTAGGCAACGCCCTCTTCAGGCAGGAGAAATATCCTGAGGCACAGGCGGAGTTCGAGAAAGCCGCCTCGCTACTTCCCAAGGAGGACAAAGCCGGCAAAGCCGCCACCTATCACAACTTGGGGAATGCGTTTTTTGCACAAGCGCAATACGAGAAAGCCATCGAGGCATACAAAGAGGCCCTGCGCAACAATCCCAAAGACGATGACACGCGCTACAACCTCGTGAAAGCCATGGAGATGCTGAAACAGCAACAGGAACAGCAACAACAAAATCAGCAGGACCAACAGCAACAACAACAGCAGCAGAAAGAGAAACAAGAGCAACAACAGCAGGAACAGCAGCAACAAGAACAACAGAATCAGCAGGAGCAGCAGCAGAATCAAGAACAGCAAGACCAGCAAGAGCAACAAGGACAACAGCAACAAGCCGAGTTGGAAGAGCAGAAGATGGACAAAGAGACCGCCGAGCAGATTCTGCAAGCCCTTGAGCAAGACGAGCAAGAGACCCAAGAGAAACTGCAACGCCAACAAGGCACCAAACGCCGCGTAGAGAAAGACTGGTGATAAGAGAACGTTGATACGGCTCTGACCAACTGACCACCGGGGACGCAGGCGTCTCGCCCACGGCTAGTAACCACTGACAACCAAGCACTGACACTACTATATGAAACAAACGGCAAAAATACTCTTCATCCTGCACTGTGCACTATGCACGGTGTTTCTCCCTGTTATGGCGGCCGATGAGGTGGAGTTTCGTGCGCAAGCACCTGCCCAAGTCATCGTGGGCAAACCGTTCCAACTCACCTACACCGTCAACCAGCGTGCCCGCGACCTGAAAGCCCCTGAGATGGCGGACTTTGATGTGCTGGCGGGTCCTTACTCCTCCTCGTCCGGTTCCACCACGTTCGTCAACGGCAAGCGCACCTCCACTTACACGCAGACCTACACCTATACCCTCATGGCACAGCGCGAAGGGACGTTCACCATACCGCCTGCCGACATCAAAGTGAGCGGCGAACGCCACCAATCCAACGGCGTGCGCATCACCGTGCTGCCGCCCGATGAGCAACCCGCCGCCGGCGCGTCGCAAGGCGGCAACGCACAGCAGAGCAAGTCCTCGCAGCAAGCCTCTTCCGACGGCAGTGTCTCGTCGGAAAACCTGTTCATACGCACCATCGTCAGCAAGACCCGCGTGCACGAGCAGGAAGCCGTCCTGCTCTCCTACAAACTCTATTTCGCGGGAGTGGACGTGGCACAGTTCACCAACAACACGAAGATTCCCGAATTCACGGGATTCCTCAAGCAGGACTTGGAGCAAGGCGACATCCAGACCGAGTTGGAGCACTACAACGGCAGGAACTACCAGACGGCAGTCCTCTACCGCACCTTGCTCTATCCCCAGCATGCGGGCGACATACAGATAGACCCCGCCACCTTCGAGGCAGTGCTCCGCGTGCAGACCCGTGCACAGGTGCGCAGTATCTTCGATGATTTCTTCGGCACCTACACCAACGTGACCAAGACCCTCAAAGCCCCCGGCACGACCATCCATGTGGAGGCGTTGCCCAAGGGTAAGCCCGCGGGATTTGCCGGCGGCGTGGGGCATTTCACCCTCTCGTCGAACATCTCGCAAACCGAGATGCAGGCGAACGAAGCGGTAACCCTCCGCCTCACTATCCAGGGCACGGGCAATATGAAACTGCTCAAGACCCCGACCGTGGACTGGCCCGAAGGATTCGAGCCCTACGACCCGAAAGTGAACAACAATTTCAAAGCCACCGCCGCAGGCATGTCCGGCACCAAGACCATTGAGTATCTGGCTATCCCGCGTGCCGCAGGCGAATATACCCTCCCGCCGATTACTTTCTCCTACTACGACACGCAGGAGGACACCTACAAGACGCTCTCCACGCCCGAATACACCCTGCATGTGCAGCGTGGTGCGGGCGATGAAGCGGGCACTCCCGTGGTGAACAACTATGTGAACAAGGAGGACATCAAGACCCTCGGCACGGATATCCGCTATATCTATACGGGCAACCTGCAGGTCGCCAAGCCTGCCAACCCCTCCGCCCCGATGGTGTGGCAGTATGCGTGGGCGGGCTATGTGTTGCCGCTGCTTATCGCCTGCCTGCTCTTTGGCGTCTTCCACAAGCGTATCAAGGAGAACGCCGACGCCTCTCGTGTACGCTCCAAGCGTGCTAACAAAGTGGCACAGAAACGGCTGAAGAAAGCGGCGCAACTGATGAAGACCCACGATAGCGAGGCCTTCTACACGGAGATAGAGCGTGCCCTCTGGATGTACCTGAGCGACCGACTGAGCGTGCCGACGGCAGACCTCAACAAAGACAATATCGCCTCCATCCTGCGCGGGAAAGGCGTGGGCGAAGACATCATAGCCGAGGTCAACCGCGTGCTGTCCGACGCAGAGTTTGCCCGCTATGCACCCTCCGCAGCACAAAGCAAAGAGCAACTGTACACCGCCGCCACCCGTATCATCGACCAACTCGAAAGCAAAGCATAGGACCCACCCCAACCCTCCCTACAAAGGGAGGGAGATAAAATGATAAACAAAAATATGAAAAAGTCTTTCCGAATACTGATAGCCACTTGCTTGTCGTTCTTCGTTCTCTGTCCTGTATCGGCACAGAGCACCTTTGCGGACGCCAACGTACTCTATGCCGAAGGAGAGTATGCGCAGGCAGCAGAGGCGTACCGAGCCCTCATCGCCGAGTACCCCGCGGAGAGCAACCGCGAGGCAGTGGCATACCTGCAATACAACTTGGGAAACGCCTGCTTCAAGCAGGGGGAGTTGGCGCAATCTATTCTCGCCTACGAGCGTGCGCTACGGCTCAAGCCCAACTACAAAGACGCGAAATACAACCTTGAGTTTGCCCAATCGAAGATTATCGACAACATCTCCGATACGCAGGCTTTCTTCCTGAGCAACTGGGCGAAAGCCTTCCGCAACCTGCTGGCGGAGAACACATGGCTGTGGCTCAGCATCGGGCTGTTCGTCCTATTCCTTGCAGGCACTATCTGTTTCCTGCTCGGACACGAGACATGGTTGCGCAAGACGGCTTTCCATATCGGCTGGATAGCATTGCTTTTCTGTATCTGGAGCGGAGCGAATGCCGCCTCTCTCCACCGCCGCGACGCCGCTCGCACGGAGGCTATCATCACGCAGGGCATCGTCAACGCCAAGTCGTCCCCCGACCGCTCCGGCACCGACCTCTTCACCGTCCACGAAGGCACGAAAGTGCAAATCCGCGAGACGCTCGGCACATGGTGCAACATCCGCGTGGGAAACAACGAAGGTTGGATGCCGCTCAACAACCTCGAGCGAATATAATCGCCCCAAAAAGTCTTTCTGAAAACTCCGTTCGACCTGCGACCGACCTGCGATAGACCTGCGACAGACCTGCGACAGACTCGCGAAAAAAACTCGGTAGCGTTTATTTCAAACGACTTATTCAAACGGCTCGGCGTAGGTGCATCCTTCGCGCCAACGCGAACAGCCGTAGCGTGTGCGTCCACGCACAATGACGCCTTTTCGGCAGACAGGGCAGAGCATACCGGCTTTGTTGGTCTTTACTTCGTGTACCACCTCGCCGGTCATTTGTTTCAGTTCGTCCAAGAACTGCTGCGCCGTGTATTCGCCGCGCTCTATCTCGCGCAGTTTCTTCTCCCATCGTCCCGTCAGTTCGGCGGACTTGAGCAGAGGAGATATGATTGTGTGGATTAACTCCACCCCTATGTCCGTAGCCCGCAGAGACTTGCCCTGTTTCACGATATACTTCCGTTGATAGAGTTTCTCTATGATAGCGGCTCTGGTGGAGGGACGCCCTATTCCGTTCTCCTTCATGGCGTCGCGCAGTTCTTCGTCGTCCACGGTCTTGCCGGCGGTTTCCATTGCGCGCAGCAAGGTCGCCTCGGTGTAGTATTTCGGCGGCGTGGTTGTCTTTTCCTGCAGTTGCGGCACATGCACCCCACTCTCCCCTTTTACGAAAGCAGGCAAAGACTTGCCTGTATCTTCCGTATCGGTCGAGTCTGTTTCTTCATTGGACTTCTCCCCTGCAAACACCTCTCTCCAACCGGCGGTTAGTACCTGTCTGCCCGTTACCTTGAAGAGATATTTCTCTTCTTGCACCCCATTGCTTTCCACAGACGAGACGCCTGCGCCTCCGGCGACCTCTGCCAAGACCGTGGTGTTGCTGACCTCGCAATCGGGGTAGAAAGCCGCAATGAAGCGCAGAGCCACGAGGTCGAACACCTTGCGCTCCTCGTTGGTCAGGTTGTCGGGACGCTGACCGGTGGGGATGATGGCATGGTGGTCGGTTACTTTCTTGTTGTCGAACACCTTCTTGGACTTGCGCAGCGAGCCCTCTCCTTTGCCTCCATCGGCTTTTAGCCCGAGCAGCGGTGCTATTCGGGGGAAATAGTCTTTTATGCCCTGCAAAGTGGCGGGGACTTTCGGATAGAGGTCATCGGGGAGATAAGTCGTATCCACGCGAGGATAGGTGGTAACGCGCTTCTCGTAGAGCGACTGGATAAGTTTGAGCGTTTGGTCGGCAGAAAAAGAGAACTTCTTGTTGCACTCCACTTGCAAGCTTGTCAGGTCAAAGAGTTTCGGGGCGGATTCCGTGCCTTTCTTCTTTTCTACAGCTGTGATTGTCAGTGGGTTATCCTTTATAGAAGCGACTAATCGTTCGCCCTGTTCGAGCGAGGTAATGGCATACTCGTCTTCCTCCGCGGGCAACTGGGCAGTGAATAGCGTATCACGATAGAGGGTTTTCAACTCCCAATAAGTCTTCGGGACAAAGCGCTCTATCTCGGCTTGCCGTTTCACTACAAGCGCTAACGTGGGTGTCTGCACGCGACCAATAGAGAGCACCTGCCTGTCCTTGCCCGTCCCTCGCGCATAGCGTATGGTATAAGCCCGCGTGGCGTTCATGCCCAAGAGCCAGTCGCCGATGGCGCGCATCAGTCCCGCTTCGTACAGACGTTGGTACTCCGACTGGTCTTTGAGTTGGCGGAAGCCCTCTGCGATAGCCTCTTCAGTCAACGAACTGACCCACAGACGCTTCACCGGTACTTTGCAACCCGCTTTCTGATAGACCCATCGCTGTATCAGTTCGCCCTCTTGCCCCGCATCGCCGCAGTTGATGACCTCATCAGCTCGGGCTATTAAAGACTTTATGACATTGAACTGTTTGTGCACTCCCTCATCACCGCTCACCTTGATGGTGAACCGCTGCGGAATCATCGGCAAAGCGCTTAGGTTCCAGCTTTTCCATTGGTCTGTGTACTCCTGCGGCTCCAGCAAGGCACAGAGATGCCCGAATGTCCATGTTACGCAATAGCCATTGCCCTCAAAATAACCGTCTCGGCGCTGATTAGCGCCGAGAACTTTTGCAATATATTGTCCAACGGAAGGCTTCTCCGCAACACAAACAATCATTGGAACGGTATAGGGGAGTTCCAACTCCCCATTTTATAGGATGAGACATCACATTCCCCGCACTCAAGCCGCGGGAAGATATTTCTCGGATGGCGTTCCGGCAAACACCCAAACACCGATAAAGCAGTAGGGATACGGAAAAAAGCGAGGAAAGATGCTGACACAATGATCATGTGTTTTTATTTCCCCCATAACCGTAACCGTAGCCATAACCGTAGCCATAACCGTAGCCGTAGCCTGCACGGGTATTCTTCACGCCATTGAGCAGACATGCCACGTTATTCATCTTCTTCTCCTCCACAAGGCTGTTGATGAAATCAACCATATCGCGCGGGGTGTAGTTGGCACGGCTCACAAACAAAGTCATATCACATACCCGATTCAGCAAGAAGGTATCGCTGACCATTGCCATAGGCGCGGTATCCACGATAATATACTCGTAGCGTTTGCGCAACTCCGCAAACAGGTCATCCAAGCGCTCATTTTGAAGCAACTCATTCGGATTTGGAGGAACGACACCACAAGGGATCACATCCAAATTCTTGTGTTCACCGGAGGGAACAATTGTATCATCTATACTAAAAGAAGAGTCTGCCAAATAGGAGGTTAGGCAACCTTTCTCGTGCAGCCCGAAATACTTAGCAAGCATAGGCTTTCGAATGTCTAAACCGACGAGCACCACCTTTTTGCCCAAAATAGCCAACGAGAGCGCGAGGTTGGTAGCAACATAGGACTTACCCTCTCCGTTAATACTGGAAGTAACCAATATGGTGGGAGATTTTATATCCGCCGGAAGCATGAAACGCAGGTTGGTGCGCAACTGTCGGAACAACTCCGCAGAGACAGTCTTTTCCCCCTCATGAATGGCGATGTTTGCACCACGCGAGTTCTCTACGATTTGTCCCGCAAAGGGAGTTTTGATTAAGTTCTCATACTCTTTCGGGTCATGTAACTTGTTGTCCATCAGTTCTTTCAGATAGAGTAGTGCAGCGGGGATACCAAAACCCAGCACCAAACATATCAAGACCAACATCTTCATACTCGGCTTGGCTGTCAAAGTATTCACTTTCGGCCTATCGATTATGCGCACAGGAGTGGAGGTTGCCGCCAACATGAGAGCATTCTCCTCACGCTTCTGATATAGATAGAGGTACAACTCTTCTTTTAAAACCTGCTGACGCTTGATTTGTACGTACTGACGCTCTTGAGAAGGTACATTTTTAATACGGGAATTGAACTCTGAATCACGCTCCATCAAGCCATTGCGGGTGATGGTGAGGCTCTCACGAACTGAAGCTATACTAGCGATAATGTTTTGGCGCATACTGAGCAACTGGTCGTTCATCTGCTCCACAACAGGATTCTCGTCAGTAGCCGTACGCAAGACACGCATCCGCTGCAACAACATCTTATTGTACTCACTGATGAACGATGTGAGTGAGTTGTCCTCTATGCCCAAATTAGCAGGCAACAAGCTGAATCGTTTAGTTTCATCTTGCAAGAACTCTTCGATATAGTTTACCAAGTTCAACTGGGTCTCCAGGCTTGCCAACTCACGTTGTTCCTGTGTATTCGTTTGGAGCACCAACCGTGCCTCTTCCGACAAATCCGTCAATTTATTTTGGCTCTTGTAATCAGCCACCGCGTCCTCAGCCTCGCTCAGTTCGTTCGTGATGATATTCAAACGCTCATTGATGAACGCAGCCGTATTGGTCGCCATACTATTCTTGTCTGCCACTGTATTTTGGTTGTACAGTTCTATGATTGTTGCCAAGAGAGCCTCATCTCTACGCGGCATATCGCTCGTGGTTGTCAGGTCGATGATATTCGACTCTTTCTTACGAAGCGCCACTGTTATCGATTTCTGGTAAGCATCTACGACTCCTGCCTTTTGGATAGGGCAAGAGATAGAATAGACCGAAGCGTCTTCATTCCACGGTCTATTCTGCGTCAATGCAATCTTACCTGCACAAGTAGAAAGGGGAGCATCCAAGTCCACCACTTTGGTTGTGGAGCGCGTGAAACGTCCTACTTTCACTTTTACTTTATATCCACCCTTGCGCATCTGTCTAATCTCCACACGGAAGCCCTTCTTGCGGCTCACGTCTGTCAGCTGTACCGTATCAAGACGGAAAGTAGTAGCGGGGAACTCTCCCATCCAACGCATTCCATCCTTATAGCGATGCGACTGCCACAGGTTCAAAGCATCCAAGGTTTGATACATCAAGTCGCGCGAAGTCAGCACCTCCACCTCGTCAGCAGCCAACCCGTTCATGGTTAAACCGAACATATCCAACGCACTGCCTCCCAATCCGCTAAAAATCTGGTTATCAGCACTCTGTCGCAACATAATGGATGCTTGGGTTTGATACTTGGGGGTAGTGCGCAAGAAATACAGCACACCCAATCCGCCACACAACGCCACACCTATCACAAACCAATACCAATGACGCAGGCAAACACCTAAAATTCGACGAATATCTATCTCTTGGTTGGTATTATTTTCCGTAGCCATAATTTTGTTTGGAGATTAAGATTGGAGAATTTGAAAAATTTAGCAGTTTCATCAGCGGCAAAGGACATCTCCTATATTTAACAAGAGGTTTCACCGCATTTCTATATTGGGTTTATTTTGCGGCATTCACCACTGTTACTATCACCGTTGCCGTGCTTGCCAACGTAGAAACCATACTCAACCACAAACTGATGTTTGTACTATTGATAGCACGCACTTTATTCGGTGACACATATATCACATCGTTTTGTTGTAAATAATAATAAGGAGACGTGAACAACTCATCAGAGTTCAAATTCAAACGATGGAACTCCAACTTACCATTTGTCTCGCGCGTAATCAATACATTATCGCGCTGACCATATATAGACAAATCGCCTGCCGCTCCCAGTGCATCCAGAAGCGTCATACGCCCATTAGGCATCGTATACTGCCCAGGGCGATTCACTTCGCCCATCACAGTTACCTTCGCGTTAATCAAGCGCACCAACACCATTGGGTCTTTCACCTGCGCCGACAATCTCTCTTCCAACAAGTCTGCCACCTCCGTTGTCTTCAAACCCAACACGCTCACACTTCCCAGCACGGGAAACTCTATCTGTCCTCCGGCATCCACGGTATAGTACTGCTGACTCGGAGTTGTGGTTAGTTGGTCAGTACCCGGATTAGAGAATACCACGGTAGGCAAGTTATAGGGCACCACCGCCTCCATATCCAGTGCGGATACAGTAATTGCTAACGCGTCCCCTGCTTTAATAACAGGGTCTATCTGCGATTCAAATACTTTGTTTACGGAATCTGCTGTGGAACTATCCACTTCACGGAAATACGTCATTTGCTTTTGAGTTACACAACTTGCAAAAGCAACAGTAGCTAACAACAAGGAGGCTATACGCCCGACTTTTCTCATACAGTATCAGGGTTTGTGTTTTATAAAAGCGTGCAAAGGTACGACTTTTTTTTCAATTACACAAACTTTTACGGAAAAAATTCATTATATTTGCTCATTTCCCAAAAAATCATTACCTTTGCAGGCGATTTTACATAATTGACAATTAAGTATGCTTTCCCAATCAGACCTACAGAATATCAAACAGCGTTTCGGCATTATCGGCAACAGCCCGTTGCTCAACCGCGGCATAGAGATAGCCTTGCAAGTGGCAAAGACCGACCTCAGCGTCCTTGTAACGGGCGAATCGGGTGTCGGCAAAGAGCATTTCCCGAAAATCATCCATGCCTTTTCCGCCCGCAAACATGGCCCTTATTTTGCTATCAACTGCGGTGCCATTCCCGAAGGCACTATCGATTCCGAACTTTTCGGGCACGAGAAAGGCGCTTTCACCGATGCAAAGGCCGAGCGCAAGGGTTATTTCGAGATAGCCAACGGCGGCACGCTCTTCCTCGACGAGGTGGGTGAACTGCCTTTGCAGACGCAGGTGCGCCTGCTGCGCGTACTGGAGACGGGCGAGTTCATCCGTATGGGTGCCAGCCAAGTGCAGAAGACCAATGTCCGCGTGGTGGCTGCCACCAATCTCAATATGCGTCACGCTATTGAGGAGGGACGCTTTCGCGAAGACCTCTACTATCGTCTCAACACCGTTGAGATTCGGGTGCCTGCGCTACGCGACCGCAAAGAGGACATTCCTTTGCTCTTCCGCAAGTTCGCCTCCGATTTCTGCAATCGCTACCAGATGCCGTCACTCATGCTTTCCGAAGAGGCGACGCGCCTGCTCCAGTCCTACTACTGGAACGGCAACATCCGCCAATTGAAGAACATCGCCGAGCAGGTCTCCGTCATAGAGATGGACCACCACATTTCTGCCGACACGCTCCAACGCTATCTTCCTGATAATGAGCGTCAAAGCGGGCTGGTGCTCTCCTCCGCAGGCAGCAACGCCAACGCAGGCAAGGACTATGCCCATGAGATAAGCCTACTTTACAACATGGTGGTCAAACTGCAGCAGGAAATATCCGACCTCAAGGCCCGACTGCATACCGCCTCTTCCCCGCTGGCCATCGGTACGCAGGCGCCCTCGCCTGCTTCCGCTAATCAGGTATCATCGCCCGCCATTACCGCCTCCCACGCAGATACAAACATCGGCGTGAGCCTCAGCACTCATCCCCACTCTTCTCATTCTAACGCCGAGGAGATACAGGAAGTGGAAGAGATAGAAAACCTTGCCTCATCTCTTCCCTACAAGGAAGCGGGTTCGCAAAACCTCGAAGAAACTCGGCGCGAGACCATACTCCGTGTCCTCGCCCAATGCAACGGCAACCGTAAACTTGCTGCCGAGAAGTTAGGTATCTCCGAGCGCACCCTGTATCGCAAAATAAAAGAATATAACTTGTAAAACCGTTTGATAATATGCTCAATTACGTAGGATATACGTAAGATACACGTAGGATACACGTAGGATAACAAGAGGGATATACTACCCATGACCTACCCCCGACTACCGATTCGCACACTTATCAGTCCGCACAGCCATTTCTCAATGGACAAACCAATACATTTTTCCGTATGGCAATTTACCGATTTAGGAATTTACACATTTTCAAACTGCTTCCGCTCTTGGTACTCTCCCTCACCTCTTGCGCGGTGAGTATCAAGTTCAACGGAGCCAACATCGACTATTCCACCACCAAGAGTATCTCCATCGCAGACTTCCCCAACAACGCGCCGATGGTCAACCCAACCCTGAGCAACAATCTCTCGGAAGGTATACGCGACCTCTTCCAACGGCAGACGCGCTTGCAAGTGCTCCGCAAGGGTGGCGACCTCGAACTCGAAGGCGAAATCATCGGCTACGACATCACCGCCATGGCTATCTCCGCCGACTCCTACGCCTCTGAGACCAAACTCACCATCCGCGTCAAAGTACACTTCACCAACAACATCCACCCTGAGGAAAGTTTCGACAAGACCTACACCGCCTTCCAAACTTTCGACTCCTCGCAGATGCTCTCCGACGTGCAAGACGAACTATGCAACACCATGATTACCGAAATAGCCGAAAACATCTACAACGACACCGTCGCCAAATGGTAGCCGACCTTTGAAAATGCCGAATAATCACGAAAATTGACGAAAAAACACAATTATATTTGGTAATATCAAAAAAAAGACGTACCTTTGCACGCTAATTTTCGGAATTACAGATTTATTAAATAAGTAAAATCGTCGAATTATGTACATTTTCTTAACTATCCTTATCGTTATTGCAGCCATTCTGCTGACGTTCCTTGTCTTGGTACAAAACAGCAAAGGTGGCGGTTTGGCTTCGAGTTTTGCAAGCGGGAACCAGGTGATGGGTGCCCCCAAGACTGCCGATTTCTTGGAGAAAGCCAGTTGGACGCTTATCGCTGTCATCGTGATACTGAGCGTGATAGCAGTAGGTGCCAGCAAAGGCAACCAAGGTGCAGACCCGAGCGAGAGTGCCATCAAAGAGCAAGTGCAGCAAGCCGCAGAGCAAATGGCTCCCATTGCTCCTGCCGCTGATTTCGGGGAAGAAGAGCCCCTTGCTGAATAATAATAGTATTCACACGAAATGACAAGCAGGGACAGCCTAACGACAATTGTTGGGCTGTTCTTTTGAGTTACAGATGAAGACTTCTCGCTACATCCTCTCGTTCTGCTTCTGCTTTTTGGGGATCACTCACTCTCTTTTGTCGCATGCAGAGCAGCGTTTCCGCGGGGCGTGGATAGCCACCGTGGCGAACATTGACTGGCCCTCTGCAGAAGCCGTGGGTAACACCTTGCAGCAACAAGCGGAGATGATTTTCCTGCTCGACTCGTTGCAATCATTAGACATTAACGCCATCATCTTCCAAGTGCGTCCCACCGCCGATGCGCTCTACTACTCGGAGTTGGAACCCGTGAGTCTGTGGCTGACGGGGAAGACAGGCAGTTGGGGCACACAAATGCCCTACGACCCGCTGGCGTTTGTAGTGCATGAGGCACATGCACGCGGAATGGAGGTGCATGTATGGCTCAATCCTTATCGGCTCACGCTCAAAGACTACCCGCTACCCGAAGCCACTGCACATGTACTAAAAACCGCGGCTTTTCAATACAACAACCAATGGTATCTTGACCCGGGGAAGGAGGACACGCAGGCGTGGATTTGTATGGTCGTTACCGACATCGTCTCGCGCTACGACATTGACGCCATCCACATGGACGACTATTTCTATCCATACCCTGTCAAGGGGCAGACTATCCCCGACCGCGCCACCTATGAGGCGAATCCCCGCGGTTTCGGCAAAATAGAGGACTGGCGACGCGACAACGTGAATACCGTCATCCGCGAATTGCATACCGTCATCCATAGTCTCAAGCCCCACGTGCAATTCGGTATCTCGCCTTTCGGCGTTTACCGCAACGACAGCACGCTCGGCATTCAGGCCGGCATGACCAACTACGACGACCTCTACGCCGACATCGTGCTATGGATGAAAGAAGGCTGGATAGACTATGTGGTGCCGCAACTCTATTGGGAAATAGGCAGAGCCGGCGTGGACTATGCCACGCTTGCGCACTGGTGGGCAGACAACAGCCACGGATGCCTGCTCTACATCGGTGTGGCGCCTTACCGTTTGACAGACCATCCTACCGCCAAGCAGAAGGAATCCGCGTGGGCAACAGGTAACGAGATAATGCGACAACTGCGTCTCAACGACAGTATTCCCGAGATACAAGGCGAGTGCTTCTACTCCACCCGCCCTCTACTGAAAAACCCCCGCCACCTCTGCGACAGCCTGGTGCTGTTTGATAAGTAAATTTTGCAAAAATAGGGAAAAACTTGCGTATATCGGAAAAATGTTGTAACTTTGCAGGCAGAAAAGATTAGCATAATTTGAGGACTCCGAGTCCTCTGAGCAACGCAAGCAAAAAACAAATATAACATTACAAAAACTATGATTTACTCAAAAGAGGTACAGAACATGTGCCAGGTAGCCAAGGGTCCTCATCACGGACCGGCTCCCATCCCCGAAGAGGGCAAGTGGGTGAAAGCCAAAGAGATTGCTGATATCTCGGGTATGACTCACGGTATTGGTTGGTGCGCGCCGCAACAGGGTGCGTGCAAACTGAGTTTGAACGTAAAGAACGGTATCATCGAAGAGGCATTGGTAGAGACTATCGGTTGCTCGGGTATGACCCACTCTGCGGCTATGGCGGCTGAGATTCTGCCCGGCAAGACCCTGCTCGAGGCACTGAATACCGACCTCGTATGCGACGCCATCAACACGGCTATGCGCGAGTTGTTCCTGCAGATTGTCTATGGTCGTACCCAGTCGGCTTTCTCCGAGGGCGGTCTGGCTATCGGTGCCGGTTTGGAAGACCTGGGCAAGGGCTTGGTAAGCCAGTGCGGCACGTTGTTCTCCACCAAGGAGAAGGGTGTTCGCTACCTGCAACTGACCGAGGGCTACATCACCAAAGAGTTCCTTGATGAGGACAACGAGGTATGCGGCTACGAGTATGTGCACATGGGCAAATTCATGGACGCCATCAAGAAAGGGGTGCCCGCAGAAGAGGCACTGAAGCAAGTAACCGGCACCTACGGTCGCACGACCGAGGAGCAGGGCGCAGTTAAATCTATTGACCCGAGAAAGGAGTAAGACTATGTTACGCGAAGTTAAGTTTGAGTCACAAGACCGCCGCGAGAAACAAGTTCTCGCCGCGCTGAACGCAAATGGTATCGCTTCTATCGAAGAGGCTAATCAGATTTGCGAGCAATATGGTTTAGACCCGTATATAACCTGCGAGGAGACCCAGCGTATCTGCTTTGAGAACGCAAAGTGGGCTTACGTGGTAGGTAGTGCCATCGCACTGAAGAAAGGGTGCACCAACGCCGCTGACGCAGCCGAGGCTATCGGCATCGGTTTGCAGGCATTCTGCATCCCCGGCTCGGTAGCAGACGACCGCAAAGTAGGTATCGGGCATGGTAATTTGGCAGCCCGTCTGCTCCGCGAGGAGACCGAGTGCTTTGCTTTCTTGGCAGGCCACGAGAGTTTTGCAGCCGCGGAGGGTGCTATCAAGATTGCCGAGATGGCAAACAAAGTGCGTCAGAAACCGCTCCGTATTATCCTGAACGGTCTGGGCAAGGATGCAGCAATGATTATCAGCCGTATCAACGGTTTCACCTATGTGCAGACAGAGTTTGACTACTACACCGGCGAGTTGAAAGAGGTACGCCGCAAAGCGTACAGCAACGGTCCGCGTGCAAAAGTGAACTGCTATGGTGCCGATGACGTACGCGAAGGCGTGGCTATCATGTGGCACGAGAACGTGGATGTAAGTATCACGGGTAACTCTACCAACCCCACTCGTTTCCAGCACCCCGTAGCAGGTACCTACAAGAAAGAGCGCGTGCTGGCAGGCAAGCCCTACTTCTCCGTAGCATCGGGCGGCGGCACGGGTCGTACCCTGCACCCTGACAACATGGCAGCCGGTCCCGCTTCCTATGGTATGACCGATACGATGGGACGTATGCACAGCGACGCACAGTTCGCAGGCTCGTCCAGCGTGCCCGCACACGTAGAGATGATGGGCTTCCTCGGTATCGGCAACAACCCGATGGTTGGCTGTACCGTGGCTTGCGCCGTGAACGTAGCGCTCGCACTGAAGAAGTAAAAGAAGTTCCAAGTTTCAAGTAAGAAGTTAGACTTAACGGTCTCTGCTTACAACCCGGGAACTTGAAACAAACAAAAAACAAACCAGGCTACTCCGAAAGGGGTAGCCTGTTTGCCGTTGATAATTTGTTAAGGAAGGAATTTATTTCTCGCCTTCAGCTTTTTTGCGGGCGTAGGTTAGAAGAGCAATAAGATAGGCAATCGTAATTACGAAATATCCCCCAATCACAACTACCAAAACCGTCAAGGTGGGTTCTTTACCAATAAGCATGGGGAAGAAGAACGTCATATCCATTAGAACAAAATACAGACCACATACGATGAGCGAAACGGAATAGCAGGTCAGCACACGGGCAAGGTCGTATGTATCCGGATCAAAATGCATTCTGCGACCGTTGTTTATCTCTTGCTGCTTTTCCTTATCATTACGCACCGAATAAATTTTCATTCCATAAGCAATGAAGAAAATAGCAATCAAGAACACAATCAAGAAAAAAATGATTAGTACGAACATATCGAATAGTAGTTTTATTAAAATATAGGGAGTTATTTAGCCTATATTATTGTTGAGTTATATCGCCCCATTGGGGCTGACATTGTGTAGCCCTTTGTTATTCTTGCTCTTTTCCTGTGATAATCATAGTATTGCAACCAAGAATATGCTCATACACAAAACCGCATATAAATATCCTCCATCGTATTGTTGTTCTATATGCTGTCGGACGAGCCGGATGGTTGTCCACTGCGATGCCAGCCATCGGCTACATTCACGGTACGTGAATTACCGATAGCCGAAGGCGTCCACTTCGACGTAAAACTGGGCGACGGACTCGGCGCGAGGACTGGTGTTCTTGGAGATATATTCATCAAGGTCGAAGTCAAGGGTGATGGTCTCTCCCTCGGCGGGGATTTGTGTCAAGAGCCAGTGCTGCACATTGCAGGGTTTGCCCGGTCCCCATCCGCAACGGTTGTATTTGTAAGTCCCCGCCTGTTTGTAGTTGGTCTTGTTGATTTCCCAGATATGTCCTTGCTGCTCTATCGTCTCTCCGTTCAGGCGGATTGTGTAAAAATTCTCGTCGAACTCGGCAGGATTGACCGCCTTGTATCCCGTTCTGCCGGGGAAAGTCCCTTTGGCGCCCGTGAGGGCGTCTTGTCCGTGTCCCGTGAAGCACACGCGGAAGAGCACCTGCTTGGTGCCGGCGGGAATTTGAAGTGTACGTAAGCCTAAACGATCGTCGGTTTCTATACTGTTGTTCGTACCGAGCGAGTCGGGCTGCACCCCGTACGCCCACGAACGGTATCCCGTGTTGCCGCCGTCCGTGGTTGAATCGTAGATTTTGGCTTGCCATGCAGGCGTGCCATAGGGGTTCTCCTGCTTGTAGAAATCAAAGCGAAGCGACAGGGCATGCGCCTTCTTGTCGGTGGCATCCCAACCGCAGTAGAAGATACGGAACTCGGTATCGCCTGTGAGGATAGGCAGAAACTCAGTAACATCAATATAGTAGGTGCGCGACCAGTTGCTATCGAAATAGCCGCCATAGGGTGTGATACACCGGCTAATCTCTTGCCACTCACCCGTCTGCTTGTTGAGCACCATGATTTGTGTCGTCATGTCCCAATCAGCAGGCCCTTCGCCCCACGCACACATAGTGTAAGAGAGTTGCACCAAACCAAAAGGTTCGGTATTCTCAGGGAACTGCAGGCGGAAACGATAGTCCTCTTCCGCGCTCCATCCGAAGAAATTGAGTCGGATGGGTTCGACAGTCTCGACCGAAAAATCAGGTTGCCTGTTGTCGGCGTAGGTGGTATCCGGTCCTAACCAACCGAGACTATCCACCTGCACCAAGCGCACAGGAACGAGTACTTCGGGAGCATCTGCGCCCCCATTATCACGGTTTCTCGCACTGCAACTCGCAAGAAACAAAGCAAATATCACTATCCAATTTCGGTGCATAATTACGACGGTTTAGACGTTCTTCTAAATTGACTTAATTTTGACCTGACAAAGGTACTGCTTTTTTTTGAGATATGCAAATAAATACTAAATTTTATTGTGGCAAATATGTTGTTGCATAGTTGCATATATTGATTTGGCACATTAGTTTTTAGTATTGGCATAGGTCTCATTTAAGTCTTGGTGAAATCTATATGAAGTGGTGTAACAAAAAAAATATGATGTTTCAGGTAAGTTTAAAATAGGAGTATCGGAGGAAAAGAATAGAAAACACATCAAATACAACAAGTACATTTGCCGCATTATGCGGTATGTTTTGCGGCAATCTCCTTCGTACCAGAAGCAGTACCTTCGCATCGAATTTCAAAGCGCACTGAAATTGCAAAATCAAATGTTTAATTTTCATTTCATCCCAATCATCATGGAATTTCCGGGAATAGTCGTTGCGGTGAGCAACTTGGAAGAAAAGGCCATTACTGACAACGGGCAAAACATCAGTCAGAGTTACCTCAAAGTAGTAGTCAGACGCAAGAGGAATTAATGGTTTATTACACGACAATTAGCGCGAGAGTATCGATATAAGTAAAATATCTTCGACGGTAAGAGACTGTTTTTGGGTGATGAATTAATGAGTAACCAAACGGAAATTGTATGTCAAATAAAATATATTTAGACAATTTTTGGAAATTTTTATTGAAATAAAGCATGACCCGTTACACGCTGTCTTCGTCACTCCCTGTTCACATCCAAAACAGTACGACTTTTAAGATTTCTCCCGCCGCGACCTTTTCGCGCATTTGTCGTGGGTCGGTCGCGGGTCTATCGCGGGTCGCCCGCAAGGAAAAACTACCCGCAAAATGTACTATTATTAAGATTCACCTCCCCCCCCACTACCAACATAGCAAGCAACCCCTTTGAGAAAGACGCTGTGAGAGAGGTGTTTTCCTCCTCCCTGAGCAAGAAAATAGCGTGAGTATCGAAACAAAGACTTATAAGTCGGGGTTTATATCGAACTCACGTTAATTACATGTTAAGAAATCAACATCATCATACAAACCTGCAAACGAATCATTTTTATTCCTCAAAATTTGCATATCTCAGAAAAAGGTTGTATCTTTGCAGTCGAATTAGTAGCCTAAACAAACACGCAGGAATATGTTTAAGAAATTGTTTCAACATATAGGGGAATACTTTCTGCTGCTAAGCAGAGTGTTGCGTCTGCCGGATAAGCAGCGCATGTTTTGGCGGCAGTACTCACGGGAGTTGGAGAAACAGGGTTTGCAGTCGCTGCCGATAGTGATTATTATCTCGGTGTTCATCGGGGCCATTCTGACCATCCAAGCCAAGACGAATACGGAGAACCCGTTTCTGCCAACCTACATCACGGGTCTGTTGACGCGTGAAACAATGTTGTTGGAGTTCTCGTCCACCATTCTCTGCCTTATTTTGGCAGGTAAAGTTGGGTCGAACATTGCCTCGGAGATAGGTACGATGCGAATCACGGAGCAGATAGATGCGCTGGAAATCATGGGCGTGAACTCGGCTAACTATCTGATTCTTCCGAAGATAACCGCTTTTATGACAATGATGCCGTTCCTCGTGATTATCTCCTCCACCATGGGCTTAGTCGGCGGTTGGGCGATAGGAGCATTCACCGATATCATCACCGTGCAAGACTACCTGACGGGTATTCAATATGCGTTCAACTCGTGGTTTGTGTGGTACGGTATCATCAAGGCACTGGTGTTTGCATTCCTGATTACCTCGATGGCGTCGTATTACGGGTATTACGTGAAAGGCGGGGCACTGGACGTGGGGCGCGCGAGCACCAATGCCGTAGTGAACTCCAGCATTGTGATACTATTTGCGGATTTACTGCTGACGAAGTTGTTGCTGTAAGGAAGAACAAGGAATCGAGAACCAAGATAAATCGCTATTTAGTCTTTGTTCCTTAATCTCAAAAGAAATGATCAAAGTACAAGACATAGTAAAGACTTTTGAAGACGGGGTAACCGTGCTTGACCATGTGAGCACGGAGATGCAGGACGGCAAGGTGAACATGATTATCGGTCAATCCGGCTCGGGCAAGACTGTGCTGATGAAAGCCCTCATCGGGTTGCACAAAATAGATGCGGGACATATCATCTACAAGTTCGACGACCGCGAGGTGGACATCGCTCTGCTCAAAGAGAAAGAGTTGCGCATGCTCCACCGCAATGTGGGTATGCTTTTCCAAGGATCGGCGTTGTTCGACTCGCAGACAGTGTTGGAGAATGTGCTCTTCCCGCTGGAAATGTTCTCTGACATGAATGATAAAGACAAGGAGATGCGGGCGCGGTTCTGTCTTGAGCGCGTGAACATCCCTGAGAGGGCGTTTAACCTGATGCCGAGCGAGATAAGCGGCGGTATGCAGAAGCGCGTGGCTATAGCCCGCGCCATTACGATGAATCCCAAGTACCTCTTCTGCGATGAACCCAATTCGGGACTTGACCCGAAGACAAGCCTCGTGATAGACCAACTGATAAAAGACATCACGGAGGAGTATAACATCTGCACGGTCATCAATAGCCACGATATGAACTCTATCATGGAGATAGGCGACAATATCGTTTTCCTGCGCAACGGCAAGAAAGAGTGGCAAGGCTCGCGGCATGAGCTATTCCATGCCGACAACGAGGCACTGAACGACTTTGTCTTTGCCAGCGAGTTGTTTAAGAAAGTAAAGAAAGCAAATGAGGAATTATGAAAAGATATTTCTTTATCTCATTGTTGGTTAGCCTATTGGCAGTAGGCCTCAGTCGGGCGCAACAGCCTGCGCGGGTACCTGCATATAGGGGCGTGATAGAGCGTGTGCAGCCCGACGGCGACACGCTGCATATCTACCTGCGTGGTGATGAGCGTTTTCATTACAGCATGACCCTTGACGGATGGCAGATAACGGAGAACGAGCAGGGGACGCTCTGCTACGCCCTGCAGCGGAAAGACGGTACGGTCGTTGCAAGCAAGAAGCAGGCACACGATGCCGACAAACGCAAATGCTGCGAAACAAGCTGGCTAAAACGAAAGGGAATCAAAAAGGGGAATTAATATGGCGCTCATTAAATGTCCCGAATGTGGGACGACATACTCGGAATACTCGCCGGCATGTCTCCAATGCGGTTACCCAACAGAAAAGGCGAAAGAAAGGGGAGCGGAACGTATTGAGGAAGTGCATACCTCCATTCCCCGACGAGAATCCGCAGAATGGTCTTCGCAAGCGCAGGTGCAAGCAGCAAAAAAAGTGGTACACCCCAATGATGGGCATGCACAGACTATCGAGAATGTCCGAACAAACGCGTCTCCTACTCGCCTGATAGAAACAAAAATATCCCTCCACTGGATCGTAGAAGCATACATCTTTCTGGGCGTCATTTTTACAATGGTTGAATGCTATACTATTCTGCCCAAGCAAAAGGATATGTTCGTATTAACAACTGATATTTTATATATAGGATTATTTATTATATCATCTATAGGTGTCTTATTCGTCAAAAAGTGGGCATTGTTTGGCATATTTTCTTGTCGTTTAATCATCATGACACTTGCAGTTGTGGCATTGGCACTTACCCCCTCATCGGCACTTGACCCTTCTGTAAAAACAGAATTCTTTAAAGAAATCGCTAAAACATTGATGTTGGTCGGGGCGTTTTTTATTCGTAAAGACGGATACTCTACATATAGGGCACTTTGGTATAATGGCAAAAAGATGATAGAAATACAAGATGAAAGGGATAAACAGCATTAATGTAAGGTGTATCATTTCATGTTAGGCGTTGTATATTAACGTGAAACGCCAAACAAGAATTGACCAACACAAAGTAACCAACACATAGTAAAAACATTATGAAAAAAATAACATTTTTAGCACTCAGTTGCATAGTAGCAACCGTGTTATGGGCAAAGCCCGCAAGACGAGGTGCTTTGGTCGTTACTCAAGAGGACGGTACCGAGGCAGTAGTATATCAACACGGCGATGAGCGTTTCCATTGGACTACCAACGAAGCAGGCGAGTGGATAGAGCAAGACGCTGACGGTAAATGGCAGTTGGTATCGGCACTCTCCGACAATCAAATACAAGCACGCCGCGAGACCTCCAAATTCGCCATTGCAGAGCAAGAGCGGCTACGCAAGCAAACCGCCACAAAAAAAGCAGTAGAAACCAACATCGCCGAACACGGATTGGTCATACTTGTTGAGTTCCCCGATATGGCGTTCAAGACCACGCAAGCCGAGATGGATAGTATGCACAACGGCTACAACTACACGCGTGACTACTCCTACCCATACCACCTCGTTACCTACGACATCCACGCCGAAGGCTCCGCAAGGCAGTATTTTTATGATGCTTCTTTCGGACAATACAACCCCAAGTTCGATGTGGTAGGTCCTGTGCAAGTTAGCCAAAAGTATTCTTACTATGGTGCCAATGACACCTACGGCAACGATCTTCATGCCGAGCAGATGGTGTATGAGGCTTGCTTGCTCGTAGACTCCCTCTACCCCGAGATAGACTTCAGTCTCTACGACAACGATGGCGATGGCGAGATGGACTATGTGTATGTAGTCTATGCCGGCTACGGCGAGGCTGACGGAGGACCTGCCAACACCATCTGGCCGCATAGTTATTGGATTCATTATGCCGGCTATAACCTCACTATCGACGGCGTGAAGATAGACAAATACGCCTGCGGCAATGAGATATATGCAATCTCCAAAGAGCATGACGGTATCGGTACTTTTGTGCACGAGTTCGGGCATGTATTGGGATTGCCGGATCTTTATGCTACGGATGGTTCTACCCATCGCACTTTAGACGACTGGGATGTAATGGACTTCGGCAACTACAACAACGATGGCAACAGCCCGCCGACCTATTCTGCCTACGAGCGTTTCTTCTTCGGCTGGCTCACCCCTACGCTTATCAAAGATACGGCATTACTCACGCTGCATGACCTCTATTCCACCAACGAGGCATTCCTCATATCACCCAACGACCGACATAACCTCATCGGCAACGACCCCGATACCACCGTCTTCTACCTGCTGGAAAATCGGCAGCCGAACATCTGGGATAACTATCTTGTAGGACATGGCATGATGCTGACCAAAATACAATACGACTACACTAAGTGGTATTACAACACAGTGAACAACGCCAAGAGCAAACTCGGCATAGACATCATTGAAGCAAAGCCCAATACACTTGCCAACACCAATCTACCCACAGACCTCTTCCCCGCAGGGGCTACCGAATATACTAAAATTAGCGGGCATCCCATCTATAATATTCAGCAAACGGAAGACGGACAAATTCAGTTCGCCTACCTCTCACCCGATGCAGTGGAGAGCATAGAGAAGATAGAGTTGTCCGTTGACAATCCTGTGGTGGCGGTCTATACTTTGACCGGCATGCCTGTCAGCCTCAGCACCTCGCTGCCAAGCGGCTTGTATATTGTAAAACGCCAACACTCCACCGAGAAAGTCATTATCCGATGAAGATAGTCAGTTACAATCTCAACGGTATCCGCGCGGCGATAAGCAAAGGTCTATTCGATTGGTTGCGCACGGAAAACCCTGATGTGTTCTGCATACAGGAGAGTAAGGCACAACCCGAGCAGATAGACACCATTGCCATGCAAGAGTTGGGCTATTATAGTTACATTCACTCGGCAGAGAAAAAAGGCTATTCCGGTGTGTGTATCTTCTCCAAACGGGAACCCGATCGCGTGGCGGCAGGTATGGGCATCCCCGCTTACGACAGCGAAGGGCGTGTGCTAAGAGCTGATTTCGGCGACATCACTATCGTATGTGTCTATATCCCCAGCGGAACAACGGGCGATGCAAGGCAAGCGGTGAAGATGCAGTTTTTAGAGGATTTCCTGCAATGGATTACAGCGCTGCGCAGGGAGCGACCGAATGTCGTGGTCTGCGGCGACTACAATATCTGCCACAAGCCTATCGACATCAACCACCCCGAGCGGCAGATAGGTGTCAGCGGATTTTTGCCGGAGGAACGCGAATGGATGGACCGTTGGGAAGCAAGCGGTATGATAGACTCTTTCCGTTTGTTTGACACCGCCCCCGAACGTTACTCGTGGTGGAGTTTCCGCGCGGGAGCAAGAGCAAGGAACATCGGTTGGCGCATTGACTACCACTGGGTGAGCGAGCCCCTGCGCAGTCGGATAGCGGATGCCAAAATCTTAACCGAAGCTGTCCACTCCGACCACTGCCCGGTAGAAGTAATCATCAATTAAGGGCACAATGGACACACTACGTACAGAACATCTGATAAAGAAATACGGCAAACGCACGGTGGTCAACGATGTGAGCATCGGCTTGGAACAAGGTGAGATTGTCGGATTGCTGGGACCCAATGGTGCCGGCAAGACGACGACTTTCTACATGACGACGGGGCTCATCACTGCCAATGCCGGCAAGATATTCCTTAACGATAAAGACATCACCAACTATCCGATGTACAAACGTGCGCAGTTGGGTATCGGCTACCTGCCTCAGGAAGCCAGCGTCTTTCGCAAAATGAGCGTAGAGGATAACATCATGTCGGTGCTGGAGATGACGAAGTTTAGTAAGGACTATCAGAAGCAGAAATTGGAGCAACTCATCTCGGAGTTCAACCTTGCGCATGTACGCAAAAACCTAGGAGACCGTCTCTCCGGTGGCGAGCGTCGCCGTACGGAGATAGCCCGTTGCCTCGCTATAGAGCCGAAGTTTGTAATGCTCGACGAGCCTTTTGCCGGCGTTGACCCCATCGCTGTACAGGAGATTCAAGACGTAGTGTGGCGACTCAAAGACAAAAATATCGGTATTCTCATCACCGACCACAACGTGGACGAGACCTTGATGATTACCGACCGCGCCTATCTGCTTTTTGAGGGTAAGATACTTTTCCACGGCACTCCCGAAGAGTTGGCAGCCAATCCCGTAGTGCGCCAAAACTACCTCGGACGCGATTTTGAATTGAAAAAGAAAAGCAAAGTATGATACGCAAAGGCTGGATGTATATTTTGCTATTGTTGTTGTGTGCATGCAGCAGAGGTATAGAAGTAGAACTACCCGTGTATGAATGCACACCAATACCTTCACCTCGTGCGGCTGCCACATGCTTTGTTTACGAAGGAAAGGCATACATCTATGGCGGTAGAGATAGCGCAGGGCAATACCTAAGCGATTTATGGTGTTACGACCCTACCGCCGACCAATGGCAAGACTTAGGTACTACTCCGCTGAAGCCACGGCTAAATGCCACAGCGTGTGTGGAAAACGGAATGGTATATATAGGTCTCGGATTCAACGGACGTTATGGTAACGAGGCAGCATATTTGAACGATTGGTGGCGATACACCCCTGCCACAAACGATTGGCAGGAGTTAGCAAGTTATCCCAACCACCACACAGACCGAGCAATCAGTTTTGCCAATGGCAATCAATTGTATGTCGGCTATGGTTTCCAATGGACATACACCCGAGATATGTTTTCATATCATATTCCCACCAACCGTTGGGATAGTATAGATGTGAATGTGGCATTCTTAGGATACCCTGCTCGTTCCTTTGGAGGCTGTGGTTCCGCATGCGGAGGGCGTTTTTTTTATGGCTCGGGATATAGAGGTGAGAGTTTAGATTGGTGGGCAGAGTTTATACCTTCGACAGAAGGCGAGAATTGTACGGCAGGAGAATGGCAAAAGCGGAAAGCAGTACCAGGCAACGGGCGTACACTTTCTGCAGCGGCGGCTACAGACGATTATGTGTATCTCACATGTGGTTTTCGTTATGGGGGGATAGGCACGGACGGACATACCTACAACGATATTCAGCGGTATGACCCGCAAACCAATAAATGGACATGCGTAGGGATGACACCTGTAGGGCTTATGAATCATGTAGCGTTCGTTATAGGCAATGCAGTATATACCGGCATTGGAGAAGACGAAGAAGAGCAGTTGATACCCTCGCTATACAAGATTGTAGAACGCTAAACAGCAAGCAACGTGAAGAAAAAGTTATTTAGCATTTGGATTTTGTGCTCGCTGTGTAGCATAAGTGGGTTCGCACAACGTTGGGATTGGTGGCCTGTACAGATTAGCGACACGTTGCCCAAAGGGGATAGTTTGTATTTCCATTTGGGAATCAGTGCTGTAGCAAGTACCGGAGAGTACGCACCATTTTGGCTGCAAAGCAATCAACATGGAGATGTTTCTGCTTCCCCCTTTAGCGGAAATGTGAGTATCGGAGTTATCAAGCCTGCTTCGCAACCCCACCGTTGGTTTGATTACGATTTTGGTGTGCAACTGACGGAGCGATTTCAAAGTCCCGTGTCCAACATGTCTATTCCTACATTGCAAAGCCCAAGCACTGCTTATTTCAATCTGTTGTATGCTCATGTCAGGCTTTATATTGTAGATATCACTGCCGGAGTGAAACCTCTAATCTATGAAACGCAAGACTCACTGCTTACGATGGGTTCCATGGTTTTTTCAGGGAATGCACAACCTCTGCCGCATATCACAATAGGTATTGACCAATATATTCCGTTCCCCGGTTGCTACGGGTATTTCGAACTGAAAGGAGGACTCACTCATGCTTGGTTAACAGATAATGTGTACATCCAAAATGCCTATATTCACCATAAATTTGGCGCTGTACGTTTTGGCGGGCGATTGCCGGTAAACATCAGTTACGAGTTTCATCACGCCGCACAATGGGGAGGCGTTTCTCCCGTATATGGAGAACTGGGTAGTAGCCTAAAATCTTTCATGAATGTCTTTTTCGCACGCTCAGGCGGGGTGATGGCAAATGACCAACTGAATGCAGAAGGCAACCATGTAGGCAGCCAACAATTGGCTCTCACTGCAAAAGGAAAAGGATGGGAAGTTACCGCTTATTGGCAAAACTTCTTCGAAGACAATTTTGCATTCCTCGGTCTTGGAAAAAATATCACCGACGGGTTATGGGGAATTTCCCTGAAACAAACGCGTTGGCCATGGATAGAAGGAGCTACATATCAATTTCTGAATACCACAAGCCAATCCGGTCCATGGCATGATAGAGATGGTCTATGCTATGCCGGTGCGGACCACTATTATACAAATAGTGTATTTCAAAATGGCTGGAATTATTTCTACCGTTCTTTGGGAACGCCATTTATCACCTCCCCGTTGTACAATGCAGATGGCACTATCTACACGCTAAACAGCCGAGTGCAAGCACACTATATAGGGCTTCGTGGCAATATCTACGGCTTCAAATACCGCATTATGGGCTCATATGTGCAAAACTACGGCAACGATTGTAAGAACCACTATGTTTTATCCGATAACACCGCCCTTCTGATAGAGGTTAGTAAGCATGTACCCCAAGCATGGGGACTCGATTTTTCTCTGCGACTTGCCGCAGATTTTGGTACACAATTCGGTAACAATTTTGGTGCAATGCTCAGTATCCGCAAAAAAGGATTGATTACCAAATGGTAAATACCCCATATATTATAATGCCCGTGAAAGATGCCATTGATATGGCAGAAATCTCTATACGAGCTATTGTGCAATCCGGTTACTCTGTGGTTGTATATAATGATTATTCGTCCATATCAACGTACCAACGTTTGAATAAGTTAGCAGAAGAATTAGGTATAGAAGTCATACACATTGCTCAACACACGAATCACCCTTCCCCAAATTATCGTTGGGTATTGCAGCATGCTCGTCAAAGAGCACTTACCCGAAAGCAACATTTAATCATCATTGAAAGTGATGTAGTAGTGCGCCCCGATACCATACAGCAGTTGGTAGCGCAGGCACATCAGAAAGTAGGGATGGTTGCTGCGGTAACCACCGATGAAGCAGGGAATATCAATTTCCCTTATGAATATGCAACTCACTGGCATAAAGAAATTATAGTAGAGACCTCTAAACGACTCTCTTTTTGCTGCACACTGCTAACCAATGAATTATTACAAGCTTTAGATTTTGCTCAACTTGATCCTGCTAAAAATTGGTACGATGTAACTATCTCTCATTGGTCCGTTAAGTTGGGTTTCCGTAATCTGCTCATGCTCAACAATCCCGTGCTTCACAAGCCCCACTCATCCCGACCTTGGAAACAACTCAAATACACCAATCCCCTACTCTACTATTGGCGTAAACTCATTCAAAAGAAAGACCGTATCTGATTAATGCTTGTCTCTGTTGTCATACCTGTCCACAATGCGGCTTCCTACCTGAGAGAAACGGTAGAAAGCGTTTTTGCCAGTACCTATCGTCCTTTAGAAATAGTCATGGTGGACGATGGCAGCACAGACGATAGTCGTCATATTGCGGAGCAGTTGGTTACCGAGGCGGCTTCTAAACGCATTCAAGATGTTCATTTCCCGGATTGCCTATTATTTTCTCAGCCCAACGCAGGCGTATCCGCTGCTAGGAATCACGCAATCAAAGAAGCACATGGCACCTACATCCTGCCTTTGGATGCCGATGATCTTATCAGTCCGACCTATATTGCACAAGCAGTAGATGCTATGCAAAAAAACAAGCAATTACGCATTGTAGGCTGCCGAGCAAAGATGTTTGGAGAAGTAAATAAAGAATGGAAATTACCTGACTTTACCCCGTCCCTTATTGCTCGGAAGAACATGATACCCGTCAGTTCTCTCTTTCGTCGAATAGATTGGGAACGTGTAGGAGGATTCTGCGAGGAAGATATATATCGGGAGGATTGGGATTTCTGGTTAAGTCTTCTGGAGTTGGATATGGGACATCCTGAGTTGCACTCGGGGGCATATCAGAGACTACCTGAAATCGGATTGTTCTATCGCGTTCGTCATGGTTCACGTCGCACGAAAGCAAAAGCACAAAAAGAAGCCATCGTGGATGCTATCAACAAACGACATCCGCAATATATGCAGCACTACCTCGGCGGTCCGCTGCATTACCACCGTTCATGGTCAAGGTTCCTAAACTTCTTTCGTACTGAAAAGGTTGTGGGAGACTATGCGAGATGGCATGAAGGCACCATTATTCACCAAGGACGCAATACCTTAATACAGAATCATTCTGCCGTTTGCAAACGATTTGCCATTCCTCCTATTTGGAAAGGACTGCTATACGGACTCTTTGTAAAATCCAAGGCGCAGCGCTCTTATGAATATGCCCTTCGACTCAAGACAAAGACTCCTGCACCGATTGCATATCGGGAAGTACGCTATATCGGTATCCTGCGCGAAAGCGAATATGTATCTCGCCTTTCAGAATGTACTCATACTTTCAACGAGTTGATTGGTCATCCAGAATTCCCGAATCGAACTTTCATCTTGCAATCAATCGGGCGGTTCACGGCAAGCCTTCATCAGCAGGGTATTTTACATAAAGACTATTCCGGAGGGAATATCCTTTTCAACGACTCTGGTACTAAAATAGAAATTGTGGACCTGAATCGCGTGCACTTTTACCGAAACATATCCAAAAAACAAGGACTGAAAAACTTTGAACGACTAAATATCGATAGACAAGCCCTATGTATTATGGCAGAGGCATATGCCGATAGCATGGGACTAAATCCGACTTATTGCGCAGAGTACATCATTGCCCATCGTTGGCACAAACATATTAAGCAAGGCATCACTAATTTATGAATCGTTATCAAAACATACTCGGATACATCAACTATTATCTCTTCTTTTTGGCGCTTATCGGTCTCACATTGCCCCCGCGTATTGGTAGTACGTTGGGTATGCTGTGGCTGGTCTCTTACCTACTGGAAGGACGATGGCTGCAAAGAAAAAATCTTCGTATCGGGAAACACCTCATCCCCTTCGTTTTGTTGTTAGTCTACGCCCTATGGTTCGCTATATCTATCAGTTGGGCAGATGATGTAAATGAGGCAAAGAATGCGGCTAACCAATACTTCGTTTTCCCATTTTTATTTTTGGTAGCTCTTTTTGGGGTAAATCCGCTCTATCGAGACAAACGATATCTCATCACTTTCCTGAAAGCATGTGTCATCATCGTACCAACTTATTATTTTGCAGTATATTGCGCCCAAAATGGAAATTATTTCCTTTATGGTCCATCCGGTCATATGCCCGATTTCCATTTAGTATTGGATAAAAGTTATTCGTCCCACATCAAACATCGTTTATTCTTTTGTATGGTGCTCACATTAGGATTAGTATCTATTCCTACTATCTATCGCCAGCAGGCCCCCCTTTACCAACAAAAACAAGCCCTCTCATGGCGGGTAACGTGTCCTCGTTGGGCACAAATATGCCTTTTGGCAATGGCTTCTATCATTATTTGTTTGGGTATCTACTACACTGGTTCGCGCGCTTCTATCTTCACGGGGCTTTTGCTGTTGACTACTGCCCTCTTAATTCGTTTCGTGGACAAACGCCATTGGTGGAGAGGGATTCTCATCATAGCGGCTTTAATAATAGCAGTATTTTGTACGATAAAATACCATCCCCGTATGCAACTGGCGGACGAAGACCCTCGCGTCTCCATCTATAATAGTGCATTAGGACACATAAACGAAGTGCCGTTTTTTGGTTTGGGAGCTGGGCAGCAACACCAATTTATTATCGATAAATACGTAGAAGACGGCTATACCATCGGGGCACAGAAAGGTTTCGACACCCACAATCAATACTTGGCTACTTATATCGAGTTAGGTCCGTTAGCCGTATTGCTTCTGCTCGCTGTCTTTATTTCATTACCCCTCGTTTTTCATGGTAACGCAAGACGACTAAGCCTCATGTTAAGCCTGCTTTATCTAAGCAACATGCTGACGGACAACGTTTTAGAGCGATTCGATCCGCTTACCACGCTACTGATTTTTATGACGCTTATTCTTGCTTGTGAACAGTACCCAGATAGCGAATTACCATCTCCTTCGCTACAAGCCGATAGTTAGTTTCGCCAGAAGACCTCTTGGGATGCACAACGACATCGAAGTCCTGCTGTCTCGCATTGTACTGATACCACGCTCTTCCGTCCAATAAGAATAGGTCGGATGCTCATATCCGTCGAAAGTGTATTCCGTCAAGGCTGTTCCGAAATCGTAGATATTGTAACAGGTAAGGTCCAGTGTGAAAGGTATCGTTTTTACCCACCATCTTCCTGTGAAGCGAAGGTCTATATTAAAGAAGGCGTCCTCACGTTTGCCGAATTTTCCGTTTGCCATATTGATGCCCTTCGCATCGTTATAGTAAAGTGCCATCTGAGGATGATTCAAATCAGCCGCCTTAGCCACAAAAGTGGAAAATGGTTGTCCGTCCTTGAACTTTCCGTTTAGGCTGATTGAGAAATACTTGCACGCATTATAGGTTACCTGAATACGCGCAATAAAAGACTTATCTTGATTCAATCGACAGTTAGCCTGATAAGGTTCTGTTCCGGAATAACCGACCTTGTAGGTATTCGGGTTCGCACTTGATTCCGACAACACACCTATGTTATTATGCAAAGGGCCGTTTCCCAATGTGGATAATCCCGACATGAGATAACTCTGCCAACTCAGACTCACGTACCATTTCTTACCCGTGTAACTGTACTTTGCCACATTCGACATATAGTACGGAGTGCGTCCGCCTACCCTGCCGCTCATCAAATCCATCGGTTGCATCCCCACGGTATATTGTTTCTCGCCCTCACGCCAATAGTACAGCCCGTCTTGCTCAACCATGTTTGCATCTACTCCGTCGGTATAGGCAGTAAACCACATGTTGTAATACTTCCTGATACTTGACAACAGCGAGAACTGGTGCCTGCCTTCCTTATCAAATGTAAACCGAATAGGTAAATCTATCACGGCATACGACGGTTGATGCATCCATAGTCGTTTGTCCACAGCATGATACTTCCCGCCCGTAGTTGCCAACAAAGTGCCGTCTGCATACCTTATTTCGCCGTTCATGTAGTCATTACTTAGATATTTCACCTCGTCAAACGTATAACTCATACGGTTGTGCGACAGAGCGACTTCCATCTGAAACCACCAACACGGATGCCAATTCAAACTGAATTTCGCCAACCAGTTCGGCGTTACTACCGATTTCCCTGCCAGTAGAATACCATCCAGCGACACACCCACATGTGCCTGCATAGCCAGCCCTCGCGCTAACGTTTTCTCTGCGATAATCAGCGCCTCATTCTCCAATATACCGGCACCAAAAGCGGAAGAAGTCCACTGATGTTGATACAACGACATCGGTTTCGTGTCGGCAATACTTTGTGCATACACATCGTTGTGCCAACTCGTGGTACTCGGAGCAAAATGAATAAAAGAATTGTACCCCTCCACATGCACACGCAACCACGGCAACAGCACTTGATTATATTGTACCGACAAATTCAGTTCGTTGGTATTCCCGTCGGCATACCAAGGCTCAAACGCCTCGCCGTCTTGGTCCAATATATTGCGACTGAACTCCAAACTGTCATGCCGAACACGACTCAAAGCCCAACTCAGTCCGGCAACCAGTTCTCCGCCATTATCAAAGCGTTTTGCACCATACAAGGCCGCAGTATATGATTGTAAATCAGCCACTTCATTACCGTTGTACAAAAACTCCGAGTACAAATCTCCCCTGCCTTGCGCCACCAGATAATAGTTCAACCTGTCGAATAGGCCATTGGTTGCCATGGGAATCTCACCGTCCAATTGCGCCATGTAGTAAGGTCTCGTGTACATTCCCGATATACCCGTTTGGTCAAACGCCGTTATTGACCGCCAACCGAAGTTCGCATACGCATGCTGGTAAAACCGCTTTCCGTATGCAGGTACATAGAAACCGCTTTCTACCGTTCCTGCACCTATGATATGGTTGCGATTCTCCATCGGTCGGCTGTCCATCGTGCGCTCCTCGCCGGAAGAGTGAAACAGGTTTATCAACTCGCGGGTACCGGGTGATATACCGCCTAAATTTCCGGCATTACCTGTCAGCGAGACGTATTGCGAGCGGACACTATCGCTCGTAAAGAATATGGTACCCGTATGATAATCAAGAGCATAGCCCGTCTCCAGCATGTTCGTGTGCACCACCGTGCTCCCCACCTGAAAACGGCTGTCTATACGCATACCATTCAGCCAATACTTGTTTTGCCGAAAGGAATTGCCCGCTATGGAAAACACATTTTGGTCGCCTAAGTTCCACTCACCCGTAGTCTCTGTTTCATACACCACGTAATCCGAACAATTATCCAAATAATGCCCCAAGTCGGCGGTCAGGTACCATTGCTTGAAGAAATCGCTCCCCACACTATCCACTCCAAAAACGGGAAATGCCTCCGCGTGGCTTTCCACACAGAGGCACACCATCAAAAACATTATCAATCCTAATCGGCGTCTCATCCAAACAAGTTCTTAAAGAAGTTCTTTTTGTCTGCTGACCCGGGTGCGATGTTCGGGCTGTCTTGCAGTTTCTCAATCAGTTTCTTCTCGTCGCGCGACAGTTTCTCAGGGATATACACGCCCACGTTTATCAGCAAATCGCCCGTACCGTACTGCCGTCCGTATTGGTCTATCGAAGGCAAACCTTTTCCCCGCATTCGCAACACTTTCCCCGGCTGTGTACCCGGTGTAATCGTAATCTTCACATCGCCCGTCAATGTCGGGATCTGCACTTGTCCGCCCAACACCGCCGTCGGCATATCCAGCAACAAGTTGTAAATCAAGTCGCTGCCGTCGCGCACAAAATCTTTGTGCTCCTCTTCTTCCACCAGCACCAGCAAATCGCCGTTCACACCGCCGTGCGGAGCCGCATTACCCTTGCCCTGCACCGTCAGTTGCATGCCGCCGGAAACGCCCGCGGGGATGTTGATTTCTATCACTTCCTCATCGCGCACCACGCCTTCGCCGTTGCATTTCGGACATCTGTTCTTGATAACTCGTCCCTCGCCGTGGCAGGTCGGACACTCCTCTTGCACTTGCATCATGCCGAATATCCCGCGCTGCGAACGCATCACGCGCCCCGACCCTTTGCAGGTCGGACAAGTCTCGCCGCCGCTGCCGTCCGCGCTGCCTGTACCCTGACAAGCCGCACAGGCAACCAACTTGCGCACTTTGATTTTCTTCGTCGTGCCCGTGGCAATCTCCTCCATCGTCAGACGCACTTTCACGCGCAAGTCAGATCCTCTGCGCACGCGCTGCCCACCGCGGCTGCGACTGCCACCACCGAACAAATCGCCCAGGTCGAAACCGGCACCGCCGAAGATATCGCCGAATTGCGAGAAGATATCTTCCATCGACATGCCTTGTCCGGGGCGGAAACCGCCCATGCCGTCCATGCCGGCGTGTCCGAATTGGTCGTAGCGTTGCCGTTTCTGAGGGTCGGAAAGCACCTCATAGGCCTCCGCAGCCTCCTTGAATTTCTCCTCGGCTTCCTTGTCGCCGGGGTTCTTATCGGGGTGATACTGGATGGCTTTCTTACGGTAGGCTTTCTTTATCTCGTCAGCCGTTGCCGTCTTCGAGACCCCCAGCACCTCATAGTAATCTCTTTTCTCTGCCATAGCACTATTTATAATTTGAAGATGAAAATTTGTAAATTTGAAAATAATTTTGCTCCTAAGTGTCGGGATACGATATTCCGCACGGCAATTCTCAAATTCTCCAATTTACAAATTTTCAAATTGTCTCATTATTCTCCCACCACCACTTTGGCGAAGCGAATCACTTTCTCGCCCAGTTTGTAGCCCTTCTGCGTGCAGTCAATCACTTTACCCTTCTTCTCCTCGCCTGCCGCGAAGGTCGTTATTGCCTCGTGCTCGTCCGTGTTGAAATCTGCGTTCTCCGTCTCTATCGCATGCACATCATGCTTGTCAAGGAACGTGATGAACTTCTGATGAATCAACTCGATACCTGAACGCAGGCTCTCAATATCCTCCGTCTTCTGCATGGCAACCTGCGCACGCTCAAAGTCGTCCACCAGTGCCAACATCTCCGTAAAAATCTTCTCGCCGGCGGTCTCCATCAGCGTCAGTTTCTCTTTGTTTGTGCGGCGGCGATAGTTGTCGAACTCCGCCATCATGCGCAGGTTCTTGTCCTCCAACTCGGCAATACGGGCTGTCAGCGTCTCCACCTCTTGGCTCAAATCTGCCTGCGGAGCATCTTGCGCTGCCGCCTCTTCCGATGCGGTCTCTGCTTGATTCTCCGTGGTCTCCTCTGCTGCAGCAGCCTCTGCCTCAGGCATCACTTCGTTCTGCACTTCCTGCTCCATCTCAGGAGCCGTCTTTTCTGTATTCTCTTCCATTGTTTGCTTGTTTTTCTTGCTCATAGTTCGTATAGGTTTTAGTATTTTATTCCATATCTTTTTCATATCATCGACTGCCATTTTGTCAGTCCGCCACACACCGACACGTCCGACATTTCATCGGAACATAGTCGAAACGTTGTCGGGATATTGTCGCGGGTCTATCGCGGGTCGGTCGCGGGTCGGTCGCAGGTCGGTCGCAGGTCGGTCGCAGGTCGGCAACACCTCAAACAACTCTAACCTGCATATCGCAAATACCGTGCCACAGCCCCGAGGACTGCCATTTTGTCAGCTACAGCGCTTCCATCACCTCCCGCAAACGCCTCACCGCCTGCACACCCTCTGGCAACGCTTGTTCCGATTGCTCAAAGGTTACCCACACCGCATCTATTCCTGCATTCATCGCACCTTCGATATCGCTCCCCCAACTGTCGCCCACCATCACCACGTCCTCTTTCTCCAAATACGGCAACTCTTTTCGGTTCATCTCCATCGCCACCTCAAATATCCTTGCCCCGGGCTTCAACGCACCGACCTCTTCGCTCAGCACCACGTGCTTGAAATACGGAAGCAAGCCCGATTTCTCCAACTTGTAGTGCTGCACTTCTGCAAAGCCGTTGCTGACTACCGTCAGCGCATATTTGCCTGCCAGATACTCCACCACCTCCCGCGCATCGGGGAGCAACCGGAAATGCGCATTGGTCTGTGCCAAAAAGAGCGAACTCATCTCCATCGCCAGCGGCTTGTACGCCTCCCCGTCCTCTTTCGCAATACCCTTTACCGCACATATCGGGTGCAAAAACCTGTCCATCATCAAGTAGGGTCGGTCTATCTGCCCGTGTCCGTACAGATGCCATAGTTCCGCGTTATGCGTGTGGTATGCCTCGAACCAATCCTCAAAACGCACACCCCAACTGGCAATGCCAAACTGCTGATACACATCTTCTTGCGCCAATCGGGCTGCCGTACTCCAATCTCCCAGCGTATCGTCCCAATCGATAAAAACTGCCTTCTTCATGCTTGCATTTTCAAATTAGAACAGCGTCGGAGCCCCCGTAGAGAATGGGGTCTTTCCGAGGTGCTTGTATGCCAGTTCCGTCACTTCTCGTCCGCGGGGAGTACGCTTGATAAAGCCCTCCTTTATTAAATAAGGTTCGTACACATCCTCTATCGTCCCGGGGTCTTCGCCCATCGCCGTCGCAATGGTGTTCAGCCCCACAGGACCGCCTTTGAACTTATCTATAATCGTCGTAAGCAACTTATTATCAATCTGGTCCAATCCGTATGTATCGATATTCAGTGCCTCCAAACCGTAGTTGGCAATGTCCAAATCAATACGCCCGTCCCCCTTCACTTGTGCGAAATCGCGCACCCTGCGCAAGAGCGAGTTGGCAATACGCGGCGTGCCCCTGCTGCGGCGGGCTATCTCCCCTGCCGCTTTGCTGTCAATCTCCACGCCAAGTAAGCCCGCACTACGCGCCACGATACCCGCCAGCACGTCTGCATCGTAGTACTCCAAGTGGCAGTTGATACCGAATCGTGCCCGCAGAGGCGATGTCAGCAAGCCGCTCCGAGTGGTGGCGCCTATCAAGGTAAAGCGGTTCAAATCAATCTGTATCGTGCGGGCAGAAGGACCCTTATCTATCATTATATCAATGCGATAGTCTTCCATCGCCGAATACAGATACTCTTCCACCACAGGCGACAAACGGTGTATCTCATCGATAAACAGCACGTCATTCGGCTCCAGCGAAGTCAGCAAGCCTGCCAAGTCGCCGGGTTTGTCCAGCACCGGACCGCTCGTAACCTTGAAGCCCACCCCCAACTCGTTGGCGATGATATTGCTCAGCGTGGTTTTTCCCAGTCCCGGAGGTCCGAAGAGCAAGACGTGGTCAAGACTCTCGCCGCGCATGCGAGCCGCCTGCACAAAGATACGCAGGTTGCTCACCACCTTGCTCTGTCCCGCAAAATCGGCAAAGCACAACGGACGCAAAGCATTGTCCTGCTCCTTTTCCGTCATCTGCTGTCGTATATCGTAATCACTCATAAGAAAAATGTTTCAAGTTTCAGGTGAGATAAGTTTCAAAGTCGAAGGTAAAATTTCTGAAACTTGAAATCCGAAACTTTTTACCTCATTTTTATGCTACCTCGTGCATTTGCGGAAGGTGTCTTCCAAGTCCACTACTTCTCCAATCGGCTTGTCCAGTTTCACCACGCCGTGGTCGAGTATCACCACGCGGCTGCATACCTCCTGCACTTCTTGCAGGATATGGGTGGAGAGAATGATGGTCCGTTGCTTGCCCTCCGTGCGTATCAAATCGCGTATCTCGACCAGTTGGTTGGGGTCTAATCCCGTGGTGGGCTCGTCTAAAATCAGCATTTCAGGGTCGCCCAGCAACGCCTGCGCCAAGCCCACGCGCTGACGATAGCCCTTGCTCAGTTGTCCGATTTTCTTGTGCGCCTCTGCCGTCAGCCCCACACGCGCTATCAACTCCTCCACCCCTGCGCGCCGGGATGCAAGCCCCTGCTTTCTCCCCTTTCCGTCCTCCGTCATTCGCTCCATAAACTGCAGATACTCACGCACATACATCTCCTCGTAGAGCGGATTCCGTTCTGGCAGATAGCCTATGCGCCAAGGCGCAACCACCTGCCCGCTGTCCGCTTTCCACAAGCCGATTACTATCTTCATCAGTGTGGATTTGCCGGCGCCGTTGGGTCCCAGCAACCCCACAATCTCTCCTTCGCCAATCGCCAGCGACACATCTTGCAGCACTTGCTGCTTACCGAATGACTTAACTATGTGTTCTAACCTAACCACTTTAATTTACAAATTATGAGTACTCATGCCCTAACCACTGACCACTAACCACTGACCACTAACCACTAACCACTAACCACTAACCACTAACCACTGACCACTCTATCTCACCCGTATCTTTTGCCCTATCTGTAAGAGACTCGTCTCTTTTATCCTGTTCAGGCGGCATAGTGCCGACACGCTTGTCCGATAGCGTTTGGCTATGCCCGAAAGGGTGTCGCCTTGTTTCACTTTGTGGTACTGCGCCTGCTGCATGGCTTTCAACTCCGCATGATGCGCAAAAGTGGCTTTCTTCGTTATCAGATACGAGGTAGTGTCGCGCAACTGCCCCGTTTCGAAGTTCAGCAGCAGTTCGGGATTGATGGCGTTGCCCAAATAGCGTATCTCATAGTGCAGATGGCTGCCCGTGCTTCGTCCCGTGTTTCCTCCCAAGCCCAGCACTTCGCCCGCAAAGATGGGTTCTCCCTCGTCAAAGAGCGGTCGCGACAGGTGCCCATAAACCGTCTCCAAGCCGTTCGGGTGGCGTATCACCACATAGTAGCCGTACCCTTTCGGGTCCCAGCCCACGATACGCACTTGCCCGTCCCACGAGGCGCGTATTGAGTCGCCCACCTGCACCTTCAAGTCCGTCCCGTAGTGGAACCGATACTTGCGGAAGCCGTAGCGGGAAGTAACATACCCCGCGTGCGGCAGGCAGAAGCCCGCCATGTCTATCCGTATGCTGTCGCCCAGCGAGTCGATAGGTGTGTTGTAGGGATTCACCCGCGCACTCGTCCAGATATGCTTGTAGATGCTGTCCGCAGGGTGCTCCATACTCATCATCGCCTCCATCTCTTGTGGGAGCAGTTTGTACAAGCACTCACCGTCGTTGGCAACGACCACCAGCCTCCGCGGCAACATGGCTTGGTCGCAGGCAATGAACAGCGTATCGCCCACGATATGCGTTTGCAGCCATTGCGGCACCCCCACGTTCTCCACCTCCAACTCATCCAACGACAGCGGTTCATCGCCCTCGCTGTCCGCCAGCGTATCCTGCGCTACCTCCTCCACTTGCGGCATTTTTGCCGCCACTTTTCTTGTTCTCTTTCCTGCCGTTGCCGCTATGGGCAACAGGCAGATTAACAGACAAATACCTAATTTTCGCACGTATATTCCTCCTTCTTTATTCCGCTACGACCTCTATTGTTTCCACTGCCTCTACAGCAGGTGTCTCACCTTCGCATACAGTCGCTTTGCAACATCCGCAGCAGAAATGTACTGCTGCCCAAATACCGGCGGCAACGATTGCCGCTACGAGCACCCCGATAAGCCATTTTGCCCAACAAGGCATTTTCTTCTTCACGGAGGGGTCAACCAGTTGCAACAGCGGGAACTGCGCTTGCGTGGTCAGTGTATTGCCGAACACCACGCTCACCATCACATCGGCATTGATTGCCCACCCGTTGGCATTCAGCACGGGTGCCAGATTGCGTTTGCGCAACTTCGTCCATGCAAGGAACATCGAAGGCCCGCTGATAACCAGCAAAATACCCAATACTGCCAAGAGGTCTTGCCACCATTTCAGCGCGGCAAAGCCGCCTATCACGCTTGTGAAGAATGCCCCGATATAGCCCACTGCCATACCGATAGCGGCAAAGATACCGGCAAACTTCGCAATATCAAACGCCTGCGGTTTGGCTTTCTCTCCTGCTGCCGGCGGATTCTTTGCGCCTTCCTGCACCTTGGTGGTCAGTTCGTTGAACCCCTTGCTGTCTTTCTCCGCCGCCGACTTGTGGATAAGGTCGGTAACCCATGCGCCGAACTTACGGTACGGACTCCAGAAGGCTTGGCTGATGGAGATGGGGTTATCAATGATTTTGGTAACCACCGCGTCCCAGTCATTGCCTTGATTATCATAGAACAGCGCGTTCTTTCCAACGGTCAGGTTGCGGATGTCGCCCACGGTCATGGCTGCCACTATCTGCATTTTCTGCCCCAGTTTCTTGCTCTCGCAGTCGCAGTAAACGAGGAACATCCCGCTTGCACCCGCCTGTGCGTTCTGCTTGCCCATATCGCTTACGCGCAGACAGAGCTGGCAGGCGCGTTGGTCAATCACCAGCGTACCGGCTTGGAAAATCGCCTGAATATCTTTTCTGTAAAAATCCTCAAAGGTAACAAAGTTGCGTAGCAGTCGGTAGAAATCGCGCGTGAGGAGCAGCAACTTGCGCAGGGGTTGATAGTGCGCCTGTGCCGCCGCCAAGACATCGGCATTCGCCGTATTCGCCGCAGCCAGTGCCGTTTCATACTCCGCAATCTGCGTGCCCATCTGCAAGAACGCCTTTTCCTCCATGCCGGGCTTGGTTGCCTCGTCGGGCAAGGCTGACAGTCCGAGTTTTGCCAGTTTGGCTTGCGCAAAATAAGCGGCATACTCTTCTTTCTTTGCTTTGTAAGCCGCCATCACGTCTGCGGCGAAAGGTGCTTCGGGAGCCGCTACCGCCTCTATCTTTACGCCTGCGATAGCCGCCTCCACATCTGCCAACCTGACCACTGAGCACTGCCCGCCGACCACAGAAAATGCCACCGCGCGGATACCCTCGTCGGCAATGTCCTCCACGCGGAGTTCAGCTTTTCCTGCCAGCACCACTTCGGGACTACGCAGCACGCTGCAGAGCCACGCCGCAGCCTGCTGCACCTCTTTCACGCGCAGTTTGCCATCGCCGTCCGAGTCCATCAGCCGAAGGGTCTCGCTGTCTGTCTCCAGCCCCGTTGTCGGGCAAGAGAGCACTGTCCACAGCTTCTCATCCAGTTCACCCAAGTGTCGGATATCTTCTCCGGACTGTATCTTTACGCGGGTAACCCCGCCCACATTGGCAAATGTCCAGTTGTACTTTCCCATTCAATGTCAAATTGTTTGTTTTCAATAATCATTGTGTATCAGCGATAGCAAATGGAGGTACTATTCGCTTCGTCGCGGCTGTTGTTGGAAATCAACCCGTGCGCATTTCGCTACTTCCGTTCTTGCATGCCGTCTCACCATTGTGCTTGTGCTGTCAATTACGTAGGATATACGTAAGATACACGTAGGATATACGTAGGATAACAGAGAGTATATGCTGTCCTTACACTTTCTTCCGGCTACTGTCCCGCTTGACCGCTTTTGTGTCTCACAGCATTCAGACACACTGTCAGCCTTCATCGGTCTTAGTGTATCAAAAGATACTGCCGACCGTCTTGGATAACAATTCCTTGATAAGTATCCACATCCACCTCTTGTCCCAAGATATTGTAGTATCTTCCTGAACCATTGTCAGTTGTGCGCTTTATACTGGTAGGTTCATCACTTGCTACAAAAGTGAATGTAATAGTACCATCTGTCTGCTCCCTGATGTCTTGCAGGATGGCTTTGGGCGACAAGGCAAGGATGGTTACCTCTTCACTGCCGGGGAAGGGTACGTCTTCGCGTTTGGCTCCGATAGTGCTGATCGTGCGGGGTGCAGTACCGCTTGCACTCACCGGTGTATAGCGGACGGCATCCGTGTTCGGCAGTCCGGTAACCCACGCCTGCTCATCATATACCACCTGCCATACGAGTAGCCCGTGTCCGGGCAGGTAGGTGTCCCAGCCTGTGTATTGACGGTTCTCCAAGTAATAGACCGTGTCGGCAATGAAAGCACCATTGGCAGGAGCAATGCCGTTGCGGGTGAGCATGTAGTAGGTCTTACCATCGGCGGGCAGCGTAACCTGCTGATTAGTAGAGAGGAAAGTGGGAGTTACCCAGCCGAGGAAGTACTTGTCGTAAGCACTGTAGTTAGGCGGGGTGTTGCCGTTATTGACATAGTTGCCATAGTCCATGAGCGACCAAGAACCGGGCGTGTGGGAATTCTCACCCGATAGCACATAATAGTCCGGTAGTCCCAATACATGACTGAACTCATGGACGAACGTGCCGATACCATTACGACTATTGGAATAATATGCCCACTCGCAGGAGCAAGCAAATTTATCCACCGTCTTGCCTTCAAATATCGGCAGGTTTTTGTCATTTTGACTGCGATAGTAATAAGTTGTCTGGTTAGTATAACCATAGTACAACGCGCTTGTAACTTCCCATTTGCATGGCCAAATGGTATTCTGCTTGTAACTATCCGCCTCGCCATAGCCCGCAAAGAGGAGAAATACCAAATCGACCTCCCCGTCGTTGTCGCTGTCGAACTGCGTCCAGTCCACCGAGTCTTTTACCGCCACGCAAGCATCTATCACGAAATCCGCCAAGTATTGGTCGTAGCCATCGGATGCGTTCGTACCATAGTAGTCCATAGTATGCGGCAGGGTAACGGGACCTACCACCGTGAAGTCAGGCACATACTGTCCGTTGGATTGTGAGCGAAAATACTCGCGTGCGGAGCCCATCGCTCCGTTGTAAGTGTAGTCGATGCTGTTTGCCAGCGAGTCGAACGCCGCATGGGGGTTGGGGGTGAAGAACGCCATGTCGCTGAACTGCACCAAGAGCAGTAGCCCTTTCGGCGGAAACGTCTGCGTCTGATTAGACTTGCGTTGCGCCTGCATGCGTTCCTGCTGCGTCTTGCCTAACGGACCGGGTACGGTGGGATAATGCCGCCGCTCAATGAGGGTGCCCTCTTCAGGCAGGTATGTCTGCGCCTGCGCTCCTACGCCCATGCAAAGCACTACCGACACCCAAAGCACCAACAATATACGATATCTCATAGTGTTCACTTTTAAACGCCTTTTACAAAGGGAGTGCTTTCGTTATCAATATATGCAGTTTATATCCGTCCATCTCCACTTCCGCGCCGTCTTTCAGCCCTTCCGCCAGCGTGAGCGAGGTCGCCAGCACCTGCGAAGCGATATACTCGTTGCAGTGGTTCACCGCTCCTGCCACCTCCTCGCGGCTTTCTATGCAAACCGCGATACGGTCGGTTATCTCCAAGCCCGACGACTTGCGCAGGTTCTGAATACGGTTGACCAACTCGCGTGCCACACCCTCTTCCACCAACGCTTCCGTCAGTTCGATGTCGAGCGCAATAGTCAGCACGCCGTTGTTCGCCACCAGCCAGCCGGGCATGTCCTCTGTGATAATCTCCACGTCCTCGGCGGTCAGCACGTAGTCGCACACCGTGTAGGTGCCGGCCTGTTCCATCTGCGCAATCTCGTCTTGCGTCATGCGCCCGATAGCCGCCGCCAATTCCTTCATCTTGCTGCCTGCTTTCTTGCCCAGCACTTTGAAGTTCGGCTTAATCTTCTTCACCAGCCGTATCTCCGAATCCTCCGCACGCACGACCACCAGTTCCTTCACGTTCACCTCGCTCTTGATAAGGTCTTGCACGTGCAGCAATGCCGCCAGCGTGTCGGCATCTGGCGCGGGAATAACGGCTTTCTGCAGCGGTTGGCGCACGTTCTTCTCTGCCCGCTTGCGCAGCGAGAGTATCATCGAAGTCGCCTGTTGCGCGAGATACATCGATCGTTCCAAGTCCTTGTTAATCAACGCCTCATCTGCCGTAGGCCAGTTGCTTAGGTGCACCGTCTCGCCTGTCAAGTCGCGATACAACCGGTCGGCGAAGAAAGGTGCATTGGGTGCCATCAGTTGTGCCACGGTTTTCAAGCAGGTGTACAGCGTGGCATAAGCCGCCTGCTTGTCGCCGTCCATCGCGCCGCCCCAGAAACGTTTGCGGTTCAGACGCACGTACCAGTTGCTCAGGTCATCTTGCACAAAGTCCGAGATAGCACGCCCTGCCTTCGTCGGCTCGTATGCCTCATAAGCCTCCGTAACCTCTTTCACCAGCGAGTTCAACTTGCTCAGCACCCATTTGTCAATCTCCGTCAACTGGCCACTGACCACTGACCACTGACCACTCTCTGCGCTCCACCCGTCCACATTGGCATACAGCGCAAAGAACCCGTAGGTGTTGTACAGCGTGCCGAAGAACTTGCGTCGTATCTCGTCCACGCCCTCAGGGTCGAATTTCAAATTATCCCACGGGCTCGAGTTGGTCAGCATATACCACCGCACAGCGTCCGCACCGTACTTGTCCATCGCGCCGAATGGGTCAACGGCATTGCCCAACCGTTTCGACATCTTGTTGCCGTTCTTATCCAGCACTAACCCGTTGGAGATCACGTTCTTATACGCCACTTTCCCCTCTATCATCGTATGGATGGCATGCAGTGTGAAGAACCACCCGCGCGTCTGGTCAACACCTTCCGAAATGAAGTCCGCCGTGCGCGGAGCGTCCTGATTCTCAAACGGATAGTGATTCTGCGCATAGGGCATCGCACCCGAGTCGAACCACACGTCTATCAAGTCCAACTCGCGTTTCATCGGCTTGCCCGAAGGCGAGCACAGGATGATATTGTCCACATACGGCCGGTGCAGGTCAATCACCGCGGGGTCGTAGTTCTCTTTCGAGTAGTCCCCCACTTTGAACTGCGGCCACGGGTTCTCCGTCATGAAGCCCGCTTGGATAGATTTCTCTATCTCCGCCATCAGTTCCGCGATGGAGCCGATACATATCTCCTCTTGTCCGTCTTCCGTGCGCCAGATGGGTAGCGGCGTGCCCCAGTAGCGCGAGCGTGACAGGTTCCAGTCGTTCAGGTTCTCCAGCCATTTCCCGAAACGCCCTGTGCCGGTCGATTCGGGTTGCCAGTGGATGGTGTCGTTCAGCGCAATCATCTCCTCGCGCGCTTGGGTGGAACGGATGAACCACGAGTCCAGCGGGTAGTACAGCACGGGCTTGTCCGTCCGCCAGCAGTGCGGGTAGGTGTGCACGTGTTTCTCTATCTTAAACACGCGGTTGGTCGTCTTGAGCATCATGCAGATGCTGACATCCAGCGTCTCGTCCTTCTCGGTCAACGCGGGGTTGTATGCGTTCTTCACGAACCGTCCCTGCCACTTGCTAAACTCCTCTGTATCAATATGTTGCGCCACAAACTGCTCATCGAGGTCGTCTATCAGGAAGAACTTGCCCGTCATGTCCACCATCGGGCGCTGTTCTCCTTTCTTCGTCAGGAACACCATGCCCGCGATACCCGCTTTCTTCGCCACAAACGCATCGTCCGCACCGAAGGTCGGCGCGATATGTACGATACCCGTACCATCCTCCGTGGTTACGTAATCGCCTGTAATAATGCGGAAGGCATCCCCATCGGGCGTTGCCCACGGTATCAACTGCTCATAGCGTATGCCCTCCAACTCCGCACCTTTCCCGCGCCAGAGTATTACGGGCACAGCCTCTGCCTCGCCGTTGCGGATACGCAACTCGTCCTCTTTTATCAACTCTTTGGCATAAGCCCCCAACCGAGCCTCCGCCAACAGGTACAGACCCTCCTCGTGGGTGTAGGGGTTCTCCCCTTTCACCACCACGTAGTCTATCTTCGGCCCCACGCACAGTGCCGTGTTCGATGGCAGCGTCCACGGCGTAGTCGTCCACGCCAGCACATACAGCGGCAACCCTTCTTCCTCCACCACGTTTCTCAGAGACGAAGGTAATAAGTCTTGACTTTTGACAAGGAATTGCGCCGTGCAGGTCGTATCTTTCACGTCTCGGTAGCACCCGGGTTGGTTCAACTCGTGCGACGACAGACCCGTGCCCGCCGCCGGCGAGTAGGGCTGAATGGTGTAGCCCTTGTACAGGTACCCTTTCTTGTACAACTCCTTGAGCAGGTACCAGAGCGTTTCTATGTACTTGTTGTCGTAGGTGATATACGGGTTGTCGAGGTCCACCCAGTAACCCATCTGCTTCGTCAGGTTCGTCCACTCTTTGGTATATTTCATCACCTCCTTGCGGCAGGCGGCGTTGTATTCGTCCACGCTTATCTTTTTGCCGATATCCTCTTTGGTGATACCCAGCATTTTCTCCACGCCCAACTCCACGGGCAGTCCGTGCGTATCCCAGCCTGCTTTGCGCTTCACCTGATACCCTTGCATGGTCTTGTAGCGGCAGAATGTATCTTTTATCGTGCGGGCGAGCACATGGTGAATACCGGGCATGCCGTTGGCAGAGGGAGGACCCTCAAAGAACAAAAACTGCGGGCATCCCTCGCGTGTCTCCACACTCTGGCGGAACAGGTCTTCCTGTTCCCACTCGTTCAGTACTTCCTTGCTCAACTCCGGCAAGTTCAACTGCTTATATTCTCTAAACTTCTTCATAATCTTTATGTTTGGATAAAGGATAAAAGACTAAATAGTTTCGATTCCGAAAACGCATAGACGAAGGCAACTTATCTGCTCCCTCCCTCTGCAGGGAGGGAAGGAGTGGGTCTTCTCTTTCATCCTAAAAAAACGCCGCAAAGTTACATAAAAATTTTGACATACACAAATAAAAATGTATTTTTGCAGGAGCAACCCCCGTTCACCGCCTTACACAAGCCTTTGCCGGCTTATTCGTCCGTCCGCACCCCAAGCCCTCTCGCCTGCATCCAAAACCGTTCTCTTTACCACACCGATCCTTCATCCTATAAATCTCGAAAACGACACGAAAACGACACGAAAAAAGAACGAGTAAATCCGAGGCAATAGTATAGTACCCCGTGCCCCCCTCAATTCTTAATTTATAATTCTTAACAGAAACAACCATGACCTACGGCTACATCCGCGTCTCCACCGACAAACAGACGGTGGAAAACCAGCGGTTTGAAATTACCCGCTTCTGTCAGTCAGAGAACATCCGTATCGACGGCTGGATAGAGGAAACCATCTCTGGCACAAAAGCCTACAACAAACGCGCCCTCGGCAAACTCCTCAAACAGGTGCAGAAAGACGACCTCATTATCTGCGCAGAACTCTCCCGACTTGGGCGTAACCTCTTCATGATTATGGAAATACTTAACATCTGCATGACCAAAGAATGCCGTGTATGGACTGTCAAGGACAACTACCGCCTCGGCGAGGATATCCAGTCCAAAGTGCTTGCTTTTGCTTTCGGACTTTCCGCCGAGATTGAGCGCAACCTCATTTCCCAGCGCACCAAAGAAGCCCTTGCCCGCAAGCAGCAGGAGGGTATCCGTTTAGGACGGGAGCAGAGCAGTCGTTTACCCTTGGAGAAATACAAACTATGGAAAGACCGTCGGCGTATCGAACGATGGCTGAACCAGGGTGTATCGCAGAACAAGATATCGGTGCGTTTGTCTGTATCCCCGACGACATTGCGTTATTTCATCCGACGCTACTGGGGCGAAGAAAAATAACACCATTGGCTAACAAAAAAGCAGGGAAAACAACGAAAAATTTGCATATCTCAAATAAAAACAGTACTTTTGCATTTCCAAACATACAACGAACAACTACCATTTAACCTACATCCTATGACCCGTCGCTTTTCCGCCGTTATCATCGCAACGGCACTACTCCTCACCGCTTGCCATCAACAATCCGCCCCCGCGAAACCTGTCTCTGTCGCTTCGGAGTTCACTTCCTGCTACGCGGAGTGCTATGGACAAGCCTACGACTCCGTGCCGTTGAATGTCCTTGCCCTCGACCTCTACTCCGACGGACTCTGCCTCAACGAGCAAAACAAAATAGAAGGCAGCGGCACTAACCTCTATATCAGCGACATTTTCCTCACCGCCGCCATGCAAGACTCTCTCCTCTCTGTTTTTGACAACCCCGACGGATTGGAGAGTATCGGTCAAAGTACCGTTACTTTTCGCTCCGATTCCCTTCCTTCACCCTGCACCTTCCTTCCGGGGATGAATTTCGAAGGCAACCCCACGGGTATCTACATTCTCACCATTGCCGACAACGCCATAGCGGGCATCCAAGTGTTGGACTCCGGCACTTTCACCCTCACCCATGTCCTGCAAAGCGACAGCCTGCCCGCAGACGCACTCCCCACGGTTGAGTTCCACGGCACGTTCTACTACTCCACCCGCTCCTCTGCTAACGCCAAGCCCGTAGTCCACACCTACTCCGCACACTCCACCGCGCGTTGGCAGGTAAAAAAACAAGTTTCTCTATGAACTACGCCCGCGAGTACCATACTTATCTCCGCTTGGAACGCTCCTACTCGCCCAACACCATCGCCTCCTACGAGTTGGACTTGCAGAAGTTGTTCACCTATTTCGAGACGCACAACATCGACCCCGTCCGTGCGCAACTCGCTGACCTGCAAGCCTTTTTGTACGATACTTTCGGCGACACATCCAACGCACGCACGCAGGCACGCCTCATCGCAAGCATCCATTCCTACTACCGTTTTCTGCTCTACCACCACTATATCGATGCCGACCCGTCCGAATTGTTGGAGGGGCCGAAACGCGAGATGCACCTCCCCGTGGTGCTCACCATTGAGGAGATCGACCGACTGATAGCGTCCATCGACCTCTCCTCCAACGAGGGACACCGCAACCGTGCCATCATCGAAATGCTCTACGGCAGCGGACTGCGCGTTTCCGAACTGGTCAATCTCAAACTCTCGAACATCTACCGCAAGGAAGGCTACATGCTCATTGAGGGCAAAGGCAGCAAACAGAGGCTGGTACCTGTCTCACCCGTAGCGGACGAGTGGTTTGGCTATTGGCTCGCCGACCGCAGCCATTGGGATGTGAAGCCTGAATTTGCCGATATCGCTTTCCTTAACCGCTACGGCAGGCAACTCACACGCGCTATGGTCTTCACTATCATCAAACGCCTCTGCGCCGCAGCGGGTATTACCAAGAACATCTCGCCCCACACTCTCCGCCACTCGTTTGCAACCCACCTCTTGCAGAACGGTGCAGACCTGCGTATCATCCAGCAGTTGCTCGGGCACGAAGACCTCGCCACCACCGAAATATACACCCACCTCGACATCCAAGACCTGCGCGATGCCATCATCCAATACCATCCGGCGAATAAGACAGAGTAGATAAACAACAGTCTTCCCCCACTTTTCACCATTTTGTCAATAAGTTTAACAACTATTTGTAATACTGTTAATTACAGAATACAAGTAGTTGTTAATTCTTTGTTAAAAACAATGTGGATATTTTTTTTGTGGGGAAAAGTGGGGAAATATCATTTTTTTTTTGTAACTTTGCAGCGGATTTTGAAAGTTATGAGTACATTTATCGGAAATATAGAAGGCAAACGCGATGATAAAGGGCGCATATTTGTGCCTGCTGTTTATCGCCGAATCCTTGCGGAGAACGGCTCAAAGCGCATTGTGATGCGGCGGGACACCGACAATGCCTGCCTTGTATTCTATCCGGAAGAGGTGTGGAATGCAAAAGTGAATGCCCTGCGCGAGGCACTCAACGAGTGGGATTCGGAAGACCAAATGTTGCTGATGCAGTTTATGGCAGACGCGGAATTTATGGATATGGACGCGCAGGGACGCATATTGCTTTCTAAACGCGTGCTGGAAATGGTAGGCGTAGAGCAGGAAGTGCTGTTTGTGGGTATGCTCGACCGTTTTGCAATGTGGGCTCCCGCACAGTTTGAGGCACGCAAGATAGAACAAAAAGACCTGGCATCACGCATACGAGCAAAGATGACTGGCACCACTAACCACTGACCACCAACCACTGACCACTACTAACCACTGACCACTAACCACTAACCGACCACTAACCACTAACCGACCACTAACCACTGACCACTAATCTATGGAAACCGTTTACCACATACCGGCGATGTTGGAAGAAACCCTGCAAGGGCTTGTCACCGACCCGAATGGCACCTATATAGATGCCACCCTCGGCGGCGGCGGGCACTCGCGGGCTATCCTTGGGCGCTTGGGGGCGAACGGGCGTTTGTTTTCCTTCGACCAAGACAGAGAGGCGATTGGGAATTTGCTGGATGAAGAATCAAGGATAAAAGATGAAAGACAAATTAGTCCCTGCTCTGTAAATTCCAAACCGGATATGGCAGGTCATGGCTCCTTGTTCCTTCCTCCTTGCTCCAATTGGCAACTCGTGCACGGTAATTTCCGATACCTGAGCAACTTCATGGACTTCTACGGCGTGGAGCAGGTGGACGGTGTGTTGGCGGACTTGGGCGTGTCTTTCCACCATTTCGACACCCCCGAACGCGGCTTCAGTTTCCGCTTCGACGGACCGCTGGATATGCGCATGAACCGGCAGGGAGGGCGTACCGCCGCCGACATTGTGAACAGTTATGACGAAGAGAGCCTCGCGCGCGTACTATACATATACGGAGAAATGAAGAACGCGCGGCAGGTGGCGCGGAGGATAGTGAAAGCGCGTAGTACAACCCCTATCACCATGACCGAGCAGTTTGCCGAGATATGCCAAGTGCCCAAGAAAGACCTCGCTCAACTCTTCCAAGCCCTGCGCATAGAAGTGAACGACGAGATGGGCGCACTGCGGGAGTTACTGTTAGGTGCCTTGCAGTTGCTCAAACCGGGCGGACGGCTTGCCATACTGACCTACCACTCTTTGGAAGACCGCATGGTGAAGAACTTCCTGCGGTCGGGGAACATTGAGGGAACAATAGAAAAGGATTTCTACGGCAATATCCTCACCCCTTTCCGCCTGATAGAGAAAGGGCGGCAGGCAACGCCCGAAGAGGTGGAGCGCAACCCCCGCAGCCGCAGCGCAAGACTGCGGGTGGGAGAAAAGAAATAATAACCCTGCAACAAACCGCTAATGATGAGCGTAAAAGATATACAAAGTTGGCTCAACGGGGAGAAACTGCGTAGCGAGAAGATGAAGAAGCAGTATCCTCTGCTCCTGCTGATTGCGGGTTTGGTGTTCCTGTATATCTTGGCGGGATATGGTGCCGCCAAGCAGCAACACCGGCTCACCGACTTGAAGAAGGAAATGCTGGATACCAAATACGAATACATGACTGTCAGCGCGGAGTTGGTCAAGACCACCCGCCAATCGCAGGTGGCAGCCGAATTGGAGCAGCGTGGCAGCCGAATCAAAGAGAACACCACCCCGCCCGTAAAACTGAAATAAAAGACCCCGATGTCCGAGGAGCAAAGAAATATCATTTTACGGTTTGCGATAATCTTCATTGTGATTGTCGTAGGTTTTGCTTTGGTGGTTGGGAAGATATTTTATATCCAAACCGTCGAGCGGGATGAGTGGCTCAAGATAGCGGAGAAGCAGGAGCCCGTGCTGCGCCCCATTCCCGCCACGCGCGGCAATATCCTCGACTGCAACGGTGCCCTGCTGGCAAGCAGTATGCCGCAGTATTTCGTCTATATGGACACCAAGGCCGAGGCACTGCGTATCAACAACGGTGAACTGTTCAAGACTCATATTGATTCTCTTGCGACGGGTCTGAGTCTCGTTATGGGAGAGCACACGCCCGAGGAATACAAACAACTGATTATCAAAGGTTACAACCGAGGCAACAGACGCCTCCGGTTATGCGACAAGCGTATCAACTACCTGCAAAAACGGCAGTTGGAAGAAATCGAACTTATCAAAATGGGGCAGTACAAGAGCGGTATTATCTTCGAGGCGCAGCACAAGCGTATCAAGCCTTTCGGCTCGCTCGCAAGCCGCACAATAGGCGGTATCTACGGCGATGGCGGCTACGGCAACTCCGGTCTGGAGATGGCGTTTGAGGACGACTTGAAAGGCGAAGAAGGCTTGAGCGCACGCCAGCGTATCGGCGGCAGGACGGAGAATGTAACTATCCGCGAGGCGCAAGACGGCTACGACATACGCACCACCATCGACGCCAACCTCCAAGACATTGTGGAGAAAGCCCTGCGCGGACCGTTGGAGCAGTTCCAAGCCGAATGGGGCTGCTGCATACTCATGGAGGTGCATAGCGGCGAGATAAAAGCCATCTCCAACCTCGACCGCGCCGACGACGGCAACTACTACGAGATGCAGAACCATGCCGTCAACCGCGTGGAGCCGGGCTCTACCTTCAAGCCCATTGCCATGATGGTGGCCATTGACGACGGCAAAGTGAACATAGACGACACCGTAACCGTCTGCAAAGGGGTATGGGAGTACCTGGGTGCCAAGCATGTGGATGCCCACCAGATGGACACCGTGCTGACCATGCGCCAGGCCATAGCCGTTTCCAGCAACATTGCCATGGCGAAGACAATCACCAAAGCATACGGAGGCAGTGCAAAGAAGTTCGTCAATCGTATCAAGCGCACGGGGCTGATGGACAGCGTCTATTGCGAAATCCCTGGTGCCCAGCGTGCCCGCATAGATGTGCCGAAAGACACGGTTACGCTCAGCAAGATGGCGTACGGCTACTCCGTGGAGTTGAGCCCCATGCAAATCGTGATGTTCTACAATGCCATCGCCAACAACGGCAAGATGGTGCGCCCCATGCTCGTCAAGCAGATAGAGCAGGACGGCGATGTGGTGCGCAAGTTCAGCACCGAGGTGGTGAAGAGCAGTATCTGCTCCGAATCGACATTGGAGGACATACGCGGCGCGTTGCACGATGTGGTGTGGGACAACGACCTCGGCACCGCCTCCGTGCGCAAATGGAAAGGGCATATCGCCGGACGCAAAGCCCAGAGCGACCTCGTCCACATAGCGGGCAAGACGGGCACCGCCCAACTCAACATTAAGGGGTATCAGAACCGGCGCCACCGTATCACTTTCGTGGGCTACTTCCCCGAGGAAGACCCGCAATACACTTGTATCTGCATGATTAACGACCCGCAAATGCCCAACTACGATGCCGGCTACGACTGCGGACGGGCGGTGCGCACCATAGCAGAGAAGACAATGGCATACAAAGGCTGCTACGAGATACAGAAAGACGGCACACTGCAATTAACCATAAAAGAATAATAAAGAACTGACCCGAAGTCCCTCCTTTGAGGGGATTTAGAGGGTCTCACTAACCACTATGATACTCAGCGAATTACTGACATTCGTCTCCCCTCTGAAAGTAGTCGGAGACACCGGCAAAGAGATTACCGCCGTACAGTTCGATTCCCGCAAAGTGGAGGCGGGCAACCTCTTCGTTGCCCAAGCCGGCACGGCGGTGGACGGACACCGATTCATAGCCTCCTGTGTCGAGAAAGGCGCAGCCGCCATCGTGTTGAGCAACAAAGACTACCTCCCCGCAAACGAGTGCGACACCACCTATATCTTGGTGGAGAACACCGACCGCGCCCTCGGATTGCTCGCAGGCGCGTGGTACGGAAACCCCTCGCGGCTACTCACCCTCGTCGGCGTAACGGGCACCAACGGCAAGACCACCATTGCCACACTCCTGTATAAAATGGTACGCGCAATGGGCTACAAGGCGGGACTGCTCTCCACTGTCTGCAACTATATCGACGACGAGCCCGTGCCCGCCACCCACACCACGCCCGACGCCCTCGAACTCAACCGGCTGTTGCGCCGCATGGTGGACGCAGGCTGCCGATACGCCTTCATGGAGGTCAGCAGCCACGCCATAGCGCAGGAACGCATCGCGGGGCTCGACTACGACGGCGCGCTCTTCACCAACCTCACGCGCGACCACATAGACTACCACAAGACTTTCGACAACTACCGCGACACCAAGAAACGCCTCTTCGACAACATTAAGGCGGATGCCTTCGTCGTAACCAACCGAGACGACAAGAACGGCTTGGTGATGACCCAGAACACCCGCGCCCGCGTCCGCACCTACTCCACCCGCGCCGTCGCCGACTACCACGCGCAGATACTCGAAGAGGGATTCGACGGTATGCTCCTGAATATCAACGGTCAGGAGGTCTTCGTGCCGCTTGTCGGACGCTTCAATGTCTCCAACCTGCTCTGTATCTACGGCGCGGCGCTCTGCCTCGGTTTCGACCCGACGGAAGTGCTGCGTATCCTCTCCACGCTCCACGCGGTGAACGGTCGTTTCGAGACCATCCGCAGCCCCAAAGGCTGGACGGCTGTCGTCGATTATGCGCACACGCCCGACGCGGTGGACAATGTGATACAGACCATTAACGAAATCAAGAAGAAAGGTGCCAAACTCATTACCGTCGTCGGCTGTGGCGGCAACCGCGACAAGGGCAAGCGACCCATGATGGCGGCTATTGCCAAACACGGCTCCGAGCAACTCATCCTCACTTCCGACAACCCCCGCGACGAAGATCCGGCGGACATTCTGCGCGACATGGCGGCGGGGCTTACCGAAGACGAACTGCGCGCCACGCTCATCATTGAAGACCGCGAGAGCGCTATCCACACCGCCTGCACCCTCGCGCAGCAGGATGATGTGATTCTCATTGCGGGAAAAGGACACGAAGACTACCAGATAATAAAAGGTGTCAAACACCATTTCGACGACCACGAAATCGTAAAAAAATACAGCCTCTGACGATACAAAAAGCCGTAAATCTCGAAAACGACTCGAAAACGACTCGAAAACGAGACGAAAACGAAACGAAGAAAACAGCACACAAAACCGAGACTCTGCCGCAACTCTGCCGCAACTCTGTCGCAACTCTGTCGAAGGTCTGTCGCAGGTCGGCAACAAGCCGGTCGTAAGTTAGCAACAACGCAACAACAACGCCCTCATAATTCACAACACCCAAACTGCCTCCCGTGAGGGAGGGGCGGGGAGGGTACCATAATTCACAGTTACAATGCTCTACTCCCTATTCGAACTGCTCCCCGATTTCCCGGGCTCGCGCCTGATGACCTACATATCGTTCCGCGCCATAGTGGCGGCGGTGCTTGCCCTGCTCATCAGCATCCTTTTCGGCAAGTATTTCATTGCCCTGATGAAGCGTCGGCATATCACCGAGGTACAGCGCGACGAGAAGACAGATCCCTTCAATGTAGCCAAGAAAGGCGTACCCACTATGGGTGGTATAGTCATCATTATCAGTATCTTACTGCCCGTCCTGCTCATTGGCAACCTGAGCAATATCTACCTCCTGCTCATGCTTATCACCACCCTCATTCTCGGTGCACTGGGCTTTGCCGACGACTATATCAAGACCTTCCGCCACAATAAGGACGGGCTCAACGGTTGGATAAAAATCGCGGGACAGGTCTTGCTCGGACTTATCGTCGGGCTCACCCTCCGCTACAGCCCCGTAACCACCATGAACGAGCAGGTCTCCACCCGCACGGAGAACAGTATCACCATCGTGGAGAAGTCCCCTTCCGTCAAGTCAACGCAGACGACCATTCCCTTTGTGAAGAATCATAACTTCAACTATGCCGACCTTTTCTCTTTCCTTGGCAGCGGGAACAAGTACCGTGCGGGTTGGATATTCTTCGTGTTGCTGACCGTTTTCGTGGTCGCTGCCGTGAGCAACGGCGCGAACCTCAACGACGGTATGGACGGCATGTGCGCAGGCAACTCGGCTATCATCGGGGTGGCACTCATTGCACTGGCATATATCAGCGGCAGTTATGTCTGGGCGGATTATTTCGATGTCATGTACATTCCCGGCAGCGAGGAGTTGGTAGTCTTCCTCGCCTCCTTTGTTGGCGCACTCGTGGGCTTCCTTTGGTACAACGGTTTCCCCGCACAAATCTTCATGGGTGATACGGGAAGCCTCACGATCGGGGGGATTATCGGTGTGTGTGCCGTACTGATACACAAGGAGTTGCTGCTCCCCATCCTCTGCGGAGTCTTCCTCATGGAGAGCATATCCGTCATTCTGCAGACGCAGGTCTATAAGTTCGCCAAGCGCCGCGGCAAGCATGTCCGCGTATGGAAACGCGCACCCTTGCACGACCACTACCGCACGAGCATCGAACAGGTGTTGAAGAACGACCCTACCTGCACCATCCGCTTCAAGGGCAGTCGCGAATTGCACCACGAAACCAAGATTGTCCTCCGCTTTTGGATAACGACCCTCCTCCTCGCAGCCCTCACTATCCTGACCCTCAAGATACGATAACCCTCGGTACGCAGGCGTCCGCGCCTGCTGCAAAATAGCACTATGGAAACAAAGCGTTTAGTTGTTTTAGGAGCCGGAGAGTCGGGCACGGGAGCCGCGATTCTCGCTAAGGAGAAAGGCTGCGAGGTCTTTGTCAGCGACATGGGCGAAATCAAACTACCCTACCGCGCCATGCTCGACCAACACGGCATCGCGTGGGAAGACGGCGGGCACA
>JBJEJX010000114.1:0-3633 GCA_051878345.1 Paludibacteraceae bacterium | reverse complement strand
GTGGCTGTGGGCGATGTGCTCGTGGGTATTGCCTCGACGGGTGTGCACTCCAACGGTTTCAGCCTCGTGCGCAAGGTGGTGGCTGACGCGGGCAAAGACCTCCATACCGTTTATCCAGAACTAGATGCCGAGAAACCGCTGGGCGAGGTGTTGCTGACGCCTACGCGTATCTACGTGAAGCAGGTGCTGGAGGTAATCAAGAACTGCGATGTGCACGGCGTGGCACATATCACGGGCGGTGGATTCGACGAGAATATTCCTCGTATCTTTCTGCCCGGGCAGGGCTTCTCCATCAAGGAAGGCTCGTGGGAGATTCTGCCTGTGTTCAAGTGCTTGGAAGAGTGGGGTGGTATTCCCCATCGCGAGATGTTCAATATCTTCAACATGGGTATCGGCATGGTGATTGCCATGCCGGAGGCGGATGCACAGCGGGCGATTGATATCCTCGCCAAGTACGGCGACAAGGCGCAGGTGATAGGTCGGGTGATTGAGGGAGAGAATGAGATTTGCTGACATGAAAGAAACTGCCGACCTGCGATCGACCTGCGATCGACCTGCGATCGACCTGCGATCGACCCGCGATCGACCCGCGATAGACTCGCGACAATTTAGTTATCAATAAATAGGAGAGAAAAGTACAAAAAATATGCGGGTATTAGTAAGCGTAAGCGACAAGACGGGCTTGGTGCCCTTTGTGAAAGGTCTGCAGGAGGCAGGCTGGGAAGTGATTGCTACGGGTGGCACACAGCGTCTGCTGGAAGACGAGGGTGTGAAGACCATCGGGATTAGTGAGGTAACCGGTTTTCCCGAGATTTGCGACGGGCGTGTGAAGACTCTGCACCCGAAGGTGCACGGAGCACTCTTGGCGCGTCGGGATGAGCCGAGCCATATGCAGGCGTTGGCGGAGAACGGTATCGAAATGATTGATATGGTGTGCGTTAACCTCTATCCTTTCCGCGAGACAATTGCTAAAGAGGGGGTTACGATGGCTGAGGCTATCGAGAAGATTGACATAGGCGGACCGTCCATGCTGCGGTCGGCTGCGAAGAACTGGAACGATGTAACCGTCGTGTGCGACCCGACGGACTACGACACTGTCCTCAACGAGGTGCGTGCCACAGGAAACACCACCAAGGAGACGCGTCTGCGCCTGTCCGCAAAAGCGTACACCCACACCGCGGAGTACGACTGCTGTATCGCTACCTACATGCGCCGGCAAGCAGGTCTGAACGAAAAACTCTTCCTTGAATTCGACCTCAAGCAGGGTCTGCGCTATGGTGAGAATCCGCACCAGAATGCGAAGTTTTACGCTGCCACCGGGGCGGTGCCTTTCTCGTTGGCAACCGCCAAGCAGTTGAATGGTAAAGAACTGAGTTACAACAATATACAAGATGCTAATGCGGCGCTCAATATCGTGCGCGAGTTCGGCGATGTGCCTTTCTGCGTGGGTCTGAAGCACATGAATCCCTGCGGCGCGGCTATCGGTACGGACGTGGTGGATGCGTGGACGAATGCCTACGAGGCGGACAAGGTGAGTATATTCGGCGGCATCGTGGCGACCAACTGCGAGGTAACGCGCGAGGCGGCGGAGTTGATGAAGCCTATCTTCTTGGAAATCATCATGGCTCCTAAGTTCTCGGAGGGGGCGCTGGAGGTGCTCTGTACGAAGAAGAACCTGCGCCTGCTGGAGGTGGATATGTCGGCGGACAGCGAATCGCACATGCAGTATGTAAGTGTGAACGGCGGTTTGCTGGCGCAGGAGTTGGACACTACTACCAAAGCCATCACGGCGGATATGTGCGTCACCAATCAGAAGCCAACGGAAAAGCAACTGACGGATTTGCAGTTTGCTTGGCGTATTGTGAAGCATGTGAAGTCAAATGCCATCGTGGTGGTGAAAGACGGCAAGACGCTGGGCGTGGGTGCCGGTCAGATGAACCGCGTGGGCTCTGCCGGCATTGCGCTCAAGCAGGCAGAGGAAACGCTCGCGGCAGAAGGCAAGGACATCCGAAAAGAGGGTTTGGTAATGGGCTCGGACGGTTTCTTCCCCTTTGGCGACAGCGTGGAAACTGCGGCGCAGTACGGTATTGCAGCGATAGTGCAACCGGGCGGTAGTGTCCGCGACGAGGAGAGTATAGACGCGGCGAATAAACACGGTATCACCATGCTCTTTACAGGTATGAGACACTTTAAGCACTAATTTATCCAACTCCTTCCCTTCTCGGGATCCCTGCAAGCAGTGGGGTGGATTCAGGGAGGGATGGGTCATATCCTTTATCCCAATGAAGAAAGTCCTTGTAATAGGTTCGGGCGGGCGAGAGCATGCTATCGTGCATGCTTTGTCGCGCAGCCCGCAAGTGGAAAAGATATATTGTGCGCCGGGGAATGCGGGTATTGCCAGGTTGGCGGAGTGTGTGGCGGTCAAAGATACGGACGTGCAAGGTTTGCTCGCGTTTGCTAAAGAGAAAGAAGTTGACCTGACGGTGGTAGGACCGGAGGCGGCATTGGCAGCCGGAGTGGCGGATGTGTTCCGCAAGGAGGGCATGCCTATCTTCGGACATACGCAGGCAGCTACGCAGATTGAGTCGAGCAAGGAGTTCGCCAAACGGATTATGACCAAATACAACGTCCCCACGGCGGGTTATCGTTCCTTCGACCGTTACGAAGACGCTTTGGCGTATGTGCAGCAAGGCTCGTTGCCGACCGTATTGAAATATGACGGTTTGGCGGCAGGCAAAGGCGTGGTGATTGCCGAGACTTTGGAAGAGGCAGATGCGGCGCTCCAAGACATGCTTTGCAACGAAGCGTTTGGCAAAGGGAAGGTGGTGATAGAGGATTTCCTGCAAGGTCATGAGTTCTCTTTCATGTGCTTCGTCCATGGCGAGAATGTCTATCCGATGCCGCTTTCGCAGGACCACAAGCGGGCGTATGACGGCGACAAAGGTCCGAACACGGGCGGCATGGGTGCCTATACGCCGCTGCCCTTTATCACTGAGGAGGACGAAACATTTGCGCTGGAGCACATCCTCAGACCTGTGGCAGTCGGCATGGTGCAGGAAGGCAAACCTTTGACGGGGGTGCTCTATGGCGGACTGATGAAGACACCGCAGGGCATCAAGGTGATAGAGTTCAATGCGCGTTTTGGCGACCCCGAGACGGAAGTGGTGTTGCCGCTTTTGGCGTCCGACGCTTACACGCTGTTCCATGCGATAGCCACGGGCGAACCTCTGCAACCTGCCGATGTGCAGTGGCGCGAGCAGGCAACGGTGGGAGTGGTGCTGGCATCGAAGGGCTATCCGAGACACTATGAGAAAGGATTTCCCATCGTCGGCACAGAGCAGTTTGACGGACTGATTTTCCACATGGGAACGCGCAGGGAAGATGGACAGTTGCTGACCAACGGCGGACGGGTGCTGATGTGTATCTGCACGGGCAACAACCTGCAAGACGCACGCGACAAAGTGTATGCCGAACTGGCGCATATCCAATGCGACAACATATTCCACAGAAATGACATCGCCCATTGGGCACTATAAAATTACAGCAATCAACGAAAATAATGTAAACTACGAAAACCGCGTTTCCCCATGCTTATTGACGGAAAACAAATATCCCAATCTCTGAAAGACGAGA
>JBJEJX010000113.1:0-16729 GCA_051878345.1 Paludibacteraceae bacterium | reverse complement strand
AGTGGTTAGTGGTCAGTGGTTAGTGGTCAGTGGTTAGTGGTTAGTGGTTAGTGGTTAGTGGTCAGTGGTTAGTGGTTAGTGGTCAGTGGTTAGTGGTCAGTGGTTAGTGGTTAGTGGTTAGTGGTTAGTGGTTAGTGGTCAGTGGTTAGTGGTCAGTGGTTAGTGGTTAGTGGTCAGTGGTTAGTGGTCAGTGGTTAGTGGTTAGTGGTCAGTGGTTAGTGGTTAGTGAGCGTAGCGGTCTGACGGTCGAAAACGGTCTCCCATCACAGTTTGCGTTTGAAGAACCAGTTTTCGGAAATGGAGGCGTTGATAGTCAGCCTCAGCGAGTTCTCCTGCAAGGTCGCGGCGTTGCCCCGGTGGGTATATTCGAGCGTGGCATTGAACACCGTGGCCGCCGTGCGCAAGGGGAATCCGATACCTATGCTCGCAGTAATGTCCTGCGAGCGGTTCTCCAGCGAATAAGAGTCCGCCACATTCACGCCGCAACGCCAGAGCATACGCTCGTAGTACCTGCGTCCGTTGGGGTTGTGGCGATACTCCACGCCCGCGCTGTAGCGGTTTCTGTCGCGGAAGACATTGGTATTTCCCCGGTACATCGCCGCGGACATACACTGCCGCTGGTAGTCGAAAGCCACCGTCAGGCGGTCTGCCCAACTGTAACTCACGCCGCCGCCATACACCATCGGCAGTTCAAACCCGCCTTCCATGACCGAGACCGTGTCTTCCGACTGCGTCTCGATGACGGTATAAGAAGTGCTGCTCATCTTCTGCTTGTTCTCGAAGATACCGCCCAGCACGATGGTATGGTCGCCGAAGGTATGGAAGAACTGCGCACCATAGCGCAAACGGACACTGCTGACGCGGAATTCCGACTCCTGCGAACTGCCTGTGAGTGCCGCCTCGGTAAAGGTGAGCGTGCGCGTGTTGGTGGTGGTGCCGAACATATAATAGACATTCGCACCCAGCGCCACCCAGTCGCAGATATTGAAACTCAAGCCGCCATAGACCTGACTGATACCGCCCGTGCCCGTGTAGGAGGCGGTGTAGTGGTAATCCGAGTTGATAGAGTCGCCTACCGCCAAGTCGTAGCCCACCGACGAATAGGGCAGCACGCCCGCCGAGAAGGCTATATATCGCTTGTAGATAGGAAATTGCAGCGACAGGTACTCCAAGTTGCCGTTCGCCTTGTTGCGGTTGCCAGATGCGTCCGAGTAGGCCGACCACATAATGCTTGCCGCCAAATCGAACATGAAGGTAAGGCTGTCGCCCGCCGTGAACGAGGCAGGCTGCGAGGGATTGATGACCTTGTTGCTGCGCATACCGAGCCCGACACCACCCATTGCACGATAGGTGTTGGGAACATTATCGTTCAAATCGCCGTAGCCATACCGCGAATAAGGCGAAGAAGTGCCGTTCTGGGCAATGACTACGGACGCCGCAAAAGGTAGCATCAACACACCCGTTAGCAATACGATATACCGTCTCAATGTCTGCATGCAGTTATTCCAAAATGAGTAGTTTCATGTCTGCCGGTTGTTTTGTGCCCAACCGCTTTTCCCGTATCAGCCTGCAAAGTTACAAAAAAAATACCAAACACGCAAATGTTTGGCATTTTTTTTACTTTTTATGGCATTTTCTTTGTTTTTACATGCTTGCCGGACATATTCCCCCAAAAACCACACCCGTTAACCACTGTATGCCGCCGCTCCGCCCGCTAACCCTTCAACTGCGTGTTGTAGGTCAGAATGGTATTGAGACCGATAAGCACCAGATGCTTCTCGTGGTGGATGGCATAACTGCGCTTGCCGTGGGAACGAACGTTGTTCAATATATAAGGTGCGTTGCCTCCCGTGAGGTAGGTCTGGAAATGTTGTCCGCGGTCGGCGAGCGTGCGCATATAGCCCTTCACCTCGTATGCCACTCCCCGCACCACTCCCGCGGCGATGGCATCGCGCGTGTTCTTGCCGAAGAGAGGTATCAGTTCCCCTTCTTCCGCCTCCACGAGCGGCAGTTTCTTGGTCAGGCGGTTGAGCATGGTCAGGCGCATCTTAATGCCGGGGGCGATGTTGCCGCCGAAGAATGTGCCGTCAGCCGATACATAGTCGTAGGTGATGGCGGAACCTGCATCGATAATCAGCAGATTCTCGCCGGGGGACATGGTCGCCGCTCCCACCGCCGCCGCCAAACGGTCTTGCCCCAGCGTCTCCGGCGTGTCGTAGCCGTTGCGGATAGGGACGGGGGTCTTGTGGTCGAAGAGGACAAAATGCTTCGACAAACGGTGCAGCGAATTGACGATAGCAGGTTCGATGTTTATCACCGAAGAGATGATGCTGTCCGTTATGGGGTAAAGCGAGAAGAGCCGCTCCACATCCGCAGACGCAAACGACTTGTAGATAAAGGTATTGAGCAACTTACCTTCATCGCCTATAATCGCCACTTTCGTGCGCGAGTTGCCTTGGTCAATGCAAAGATTCATAAGACGGCTTCGCGGGGTTTACACAATTCGCGTTATTTGCGCAGTTTGCGGAAAGAACGCTTCAAATCAACCGCTTACTGCGGCGGAAGGACATCTTGGATAGAGGGTGCGACGGGTGCCACAGAGACTATGCTGTCCACTACATACTCGCTGTTTCCGCGCCACGGCAACACGCCCAGATAGCGCTTCCAATGCAGTTTTATCTGTCGGTTGCTCGATGCCTCAATCTGCTGCGCGATACGCGGGTCGTCCACCGAGAACTTGAACTCGTTGGACTGTATGGTCGCGCTGCTGTTCTTCGAGTTGTAGCCCGTCTGAATCATCTTGCCCTCGTAGGTCTTGAATACAAAGCCTTCTTTTTGGAAATAGTTGATGTCGCCCTCGTTGATACCCTCACTATACACAAAGAAGAACTTAATGAAGATAAAAACAGCCAGTCCGACGACTGCGATGACCGATAACGAAGTAGCCACCTTTGCTCCTGTTGTCATAGTTGTGGATGTATTAGAAGTGAAACTTGATGTGTGCACAATGAAATGCGCCTTTATTTGGCTGCAAAGGTACGGTTTTTTTCCGATATACGCAAATAAATCCCAAATGTTTTACACTTTTCCTTAAAAATCGCCCTCCATGGCGAGAAGGATTGCCCGTACAATACCAACTCAAAGGAGATTGGTGGTACAAAGGCAGTTTCGGCTCTATGGAATCGCTAACCCTTATCTGCCGATAAACGGGTAAAGAATTTTACACGGTTAGGAGAATTTATGACAGACCTATTGGCAAATGTGCTTTCCATTCGCATGATTTATGCTTTTTTTCTTGTGTATGTCGGGAAAAAGCAGTATCTTTGCAGGGCTTTCTCAAAGCACTAACTTTTCTTATTGATGCACTATGAGTCTGGAAGAACTGAAAAACGATGAGCGTTACCTGCGCCTGCTGAGCGAGAAATTCCCCACACGCAAAGCCGTCGTAACCGAACTTATCAACCTGAAAGCCATCCTGTCGCTGCCGAAAGGGACAGAGCATATCGTGAGCGACCTGCACGGCGAGAGCGGGGCATTCGTACATATCATCAAGAACGCATCCGGCGTCGTCCGCAGAAAAGTGGACGACATATACGGCTTGAGCCTTTCCGAGACGGAGAAGCGTGCACTCTGCGCCCTGACATACTATCCGGAAGAGCGTATTGAACTGGTGCGCAGGAGTTTGGAAGAGAAAGACTCTCCCCATCCCACCCTACAAGGGAAGGAGCCGGATGAAGGCATGGGAACGTTCACAATGGACGAGTGGTACCGCAGGAGGCTGCACCAGGTAGTGCTTATCGCGCGAGCCGTGACCATCAAGTACAGCCGTTCGAAAGTGCGCAAACTGCTGCCGCAGGATTACGCTTATGTTATCGACGAGTTGCTGCATGAATCGAGCATAGAACACGACCGCACCGACTACTACAACGCGATTATAGATGCCATCGTGGAGGTGGGTTGCGCGGAGCAACTCATCATTGCCATCTCGTATCTTATCCACAGCCTCACCATCGACACGCTGCATATCGTGGGCGACATCTTCGACCGCGGACCGGGTGCAAGCCAAATCATGGACACGCTCTCGTGGGTGCGCGAGTACGACATTCAATGGGGTAACCACGACATCGAGTGGATGGGTGCCATGGCGGGGAATCTCGCTTTGATAGCCACCGTGCTGCGCGTGTCTATCCGCTATGCGAACATCGAGACATTAGAGGAGGGATATGGCATCAACCTGCTGCCGCTGGCGAACTTCGCGATGGAGACCTACGGCGACGACCCTTGCACCGTGTTCCAGACGAAAGACTTTGAGAACAATCCGCGGCTCACACGCTCCGCCCAACTCATGGCGAAAATGCACAAAGCAATCGCCATCATACAGTTTAAGTTGGAAGGTCAGACCCTCCTGCGCCACCCCGAATGGGAGATGAACGACCGCCTGCTGCTGGACAAGATAGACCTGAAAACAGGTACCATCCGCATTGCAGGCACCACCTATCCTCTCACCGACCGGCATCTGCCGACGCTGGATGCGGCACACCCCTACTCTCTTTCGCCGGAGGAGGAAGAACTGATGGTGCAACTTGCCCGTTCTTTCCGCAAGTCGGAGAAGATGCAGACGCACCTTCGGTTGCTCTATCAGCACGGCTCTCTCTTCCTCGTCCGCAACGGGTTCCTGCTCTATCATGCGGCTATCCCGTTGAACGCCGACGGGTCGTTCACCACGGTGGATGTGTGCGGGGAACGCGTGAGCGGGCGTGCACTGATGGAGCGCATTGATGAGGTGGTTCGCACCGCCTACTACGGCACGGGCAGCGAGAAAGCCAATGCGCTGGATTACATGCTTTACCTGTGGCAGGGGGCACACTCGCCGCTGTACAACAAAGACAAGATGACGACCTTCGAACGCTATTTCATAGACGATGAGGCGCTGTGGAAAGAGCAGAAAGGGGCGTACTACGAGTTAGCCAACCGCCGTGATATATGCGAGCAGATACTGCGCGAGTTCGGACTCGACCCCGAGACGGGGCGTATCATCAACGGACATATTCCCGTGCGCACCATCAAGGGCGAGACCCCTATCCGCGCGGAAGGCAAGCGGTTTGTGATAGATGGCGGATTCAGCAAACCGTATCAGGAGAAGACGGGTATTGCGGGCTACACGCTGATATACAACAGCCACGGCATTCAACTGGTGGAGCACGAGTCGTTCGAGAGCCGCGAGCAGGCTATCCTGTCCGGCAGCGATATTCACAACCGCACCCTGCTGGAGGATTTCAGCCGCCACCGTATCCGCGTGCGCGACACCAACCGTGGGCAGGAACTGCAACAGCAAGTAACCAACCTGCAACACCTCCTTGCCGCTTATCAGGCAGGAATTATCAAGGAGAAGAGTTAGACCGTTGCACCGGTGAGTAAAGACTGCTGCGCTAAAAAATAAGAATTGGAGACTTATGACATCGTCTCTAAATGTAAGGGGAGTTCGATATAAGCAAAATATCTTCAGCCGTCAAAGCCTAATTCTGTTTTTGATAATGAATTGATGGGTAATCAAACGGAGATTGTATGTCTAAGAAAATATCTTTGGACAATCTTTGGAAATTTTTGTTGAATAAAGCATGACCCGTTACGCGCTGTCTTCGCCGCTCCCTCTTCATACCCCAAAACAGTACGATTTTTAAGATTTCTCCCGCCGCGACCTTTACGCGTATCGGTCGCGGGTCTATCGCGGGTCTATCGCAGGTCGGTCGCAGGTCGGTCGCAGGTCGATCCCCCTCCCTTTAAGGGAGGGACGAGGAGGGTCTCTGCCTGAAAAATGTACTATTATTAAGATTCCCCACTACCCATGCCCTCCCCTCTCTCCCCCTCTCTCCTGTCGCTGGTCGGTTCCCCTCCTTTTATGGGAGGGACAGGGAGGGTCTCTGCTCCCTCTCTTCCCCGTCATTGAACCGCACCGGTCGGCACAATGAGGATGTACAAGCATGGCAAGCACCCCCTTTGAAAAAGACTCTGTTAGGGAGGTGTTTTCCATCTCCCTGAGAAAAAAAATAGCGTGAGTATCGAAATAAAACTTACAAGTCGGGTTTATTTCGAACTCACGCTTAGTGTAGAGTCGGGATTATTCAGTATTCAATCTTTGTCTTTTATCCAAAAATCAGAACCGTAACGCCAAGCCTATACCGTCGGCGGAGAGTTGGAGATTCAGGCTGAGCGGCTGTTCCGGCTTAGGCACAGCGATATGCTGTTGCTCCAAATAACAGGCGTTATAGACCTCGTGGGAGTTCTGACGGCGGTGTTGCCCGACGGAGAGCATAGGGATAGACGCCACCGTGAGTGCCGCACCCGCTGCCATGAGGATGATACCCGCATAGTACATACCTGTACCGTAATAGAACTGCGGCTGGTTTGAGTTGGACTTGTTCTGCAATACGATACCTACACCCCACACCGGTGCGCCGAGGACAAGCCCTGCCATACCGGAACCGAAGAAACGCCAACCTAACGACCACAGGTGGTCGGCTTTCTGATAACTCTGCCACGCCTCAGGGCAGTTGTGGGCAATGAAACGCAAGTAGGCGTCTTCGCTCAGTTTGGTCGTAACGCCGGCGGCATTCAAGAAATAGTCGCCGTCTTGTTTTGTGATGGTACCGGGAAGAATAGGGTGCGCCTCCAAAATGGGGTCATTGTCGGGCGAAACGCAGGGATTACCAAAGACCAGCACCTTGCCGTTCTCCAGCAGGATAGTTACCACGTCTTCTTTCGAGATTGTGAAGAGGCGGCTGTCCTGCACACCGTACAACTTGTAGGAGATTTCTTTCTCTCCCACCTCTATCACCGTGGCGTTGATACGATTCGCACCCGAAGTAACAATCACATCCTGCGCCCGCAGCAACGGCAGGCAGAGCAGGCAACCGAACAGCAAAACAAATAAACGCTTCATGTTTAACAAGAATTATGAATTAAGAATTAAGAGGATAATATGCACTATCATTAGGATTAGGCAGAAGAAGACGCAGATATTGCGGGCGAGAATCCAGCGGAAGAGGAACCAGTCCATGCCCGTTTCCACATACGACTGCCAGTTGCCCATAGGACCCATCCACCACTGCGGTCTGTCTCGGCGAGGCAAGTTGTTTACGAAGCGGTGGGTGGAATAAATGAGAAAGACCGACATCGGCAGGGTGAGCAGCGTGAGCAAGTACCACGGACTCCACCACTGCAAGGCGATACCGACACCTAAAAGCACGAAAGGCAGTATCGCAAAGACGGCTATGAAGAACAACATCCAAAAATTACCGCTCGGACGGACGGTACCGTCCCGCCTCTCGCGGAGCAGTCGCGCAAAGGTCATCTTACCCAACGCCGCATCAGCATTGACCTCCATCACGGAGTGGACATAGACAATGTTGATGACCAAGCATCCGACCGCCACGCCTGCAGCCAACATCCGCCACGAGAACATCTGCCCCGTTAATGCTGCCTGCACGCCCAGCATGTTGAGCGGTCCGAACAACAAGCCTATCACCAGTTCGCCCCAGCCGTGGAAGCCCAATTCCAGCGGTTTGCCGGAATACTCCAAGCCGAAAAACAGCCCCAGCGCAGCGTAGAGCAGAATGCCCGTCGCCGCCTGCCAGCCGTGGAGCAACCACTGCGCTACCAGTGCCACCAAGCCCATAAGCGCCGCGAAACCCAAGAAACAGCATATTGCTATCCCCAACTGGCGCAAGGTGGCTTCGCCGGAAAGCAAATAGTGACACTTCTCCATGCGCGCGCGGACGCTGGTGCTGCATATCTCCGAACGCACGCGCGAGTCGTGCTTAAAATCAAAATAATCATCGGCAAGGTTCATGCCAAGGTGTGCCGCGCACACGCCCAACAGCACCGGCAAAGCCAGCCACCACACGAAACCCTCCTGCCCTATGCAGAGCACAATCGCCGTCAAACAAGGCAGTGCCGACTGAGGCAAGGCAATCTTCCTACTGTTATCTAACCAAAAACGCAAACGCATATTTCTTATTGAACATTCATTTTATAAATCAGCCCGTAAGCCTGACCAATATAAGATAGTCCTCTAATTTAGTCAGTCCTGAATGGTCAGGGTACACCGTTGCAAAATTCCGATTGCAAAGGTACGGATATTTTTTTGAATATGCAAGGGGAAAACGCATTTTGATAGCAAATTACCTCTTTTGCATAACAGATGAACTTTGCATACCATCATTGACAGGCATTATCCGTTTGCATACAAAAGCCGCTCCGAGTAACTCGGAGCGGCAGTCGTGTAAGTCAGCAAACAAATTGATTACTCAGATTTTGCCCACTTGTAATCAGCACCGCTGTAGTCAAGGGTGATAGTGGTCTCAGCACCGAGGGTAACGTTGTTGAGCGTCTGCCACTCTTCCTCACCGGTATCAGCATTGGTACCGCGGTGAAGGATTTCGTTGTCCCAAGTGTCAGCATCACCTTTGAGTTTGAAGCCGTGGTTCTCAGCATCGTTAAACTGATACTTGTAGGAACCGTCTGCTTGCAACTCCATAGCCACACCGGTAGCCCAACCATTGAAATCACCAATGATATAGGGGTCGTAGCCTGCGGGAACCTTAGCGATTACAGTATAGTCGTGGGTAACGGCTTCTACGCAAGGGCTATTGTGATTCTTGAAGTATTCAGAAATCATCACGATGGGACCATTTGCAGGGTCATATCCGCTCAAGTTAGCCTCGCCGGAGTAGCCTGCCTCAATGTTCACAGTACCGGAAACGAGAGTCCACGAAGCCTCATCACCCGTTTGGTAATCCCATGAGAATTTACCATCAGAAGTAAGTTGTACGGGTTTACCTGCATTGTTCAGGGTACCATCTTCATTCAACAACGAAGGAACAGCCACAACATACCAACCCTCAAAATTGTTTAATGCTTCCATCTTGAGAAGTTGAGCGGGATCTTCAACCCAACCACCAGTTTCATTGGTTAAATAGGTACCTACCCAAACGATGTCGTTGCAGACGGTCTCTTTGAACTGTACAGCCACAACATACTTACCCTCCTCAATGTACTCTGCCAAATCATCTGCAGTAGGAGCAGTTACGGTCGGCTTGTCCGGGGTGTCCGGAGTGTCCGGAGTGTTGTTAGTTTTGCAACCTACCATTGCTACGGTTGCTACGGCAAGAAATGCCATAAAAAACTTTTTCATAATGCTAAAAAATAATTTAGTTGGTTGTTAATAATTGTTTTTATAAAAAAGACTTGTGTCTTTGTTTCCTGTTAATAGCTGTCCCCTTGGGTGTTAGCATAGTTTTTGTTGGACGCCTTGTCATCGTTCGGAATAGGATACCAGTTCCATTTCTCATCGGTAGAGGCAAAGTTATTCTCGCCCGAGTTCTTTCCTGCGCGTCCTTCCCAGTTGTAGCGGTTGTTGTCCGCCTTAGGTCCCGCAAAGCGGTTGAAGCGTATCAAATCTGAACGGCGATGTCCCTCACAGTAGAACTCACGGCAGTACTCATCGCAAAGTGTAGCCTCGTCCAAATCAGCCAAAGGAGCCGCATTGGCACGCGAGCGGATATCGTTATTGATGATAGCCAACGCTCCGTCTTTGTCTCCCAAACGGAACAACGCCTCTGCCTTAATCATATAGGCTTCTGCCACACGCAACCACGGCAAATCGGTATCAGGCCAATCGGGGTCGGTGGTAACCGCTTTGGATGGACGAGCAGCGGTGGAGGGCACACCCGTGAATTTGAGCACCGACCAGCAGTCATAAAATTCCGCCGTTTGCGTACCCATAAGTTTCCATGATTTCTCTGCCAAAGAGTCGGTAGAGTTGGCATCTACATACGAACACATGATAGCGCGGTCGTCGCCCAAGATAGCAGGCATCTGATATTCGTCCGCCTTGATGGTAGGTGCCTTTTCTTCATCTACAAACTTGTAGATAAACTCAGGGCTGGAACGGAAACACTTCCATGTATCAGCAGAGCCCGAAGGTACCATACCGGCATCACGCACCATATTCACCACGAAGCGGCTTCCTCCCCACGATTGGCAATAAACACCATCTTGATATGCCAACAACATAATTTCCGATTGCGCACCGTTCTTGTGGTTATCGCCCATGAACAATTGTTGGTAAGCGGAGTACTTGATACCTTCGGAAGAAGTGATGGTCGTTTTGTGAAGCGCATAGGGACCTGACATCGCTTTGTCCGCAGCATCCTTGGCTTCCTCCCATGCCGCTTTTCCTGTATATACCTCGGCATTGATATAGGTACGCGCAAGCAACATCCAAGCGGCATACTTATCAATACGATAAACCGTCAGACGCTCTTCAGGCAAAATCTCGGTCAGTTCTTTCAGTTCCGTCACCAACCACTCGTACAACGCGGGGCGCTCTACGAACTCGGGCAACTCGCTGGACTCAGTGGTGCTGAAAGGAGCCACCTTGAACATATCCAAAAGGAACCAATAGTTGAAAGCGCGGATGAAACGCACTTCTGCGCGTTGCTGCAGGGTTTTCTCGTCGGTAGCACCCTCGGTGTTGAACAAGAAATGGTTGCAAATCTTGATGTCGATATTGAGACGGTAGTAGAGACCTTTCACCAAAGCATTGTCGCCGTTCCAGTTCATCACACGGATGTCCGCCAATCCCACATCATTCCATATCCACCAACCTTCATCGGTACCGAACTCGTTGAGTTCCCACATCATACGGTAAAACGATGATGTACCCTCGTCCAAGTCGTCAATATCGCAGTCTCCGTCAGGACCTTTCTGTCCCGTGGTTGCCAAGGTGGCGTAGCACTTTGAGAACACAGCATCTTGGTTAAAAGCGGTAGCGGAGTTCTTGTCAATAGGCTCGGTATTCAAGTCTTGTACGCAAGCAGAGAGTCCAAACATCAGTCCGCAAGCAACCGCAACATATTTCAAATTATTTCTCATAACGGATAAAATTTCAAATGGTTATACAATGGTTAGAACTGCAGACTAAGTCCCAACAACGAGGTCATGGAACGCGGATAGATATTGTTGTCTATACCACCAAACACCTCAGGGTCAAGACCGCTATATTTGGAAATCACACAGGGGTTCTGCACAGTAACATACACACGACCGGAGATTTTCGGCTTCTGGAACGAGTAGCCCAGCGTGATATTGTCAATACGCATGAACGAAGCATTCTCTACGAAATAGTCCAAACGATACCACTCGGAGAATTTACCCAGACCGCTCTCGTTGGCATATACCTGGTCGGACTTCATGCCTATGTTATAATAGGTGTCATACGCATTACGGAGCAGATTGTGGTATCCGTTACGATAGAGGTTGCTTGCCTCGCAATACTGTAAGTTGGCAGCCAACACATCGTTGTACACATAATTGCCAATGTTGGCACGCAAGGAGATACCCAAGTCAAAGCCGAAGAACTGGAATTTCGTTTGGAAACCCATCGTAACAGGTGCATTCGGGCTGTGGTAGTAGTATTGGTCATCCTCAGTAATCTTGCCATCGCCGGAGCGGTCCACCACATAATAGAAGGTCTCGCCCTTATCGTTGGTAGCCTTTGCCGTTTCATAGACATAGAACGAACTTGCCGCGTAGCCTACGGCATGGCGTTGGATGGTGTTACCCGTACCGCAAGAAATACCTCCTGTAGGGATAGGTGTCTGGTCTTCGCCCGTGTTCAGTTTGGTAATTTTATTCTCATTGTAGGTAACGTTGTAGCCCAAATCCCACTTGAAGTTCTTGGTATCTACAGCCACTGCATTGATAGAGAATTCCACACCTTGGTTGGTGAGCGAGCCGACATTGGAAATCACCTTGTTACGGAAGTTTGTGCCTACTGCCACGGGGATAGTGTTGAGCAGGTCGTCCGTCTGGCGGAAATAATAGTCAATAGCACCTGTTACACGTCCGTTGAGGAAACCGTAATCGATACCGGCATTGTAAGTGGTTGTCTTCTCCCATGTCAAGTCTTTGTTGTACGCATTCGGGCGATAAGAAGTATAAATATAGTTGCCTTCCGCATCGGTTACGGGATTGCCAAAGCCGTCAATCACATAGCACGATTCACCTCCGATAGGATAGTAAGCATGCTCTTGGGCGATGGTATAAGTAGCCATATAGGGATAATCACCTTGGTTGATTTCCTGCTGACCGGTGATACCGTAGCCGAGACGCAGTTTCAAGTCACTCACCACGTTGTTATCCTTCAAGAAAGTCTCTTTAATCTTCCATCCGAGTGCCACAGAGGGGAACACACCCCAGCGATGGTCGGGCGCGAAACGCGAGGAACCGTCCCCGCGGACAGTTGCGGTAACCATCAACTGATTCCAACCGATATAGTTCAAACGTCCGAAGAAAGATACCAAATAACTCTCCGTTTTGGAAGACGAGTTAGACACAGGATACGCCACACCACGTTTCTCGGGGTCGTTGTTGGTCTCACGAATGACACCATTACCGGTACTTACGTAGTCGTTGTAGAAGTGTTGCCACTCATAACCCGCCATAATATCGAAATGTTGGGTCTCGGTGAAGTCTTTGTAGTACTGCACATAGCAGTTGAACTGCAGGTTGTACTTGTTCTTCTCGTCATAGCCATTCCAGCCATAGTAGTGATTAGAGGTACCGTACGGGCTGTTGACATAGCGTTGCTTACCATAAGAATAGTCCGCGCCAAAGTTTGCATGCAGGCGCAAGTCCTCGAAGCCGTGTATCTGATAGTCCGCTTCCAAATTTCCGACAAACGAACCGGAGTTGGCGATAGACGACTGCTGGTTGAGCGATGCCACAGGGTTGGCAGTCGATTGCTCATCGTTGGCATATTGCCATGTATCATCGTTGTAATTGGCTTTCACCGTCGGCTGGTAGTAGCCGCCGAAGAAGTCGTTTATCACTTGGTCGGAAATCAACTCATCGCCAAAAGGATTCGTTGCGCCACCTTTCACGGGCATGGTCGGGTCCATAGCGATGGCCGCTCCCACAACGCCTGCCTCATAACTGTTGCGGATATACAATCCTTTAGCATTGAAATTGATGTTCAAGTGCTTGTCCAAGAACGAGGGCGAGAGACTGACGCTGGCGGTTACACGCTGCATCTGGCTGGTCTTGATAGTACCGTTGTTGAGCGTATAGCCGATGGATGCACGATAAGGCATGTGTTTCGTACCACCGGTAACGGAGAAGTTATGGTCGGTGGAAACTGCCGTGCGGTACACCTGGTCTTGCCAATCGGTGTTCGCATTGCCGATGTATTGCAACTTGGAAGCATCCAAGCCGATAGCGTTGGCATAGGAACGCATCTCGTCGCCGGTCAGCACTTCCATGCGGTTGGTCAAGTTGCTAATGGAGACATTACCCTCATAAGAGAACTTGGGTTTGCTGCCTGCTTTACCTTTCTTGGTGGTGATGATGATGACACCGTTAGACGCACGCGAACCGTAGATAGCGGTTGCCGAAGCATCTTTGAGTACGGTGAAGGTCTCAATATCATTCGGGTTAACCATCGAAAGGGGGTTTGCTGCACCGGGGATACCGTTGTTATCCATAGCCAGACCATCGATGACCACCAACGGGCTGTTGCTTGCCGAGAGCGACGAACCGCCACGGATACGTATCGTAGAGCCTGCACCGGGAGTACCACCATCGGATGTTACCACGACACCGGCGATCTTACCCTGCATCATCTCTTGTGCGTTGGTATTCAGACCTTTATTCATATCATCGGGCTTGATGGCGGTTACCGAACCGGTGGCATCGTTTTTCTTCACCACACCATAGCCGACTACCACCACTTCATCCAGCAACTCCGTATCTTCCGAGAGCAGAACGCGCATGCCGTTCTTGGCGGGGATAGTAACGGTCTTGTAACCCATATAACTGATTTCCAGATTAGCACCTTCAGCGACCGTCAGTGTGAAGTTACCGTCAAAATCGGTAATCGTACCATTGGTAGTACCCACAGCAATGATGTTCGCGCCGATAACGGGCTCGCCCGTAGCGGCTTCCAACACCGTTCCGCTAATGCTACTCTGTGCGTATGCGCTCATGCCTGTCAGCATCAAGACAAGGCAAACAACAGAACGCCAAAAATTAGAATTATATCTTTTCATGGTATGTTATTGCAATTTAAGTTTCTTACCTTCCAGCATCAGTACTTTGTCTTTCTTCGCGAAGTCAGAAATTTCAAGCGTTACGGTGTCAGCAGCCAGCACGCCTATCACGGTTGCCTTCTTTGCCGATGTAACGGATGCGAATCCCCAATGGAAATTCACTACGCTGCGTACACTGTCGTGAGTTATCACACTATCGCGCGCGTACTCCTTATAATCATACACATATGACCCTATATTTGCATTCGACTCGCGTTTCAGTGTCATGTGTATATCAAGGTTCGTCTTTGCGCCGATGGTGTCGTATTCGTTCCAACGGACAGTGTCCACCTTCTCTACTTTAGCAATAGAGTCGCCTCCGGCAGCGTTTTTCAATATCTCGCCGGTAACAGGGTCTTTCACTTTCTGGTAAACCGAATCGTACTTGAGCGAGTCCATCGGGATAGTATCTATCCACAATGTTTTCTCGTTATACGCCCAATCAGTGTTGGACAAGTCGGTGTAAATGGTCTTGAAAGCGTCTGCCACTTTGGATGAGGCATAGGCATGCTCCTCATCGCTCAGTACACCACCTTCCCATACCATTTGCTTGGTGGCACCGTCAGCAAAAACAACGTCAATCAGGCGGGTAGCATAAGCGTTTTGATAGTCACCTAATGCGTAAGTTAATTGCTTAGTTTGGTCCACAGTGGCTATACCGTCACCAAACAAGCGTTCCACACGGGTTCCGGTACCGTCTTTGGCGAGCGTGTACTCAATCACCCGATACTGCAAGCCCGACTCTGCCACGGCATAAGCGTGCGCTTTCGACAAAGTCGATTGAGTAATGGTATCATTTGTGCCGATAACGTCCACATCCGACTTGCAAGAAACAAGCCCGACGGCAAGGCACACAATACACATTACGCAAAGGGATAAGTTCTTCATCATATAAGATTTGTTAGTTAGTATTGATTGTTGATTTGTTGATTGTCCAACGCACAACGGATGTCTCGAATGACAGTTTAAACTTTCGTCTATTCTGACATCAAAATCGGCAACAAAATTACTATATTTTTTTGAAACACGCAAATTTTTCCACAAAAAAAATTAGTTCGCTGTTGCTTTTTATTTATGCAATAGCAGAATATATGTTTTACAGCATAAAAATGGACTTTTTATCCCTTTATATCATATTAATTGTACAGAAAAGCGACCTGTTTTTTTCCTTTATTTCTATATTTTGACTAACTGAAAATAGCGTACAGATGGAGGCTTCCGCTCTTTTTGTGCTATATTGCGACTATATTTTTGGGTTAGCCCATACCAATGGGTTAAAAGCGAGGGGGAGGGTATTTTCTCATACCAAATAAGGTTTGCTCATAGAACGAATAGAATGCTATCAAAAGTAAAAAAAAACTCAATCCACAATCAGTAGCCAGCTAAACCACAGATATTTGACATAGTCCGCAACTATTGGTCGTTGATGCCGCTTACCGGCTGCACGAGACCCTATGCAACCGTTGTGATATCCTCGGAAAAAGCCTCGGGTAGGCAAGGGACCATTTTTTAGATTGATGCACTGCTACCGAGTCATCCCACCGCGGCGAATGGAACACACGACCAACTCCAAACATTTGTATTTTAGTGTCCCGACTGCACGAAAGCGTTGAATATGAACCATGTGAATATGTTGTAGTAGCGGATATAACGTATATTCCTTTGTCGGGAGGCGGTTACTGCTATCTGCACTTTGACTGACTACTACCCTGCGTCGGCTACGCGGTTTCTTTGGATTTGAGGGCAAAATATATGGTTATGGCATTGGAACAGGCATTACAGGTGAAGGCGGTGGCAACTTGTGCGGCACGATGCACTATTCAGACCGAGGCGTGCAGTACGCGAGCGGCACCATATATTAAGAGACAATATCCTAATGCAGGAAAACCTTTATCAGTACAAAGCAGGATACGGGTTCGGCACAGGCTTGCTTATGTTACGATAATGTTACGATACGGAATCGGGGAGATTTCGGTAGAATCAGGGCGGGAAATCGTTACAGGTTCTAAACGATGTTTGCGAAAAACGGACCATTGCAGCAGGTGTTTCGGAACGGGGGATTGCGCGCGGCGGAATTGGGCGCAGAGCGAGAAAATGAAGGTTAGAAACGGAGGGAAAAATTATTTCCCTGTTTTGTTTGTCCATGTCAAAAAAAAGTCGTAACTTTGCGGCGGATTTAGGAACTACACCTTATATAATATGAAAAAAGAAATTCAGTTTAGCCTTGTCTATCGCGACATGTGGCAATCGAGCGGCAAATACGTACCGCGGAAAGACCAGTTAGCAAAGATAGCACCCGTGATTATCGACATGGGTTGCTTTGACCGCGTGGAAACCAACGGCGGTGCAAGCGAGCAAGTGAACCTGCTCTACGGCGAGAATCCCAACCAAGCCGTGCGCACCTTCACCAAGTTCTTCAACGAGGCAGGTATCAAGACCCATATGCTTGACCGCGGACTGAACGCACTGCGCATGAACCCCGTGCCCGCTGACGTGCGCCAACTGATGTACAAAGTGAAACACGCACAGGGCGTGGACATCACCCGTATCTTCTGCGGACTGAACGACCCGCGGAACATCAT
>JBJEJX010000112.1:0-16838 GCA_051878345.1 Paludibacteraceae bacterium | reverse complement strand
GCACCGAATCGGTGGTCGCCGAAGGATAGATATGATAGCCGTGCTTCTCGCCGTCTTTGGAACGGAAGTTGCTGACATTCATTCGATAATACTGCTCAAAGCAGATGGTTGCCACGACGGCAACCAGGAAAACGGCAATGCCGATGAGTATGCGTTTCGTTTGTCTTTTCATAGTGAAATCTTTTTTGTATCTACCCGCGCGGAGCGCGGTCTTTTGTTATAGGTTTGCATTGTAATAGGCGGGGTTGCCGGTAACCTCTTCGCCTACAAAATCGGGCTTGCGGAAAGGTGTGTCCGCCGCGGGGAGTTCCAACTCGGCTATGCACAGTCCCTCGTGGCTGCCGTGGAAGATATCCACTTCCCATTTCAGACCTGCCTCCTCGGCGGGCACGATATAGCGGGTCTTGCTAATCACGCCCGGCAGACACAAGCGGAGCAGTTGCCGTGCATCCTGCACGTCAATCTCTTTTTCCCACTCGAAGCGTTCGAGGGTCTGACTGTTTTCGGTGGACTTGATGGTAAGGAACGCGCGTGTGTCGCGTATGCGTACGCGAATGGTACGCGCAGGCTCTTTGGACAGATAGCCTTGTTCAATCTCATACTGACGGGTCGCTTGGGCAAGGAACGAGTCGTTTGCCACAAGAAACTTGCGTTCAATCTCGGTATTCTTCATCAAAACAACATTTCTGAAAGGGGACTGTGGGGATGTCAAGTTCGCTGATTTAATTCTCACAATTGTACGCGAACCGCCTTTCAATTAAACTTCTATCGGGAGGGCTTTTCGGTTGTATTGCGCCCCTTTCGGTCGGGGTTTTGCCCTCAATAACGAATCTTCTTTCAAAATCGGGTGCAAAATTACTCTTTTTTTCTGAAATACGCAAAAAAATCCCTGAAAAATTTGTGTATATCAGAAAAAAGTTGTAATTTTGCAACCGCATTTGGCAAAAACGGTATGTTTTCTGCTCAAAATCCGAAAGGAGAGATGGGTGAGTGGCTTAAACCAACAGTTTGCTAAACTGTCGTACGGGTAACTGTACCGGGGGTTCGAATCCCCCTTTCTCCGCAAAATGCTGCAAACAACTGATTTGCAGCGTTTTTGTTTAGTATGGTTGCGTGTGCAATACGGATACGATCCATACGGACGAATTGCGAATCAAGATGAATAGTTTCGGGAATCGGTTTGTGTTCACCAGTTTCGGGGAGTCGCACGGGCGGGCTGTCGGCGGTGTGTTGGACGGTGTGCCGTCCGGATTGCATATTGATATGTCCATGATACGCCGGGAGTTGGACCGCCGTGCCGGGCGGGGTGCGAAAGCGGGTGCGTCCGCGCGGGCACGGAACGAAGCGGACGAAGTGGAGTGGCTGAGCGGGGTGATGGACGGCGTAACGCTGGGCACTCCGATTGCTTTTATCATTCGCAATCGGGACGCACGCCCCGAAGATTATGAGTGGTTGAAGCACAACTACCGTGCGGGGCATGCCGATTGGACTTACCGGCAGAAATACGGCATTCGCGACTGGCGCGGCGGCGGCAGGGCGTCGGCACGCGAGACGGCAGGGAGAGTGGTGGCAGGCTGTATCGCCAAGCAACTGCTGCGACTGAAAGGCATTGGCATACAGGCGGAGTTGGTGCAGGTGGGGAACGAGACCGACCCGACGCGGTTTGATGAGGTGATACGCTCGGTGCAAGCTGAGGGCGACTCTGTCGGAGGTATTGTGCGCTGTACGATTACGGGCGTGCCCGTGGGGACGGGAGAACCTATTTTCAATAAGTTGCAAGCCGAGTTGGCATTCGCGATGATGAGTATCAACGCCTGCAAAGGGTTTGACTACGGCACGGGCTTCGAGGGGATTGGCATGAAAGGGAGCGAGGCCAACCGTATCTCCGGCGGGATGGCGGGCGGTATAGCCGACGGCACGCCCATTACTTTCCGTTGTGTGTTCAAACCAACGCCTTCTATCGCCAAGATGGGCGTGAGGGGGCGCCACGACGCCTGCGTGGCGGTCAGAGCCGTTCCTGTGGTGGAAGCCATGGCGGCATTGGTCTTGGCGGATATTCTACATTAGGCAAGACAAAGACGGATAAAGAATTGTAATTTTTATTTCCTTATTGAAGCACTTATCCGGCTGAAAGCACAAAAAAAGAGCCTTGAACAGGCTCTTGTGTGGGCGTTTACGGATTCGAACCGCAGACCCTCTGCTTGTAGGGCAGATGCTCTAAACCAGCTGAGCTAAACGCCCGATTTCCCTTTGCGGGAGATGAGATTAAATCGGTGTGGGCGTTTACGGATTCGAACCGCAGACCCTCTGCTTGTAGGGCAGATGCTCTAAACCAGCTGAGCTAAACGCCCGATTTCTCAAAAGCGAGTGCAAAGGTACTGCTTTTTTTTGACATACGCAAATTTTTTCAGCGTTTTTTTGCAAAAAAGTGCATTTCCCACCACTTTTTGCCTTCCCAGCGTGCAAAAAGCAGGTAAAGAAGCCCTGTTATGAGCAGTCCGATACCTATTCCGCCCAATATATCTGCCGCGAAATGCTGGGAAAGGTATATGCGCGAATAGCCGCCCAATGCCGCAAGAAGAAAGAATAAGGTTTGAACGACGGAGCATTGCGCCTTCCGGGAATCGCTTTGACAAACGATGATGGACAGGGCGAAGAAAAACGCGAAGAAAGTGGTGGTGTGCCCCGACGGGAAAGAGAAATAGCGACTCATTTCCACACCGTCCGCCAGCGGCAACTGCACATTGGGATAGTTGGCGGCAAACCATGTGAGCGGACGCGGAGCGTCCACTATGCGTTTCAGCACCTGTGTAACCGCGCCCGAGAGCAATACGCACGATGTGGTGAAGGTTGCCCAGCCCAAGCGGTAGAAAAGCAGCAGGAAACACACCACATAAGGCACCCACTCGCCCACCTGCGTGTAGTAGCGAAAGAATGTATCCGACAGCGGCGTATGGCATTCAAAGAGGCATAGCGACAAGTGGAGTTCTCCTTTGGGTACGCAGCCGACAGCGATGGCCAAGGCAAGTATCAGCAATAGACAGAGACCCAAAAATGTGCTATTTTGTGTCAATAATTTCTTCACTATTGCGCCACTTTTGTGCCTAAAACAGAGTACTTCACGCCCTCTCTCTCTATGATGACTTGCTGCCCCTTGATGTATTTGCAAGCAGGTTTGCGCTCCTCACCCGTCTCTTGCAACGGAGTCGCAGAAGCCGATACCGTCACTTTTTGTTCTCTGTAATCCCCTTTGGCATTGGTGATGCTGTAGTGGAAGACGGAATCGGTTCTGTTTTCGGGCAGATGAATGTAATGGGACGCCACATTGTTCAGCGTGCAAGGATAATCGGCGAGGGAGGTATGCGTAACGGCATAATCCCCTTGCAACACATAGAGCGCCTGCATGCAAGCCCGCTTGGTGGTGCTACCGCCTACGGAAAGGATGGTAACACTATCCAACCCCGCCGCCAACGGAACGGAATACCATACCTCGTCGCGCGATGCGGGTAAGATGAAGGTAGTGTCTGCGGTAGTATGGTCGTTGAAGAAGACTTGGAGTTCCCCCGCCGTTGCCGACTTATAGATACCGCTGCGGAACTGTAACAGGGCGGGTGAGGTCAATCCCAAGTCGTAAACGATGATGGCGCCGTCGCGGTCACTGACACCCATTGTAACCGCATTCGTTCCGGCTGCCGTTGCCGAGGTGTTGCCGTTGGTCTTTATGTTCGGGCACGCTTTGATATGCGAGGAGCCCATGGCAGGCATGTTCACAATGGTGTCCCAACTGCCGGTCTCCTGCCGTAAGAACACGTCCAAAGTGTATGTACCCGGACAGTCTGACCAAGAGACGGTGAATCCCGCCTGTGTCAAGTCCTCCGCCGCATGGAGCACCAAGTCGGTACAGTCTTCCTCCGGCTGATAATCTTCCGTTGCCGTGCAAACCAGCGCACTAAAATCCGCAGCCTGCCCTTTCTTGTCGCCCCAGATATACTCCACCAGTTCGGGATAGTCTATGTAGGGGTTGCGGTTACCCTGAATGGAAAACACCGTCTCTGCCCGCCTGCGCTCTTTCTCGCTCACGGGGTCGGCGCGGTGCCAGTCGAGCAACACCTCCACCAGCCACGGCTTGAACACCAGGTAGGTGCTGTCGGTCAAGTAGCGTTGCAGGTCGGCATTGCCTGCGCCGAAAGGCAGGTCGGCATAGGCGGTCGCCACATAGAAATAGGTGCGGGCGAAGTCGCCGCGATATTCCTCTGCCGGCTCAAAGCATATCCAGCCGTATTGGGACGAAGCGGCTTTATCCATACGAAAAGAGCCGTTGTCAAACTTATCGCCTTTCACCACGTGCCCGGGCGGGTAGTTGCTCTTGTTTTGATTGGCGCTGCCGTCCGCAGGGTTCAAGATAAACAAATCCTGATATGCCCGCTTGGAGGAGGCGGTGTCTTTGTCTGTCCATCCCCACCACGACTTGGGCAGGCAGTGTTCTATCTCCAATCCGCATGCCGAACCGCCATCGTGCGGGAAATAGCGTTTGGTGTTGGAGTACATATCCCAGACCAAACCGTCTGACCGCATATCGGTCTGCGGGAAACAGTTCCATGTACCGGGATAATATACCTTGTCGGGATAGGTGTAGCCCTGCGTGCCATAGTGTATGCGCACGCCGCCGCGGATGGTGTCGTACAAGGCTTGACGCAACAGCGAGTCGCTCAGCCCCTGTGCCTTGGCATAATAGCCCTCAGGTATCTCGGCATAAACGCCTCCTGCCAGCAGCAGTCCGCACACTACCGGGCATATTCTCCAAAAATGTGTCTTTCTCATTTCTTCACAACATTCCAAAGCAGGTTCATGAATACATACCATAGCACGCATGCTGCGCCGGCAAAGACCGCCAACATAGGATGATGGTGTACGCAGGCTTTCACCACGCAGAAAACGATAATCACCACCGCACCTATCAGGAACAGATACTGCGGCATGTGCTCTTTCCAGCCGAAGCCGTGGAACTTGAACGAGAAGAAAGGTATCTCCGCGTTCAGCAGGTAGCAACTCACGAGGCTCAACGCCAGCAGCACCCACGGCACCCATGCTGCCGCCATCATAGCATAAGGCATGCAGCAGAGCGAACCCCAAAAGATAGCATTGGCAGGCGTTGCCAAGCCGATAAAACTGCTGGTCTGCCGCTCATCTATGTTGAACTTCGCCAGCCGTCGCGCCGAGGCTGCCGCCATGAGCAGGGCTATCAGACACCACCAGCCGATGAGCGGGCGCAGGTAGCAACAGAGCATCATGGACGGTGCCAAGCCGAAAGTGATGTCGTCCGCCAGCGAGTCCATTTGTATGCCCAGCGGGCTCGGCACTTTCAGCAGGCGTGCCGACATGCCGTCAAAGAAGTCGAAGAACGCACCCAAAAGGATAAAGAGAAAAGCATACAGGAACGCTCCCTCGGTAGCCAAAAATACCGCTACTGCCCCGCAGAGCAGGTTGCAGCCGGTAATGGTGTCAGGTACTAAACGCTTGATATTCATTGGGATATTGTATTTATAAAGTATAGGAATTCTATAATTCTATGTTTTCTATGGATTACAGTTTCCGCTGTACCGCCACTGCCACGGCAATGCTCGGTATGCAGCAAGCCATTACCACCCAGAAGAAGCCCAAGTAGCCCGTTGCCTGCTCCACATAGCCCGCCACCAGACCGGGCAGCAGCAGACCGAGGAACATAAACGCCGTGCAGAGCGAGAAATGTGCGGTCTTGTGCGCCCCGTCGGCAAAACGCATCATATAGACCATACAGATGGTGTAGCCCAGTCCGTAGCCCAACTGCTCGATACCGATACAAAGCGCTATCAACCAGAAAGAAACGGGTTGGCAGGCAGCCAGATAGACATATACGATACAGGGCAGCGTCAGCCACAACGCCAGCGGGATAAATGTCTGCTTCAGTCCCCATCGGCTCACTATCAGTCCGCCCGCTATGCCGCCCGCCAGCATGAGCACCACGCCTATCCCGTATATCTCGCCCACCGTGCCTACATTCAGTCCCAGTCCGCCATCGGTCTGCGTGGCGAGGAAGAACGGATTGCAGAGTTTCAGCAGCAGCGCCTCCGGCAGGCGGTACACCAGCATGAAACACAATGCCAACGCTATCCCCGGCTTGCGGAAGAAACTCACAAATGTCTCGCCGACTTCTTTGAAAAGTGCCGCGCTGTTCGAGGGTTTGGCTATCGGAGTGTTCTGAGTATTCTTCTCGCTGTTGGGGCTCATTGCCCACGCATGCCATACCGCCAGCAGTGCCAGCAGTCCGCTGCAGCCGAGCAACACATATGTCCACGAAGCGGCAACCGTGGTGTACCGTTGCAGCCACCCCACTATCAGCAGCAGAGCCGATTGACAGAAGATATTGGCTATCTTGTAGAATGTGGAGCGCAGCCCCACAAACGCCGACTGCTGGTGCTCCGAGAGCGCGAGCATGTAGTAGCCGTCGGCGGCTATGTCGTGTGTGGCGGAGGCAAACGCCGTAATGGTGAAGAACACCAGCGCGATAGCCACGGTGGCGGGAACGGTCAGCGTGGTCTCCGCTTTCGGGAAGGCACACCCCGCCACTGCCAGCGCCACGCCCAGCATTGCCGCTGCCATTACCGCCTGCATGACCAGCACCCACCATCGTTTCGTGCGGAGCACGTCCACAAACGGGCTCCACAGCGGTTTCAGCACCCACGGAAAGGTAATCAGACTCGTAAACAGCGCCATTTCGCCATTGGGTACGCCCAACTGCGTGAAGAGCGTGATACTCACGCTCGTAACAAGGAAATAGGGCACGCCTTCCGCAAAATACAATGTCGGCACCCACCACCATGGCGAACTATGTGGCACATGTCTATCCATTTCGCCGCAAAATTACTACTTTTTTCTGATATAAGCAAAAAAAAGCCCGATAATCTTGCATATTCCGTCAAAAAGCACTATCTTTGCACACGAAAAAGATTAGGCTTGCAGCCCTTTGGAAACTATGAACCCACTCCGTTATTTGTACCTTGCGCAATGGTTCGTTCGGGCACGCTTCTTCGGGCGGCGTGCGCCGTTGCAGACCGTGCTGTTCATTACCGACAAATGCAACCTCCGCTGCAAGCATTGCAGCGTGTACGGCAGCGCGGGCTACAAGCAGCGTACCTTCGACGACATTGTGGCGGATATGCGCTACTCCTACGAGCAGGGCTCGCGTTTCATTGACCTCGAAGGCGGCGAGCCTACCCTGTGGCGCGAAGGCGAACGCACTATCAACGACCTGATAGACGCGGCGTTGCGGATAGGTTTCTTCTCTATCACGGTTACGACCAACGCGCAGCAGGACTTTTCGTGGATTCACCCCCACTCCATTTGGGTGAGCATGGACGGCGTGGGCGAGTACCACGACCGCGTCCGCGGCGAGGGCACCTTTGCACGCTTGGAGGAGAACATACGCCGTTCGGGGCAGAAGCATATCTGCGTGAATATGGTGGTGAACACGCTCAACCACGAGTCGCTTGACCAAGCGATGGAGTATGTGAAGAGCAGCCCGTACATAGAGCAGATTTCCATTAATTTCCACACGCCCTACCCTGGTACGGAACACCTCATGTTGCCGCCGGAGCAGAAAGCGGCTGTCATTGACCGCGTGTTGGAATACAAGCGCAAGGGCTATCCTGTCATGAACTCCCGTTCGGGGCTTAAACGCATGAAACAGAATGCGTTGGGACAGATACGGTTGGGCGAAGAGTGTTTCGTTACGAACTTTATCTACACCGACGGCTCCCGCAGCCTCTGCACCGGCTACGGCACGGAACTGTGCCGCAAATGCGGTTTCTGCATGGCAGGCGAGATGGCATCCGTCTTCCATTTCTCGCCCGACACCCTGCTTTCGGGATTCAAACTGAGAATGTAGGTTGAAACAAGGAGCAAGAGCAGGAAACAAGAACAGAGAACAAGAAGCCAAGAAACAAGAAACAAAGAGCAGAGGACAAGAGCAAGAAACAAGAAACAAAGAGCAGGGAACAAGAGAACAAGACAAGGAAACAAGGAGCCGAGAGAAGAAACATAGAACAGAGAACAAGACTTATTTAGTTTTAACTAACCCATACAACTAATCATCAATCAGACTATTATGGAAGCAAAAGAACAAGTATTGGCAGCCATGCGTCAGGCAGGCGAGCCGCTCAATGCAGGCAAGATTGCAGAACTCACGGACCTCGACCGTAAGGAAGTGGACAAAGCGATGAAATCCCTCAAAGACGAGGGTAGCATCATATCCCCCGTCCGCTGCAAATGGACGGTAAAGTAGTAGAGTAGTAGTAGTAATAGTAATAGTAATAGTAGTAGTAATAGTAGTAGTAGTAATAGTAGTAGTAATAGTAGGCCTCTACCGCGCTACCTTTCCGCTACCCATGCGCTACCTTCGCGCTACCCTCGCGCTACCTTTGCGCTACCTTTGCGCTACCCTTGCGCTACCTTTGGGCTACCTTTGGGCTACCTTTGGGCTACCTTTGGGCTACCTTTGGGCTACCCTTAGACACCCCCTCCCTACACGTAGAGCCATAATTGCATTATGGCTCTATTATTTGTGACAGACCCGCGATAATGTTACGATAGACCTGCGACCGACCCGCGGTAATGTTACGATAGACCCGCGACAGACCCGCGATAATGTTACGATAGACTCGCAACCGACCCGCGACCGACCCGCGATAATGTTACGATAGACCCACGACAAACCCGCGATAATGTTACGATAGACCCGCGACCGACCCGCGATAATGTTACGATAGACTCGCAACCGACCCGCGATAGACCCGCGATAATGTTACGATAGACCTGCGACCGACCCGCGATAGACCCGCGATAATGTTACGATAGACCCACGACAAACCTGCGACCGACCTGCGACAGACCTGCGACCGACCTGCGATAGACCCGCGACAATGTTACGATAGACCCGCGATAAACCCGCGGCAGAGGGTGGAAAGGAAATCGGCTACTATCTTTTAGGAGATAGTAGCCGATTCTGTATGTTATCTATGCCTCATCGTCATCATCATAATAGTGCTGGTTTTTGCTGTTTCTCTTATGATGGAGCCTATCGTAAATATACGCGCCGTATTTCCCGTAGCGGTTTCTTGCCCGTCCGTACCGGTTGCTATAGCCGTATCCATACCCATAGCCATATCCGTAACCGTAGCCATAACCATACGCGTTGCCATACCCGTAGGCATATCGTCCTTCATTGGGTACATCAGACAGCACGAGTTGAACCTTATCTTTGTTTTCCACCATCTCTGTCATTTGCTGGATAGTCTGTTTGCAGAAGGCTTTGCTGGTCTGCTTGCATCGAATCACGAAGAGACAAAGATCCGACAGTTCGATGAGCGTATAGGCATCGGGAACCAAGCCGATGGGAGAAGTATCCATCACGATAAACGCATACTCTTTGCGCAGTTCGGCAATGAGTTCCGCCATTTTGTCCGAGTGAATCAGTTCGCCCGGATTGGGGGGAATGGTACCTGCCCGCATCACATCGAAACCGAAGGAAGTACCCTTCAAGAGCGTATCCTCCAAACTACACTCTCCCACGAGATAGTTGGTCAGTCCGTAACCGTTCTCCAATCCTAACTTGGTATGCACATTCGGCTTGCGCAAGTCCACATCCATCAACAGCGTTTTCTTGCCGGACATACCATATAGGGAAGATAAGTTCGTGCTCAAGAAGGTCTTTCCGTCTCCGGATTCCGTGGAGGTAAGTGTCAATACGATTCCTTCCTTTCGCCTGATGATAAACTCTATACGCGTTCGAATGGCGCGCATCATCTCGGCATACGAAGAACGGGGCTTATTAAGCACCAAGGTCGGGTCCTGCGTACGCGCATGTCTCAAAGAGCCTATTAGGGCGTATTCTTTCAGTTTCTTGACGTCTTTTACCGTACGGATTCGGTTATTGAGCAACTCGCTCAGAATAATCAGCACCATTGGCACCAACAAGCCGATGATAAGCGCCGTGGTCGTAGTCTTTGACTTGGCCTTTCCGTTGACCACCGCGGTGGTGCGGGCTTTGTCCAGGACCTTATTATCCGGGGTATTGCCGGCTTTTTGTATCTCCGCCTCCGCACGCTTTTGCAGGAAGAAGGTGTAGTAGTTGTCGTCGATGCGGTAGTTGCGCTCAATGGCTACCATCTGCAACTCCTTGGAAGGCAGGTTCTTTATCTCTTCCTCCACATCGGCAAAGCGGTTTTTCAGGTCTTGCTTCTCTATCTCCAAAGACGCTCGCATGCTACCCACCACCTCGTTGATGGCGGTTTTCACATTCTCTATGTCCTTGGTATATTTGGCATAATAGACGTTCTTCTCGCTCAGTTCGCCGCGTTGTATGCGCAGGTCGTTCAGCTGTTGCACCAGCGACATCAGTATGGGCTCGTTCAGTCCCAACGAGGTCGGGGCTATTACAGCACCGTTCTCAATGTTGGTTTGCAGGTAGTTGGTCAGGTAATCAAAATAGGTTTCCTTCAGTTTGAGGGACATATTCTGCTGGTCGTACTGCGAGATACGGGTCATCAACTGTCCTGCATAGGAGCCAACATCCACAAAGCGGTTTTCCTGACGGAACTGCGTCATCGCGCCCTCGCTGACCTCCAAAGAGGATTGCAAGGTTATCAACTGCTGGTTTATGAAGCGAATACTATTCTCTGCCACTTCGTTCTTCTGCTCCAAGTTCTGTATCAGATAGATTTCTGCCAACTTATCGATAAATTCACAATCGCGCTGCGGGGTCTCACTGGTCAGAGCAATCGCCAGCACGGTACTTCCTTCGCCTACGAAATGCAGTTGCAACCGCCCCATAAACTCCCCTACCAAAGACTCTCTCGTTCGGAAACGGAAGAACATCTTTCCTGCGGAGATACTGGTATCAGAAGGGCGTATCACCCCGTCAAACAACGAACAATGGATAGGTTCATAATAACGACCGGTAACCGTCATCGGCACATCCTCATCGGTAGAGGTTATGATAAGTGAACCATCGGGCTGAATCTCCAACTGGAAAAGAATGGAATACGCCATAGGCTCTATGTGCGATGTTTCTATCAAGATAGGTGTATTGCGATAGAGATTGCGCGTTTTGAAACGCCCTTGTGTAATGTACTCCGTCCGCATAAACGGCAGTGAGTCCACTACGCGGCACATCAAGTCGTATGAGCCGAGCATAATCACTTGGTTGTTCACATTCTTATACCCTGCATCCACGCCGAAGCCCTGCATCAGCGCCGAGTTGGAGCCGCCATAATAGCCCGATTCCTTGATAATGATGGTGCCCTGCGAGTAGTAAGACGGCAACCACTTGCGGTTCTTGAGCATTGCACAGCCCCATGCTATTGCCACACCAATCACGAACAGGTACCAGTAGTGGAGGAACAACATTACCCATTCCATAATGTTGAAGTTGCTTTCTTCCTCCTCATTCGGGTCATTATTGTTCCCTTGCCCGTAGTTCCCGTTGCCATAGTTCCCCGAACCATAGTACTGCGCATTATTGGGCTGACCGTAGATGTAGTTGCTGTTGCCAGAAGGCGTATATGTAGCGTTTTCTGCCATAGAAAAAGACTTTGAAACTTGAAACCTGAAATCCCTGTTTAGTCTATCAACAGCACGGTGTAGTTGAGCACCGACACCAGCAGCGATAGCGAAGAAGTGATTAGCCCGAGGAAACCCGTGTAGGACGGCACCTTGAAGAAACTGTCTTTCGTTCGCGCCACGTATATCACGTCGTTTGGATAGACATAATAGTATTTCGAGTTGATGATAGTGTTCGTGCGGATATCAAACTCCAGCACTTCCGGCTCCTCGCCATTGCCCTGCGGACGAATAATCCGCACATGCCGCCGGTCGCCCGAGTTCATCAAATCACCCGTCATGGCGAGAGCCTCGAAGATATTCATCTTCTCCTTATATATATAGTACTCACCGGAATTGATATCACCTACCACGGTGAAGTACTTATTGTATAGCGCCAACTTCACGTCCGCGTCGGGGATTATCTCACGGAATGCCGCCCGCAGCGTATCCTGCGCCTGCTCTATCGTCAGTCCCTCCACATGCACGGGTTTCAAGAAAGGCACATCTATTGTCCCGTCCGAATAGACGCGGTAGGAGTTGGCATACTGCCCTGTATAGGATTGGTTGCCCGATATGGTCTTCGAGATAGTCTCGTCCATGGTTATCAGGCGGTAGATAATCTCATCGTTCACCCGTATCGTGTAGGGCACATACTCCGCCGAGTCGTAAACAGGCAGGTCGTTGTGCTTGCCGGGCTCTTGCAGCAAGCCAATTACCCGATGGCTATAGCAACTGCTCAGCAGTAGCGGCAGGAGGAGCAATCCGTATAGTATCTTGCGTTTCATTTCTCTTTCCTCCTCTTATTTCGCCGGAGCGGGATTGTACTTGTTATACAGGTGAATACCCGTCTGCACCAACGAGTAGATGAACACACCGAACGAAATAGTGGATGCCACCACGCTTACTGCCGTGCCCGCCGAGTTGATACCAAACGACTTGCCGGGTATCTGACGGATATAGATAATATCGTTCGGCTCAATGTAGTAAAACTCCGAGTTGATAATATCTTTCGACCGCACATCAAAGGTCTTGATAGTGGTAACGCCGTCTTTCTCGCGCACCAACTTTATTTGCGACCTATCAGAGAACTCTCCCAAGTCGCCCGCCATCGCCAATGCCTCGAAGATAGTCATCTTCTCGCGGTCAATATAGTAGCGCCCGCTCTGTGCTCCAATGATAGAGAACGACCGTTGCACGATATTCACCTCCACAGAGATAGTCTGATAGCCGGGCATCTCCTTCATCAATTGACTTAATTCTTCCTCCAACTTATGCTTCACCTCCCGCGTCGTCAGCCCTAACACCGGCACTTTCCCCAATGTCGGAAAATCGATATTCCCATCTATATCCACAAGATAAGTGTACAACTCATTTGACCCATACATCGAATTTTGCCTTATCTGCTGTCGCAAGTTGTAGTTGGTCATACCGGAGTTGTACAATGCCGTTATCCTCTCATCCAACGAGTACACATAGATATACAAGCGGTCGTTCACGCGCAACTGATAGTCCTCGAACGACAGCGTGTCGGCATAGGAAGGAATCTTCTTGTCGGGCTCTTGCATGTAGTTCACCCTTCGGCTCGTAACGCAAGACGACAGCCCGACGACCATCGCCGTCAAGCCCAAAAAGAATATGTATCTCAGCCGATTATACATAATGAACTTGAAATGACTCTACCTCTTCTCGTCCCAACCAAACGGGTGTCTTGCCAACGGCAGTTTCGCCAGCGGATGGTAGTCGCCCACCAACCCTATCGGCTCTGCATGCCTGATTTGGCTCACAATCTCTATGCACGGGCGTGCCTCCGAGATACGGAATCCCTCACCCGCCAAGATATGCTTGTAACTCTCCGTGTGCAACTCCGTGAAGCCCTGCGAGAACTCAAACTCCTCGCCGTCAATCGCCAGCGTGCGATACGTCCGTTTCTCGCCCTGTACTGCGTTCTCCGGCAGGCAGTCGCCATTGATACTCAGGAAATAGCGCACACGCGCCTGTTTCAACTCCAAGTAGCCCGCCACGCGGTCAAACGACATCACATGCACCACATTCTTCTCCACCGGACCGAATATCCATTGCAGCATGTCGTAGAAATGTACGCCGATATTCGTTGCTATACCGCCTGCCTTGTGCACATCGCCTTTCCAACTCGAATAGTACCACTTGCCGCGGCTGGTGATATAGGTCAAATCGATATCATACACCTTGTCTTTCGGACCTTTCTCCACTTTCTCTTTCAGTGCGCGGATCTTGTCATGCAGACGCAGTTGCAGGATAGTGTATGCCTTGTGCCCCGTTTCCTGCTCCAACTCCACAAGGTTGTCAATGTTGTACGGATTCAGCACCAGCGGTTTCTCGCATATCACATCGCAGCCCAAGCGCAACCCATAGCGGATAAACGCATCATGAGTGTAGTTCGGCGTACATATCGCTACCCAATGCAACGGATTATCCGTGCGCATCTGCTTCGAACAGAAACGGTCAAACTGCTCATTCTCCGTAAAAAAAGAGCACTCCGGGAACGAAGCGTCCAATCGTCCCACAGAGTCAAACTTGTCATAGGCGACCATCAGGTTATTCCCCGTATCGGCTATCGCCTTAATATGCCGCGGTGCAATATACCCCGCCGCACCAATCAATGCAAAATTCTTCATTGCAAACTCTTAATTGGATTACCAAACCATATTCAATCGGAAGTCCATCCCTTCCGGATCATTATAAGCAAAATCATTATTCGTCAGCACAATCTCCACCACGCCTACGGAAAACGAGAAGTCAATCGTGGTAGTGTACAATGCCCCATCGCCCGCATCCACATTGTGTATCGTCTGCGGCAACGGCAATTGGTACGCGCCATTCGTCCCCTTGTTGTACTCCCGATAACAACTCACCACGCCATAATCATATATCGCAGAAGTTAATTCCGGCACGCTGAAAGTGCAATAGTAATACCCGCCTTCCGCCGAGAAAGCCCAATCGTTGGCGTTCACACGCAAGTCCAGCGTCTTGAAATTGGACTCATATATTACCTCTTTCGGAGAATAGTAATTGCACGAACCAAACCCGACCAGCACACACGCCAAGACGGCTAACAAAATAGTCTTTTTCATAATTTTCCACAAATTAGCGTGCAAAGATACAATTTTTTTTGCAGGTGTGCAAATTTTTTTGTACTTTTGCAGCGTTTTTATACAGATTATGCAAGAAATGAAGAAAACCACTATCGTCTTTTTTCTCTTATGCGCTGTCTTCGTCCAAGTTCATGCGCAGTCTTCCCAAAATCAGCAATATCTGCAATACATTGCCCAGTGGCGTGACGTAGCGGTGGATAACCAGAAGCATTACGGCATCCCCGCCTCCATCATCATGGCGCAGGCTCTCCTCGAATCGGCGGCAGGCACCAGCGAACTTGCCACCCGAGCCAACAATCATTTTGGTATCAAGTGCACTTCCGACTGGACAGGCAAAACCTATCACAAAGACGACGATAGGAAAGACGATTGTTTCCGCGTGTACAAGAACGCCAGTCAGTCCTTCGACGACCACGCGGTATTCCTCCAACGATCGCGCTATCAATCGCTCTTCGAGATAGCCGTTGAGGATTACGAAGGCTGGGCATACGGACTCAAGAGATGCGGTTACGCCACCGACCCCAACTATCCCCAAAAACTCATCAAACTCATCCAAGACTACCGTCTCGACTGCCTCACGAACAAGAACTGGGAGACCGTCTGTAATACAAGAAATAATCCTTCAACCGACCGTCCCGTGGTGGTAAAGAAAAACGACCCCATCGCCATTATCACCTCCAATCCCGAACCCGAATATGTGGAACCGCTCTCGGCAAGCAAAGAAAAGAAGCAGTTCTTCAAAAGCCATCAGAAGCAAAAGTGCAACGGAGTCAAGTACGTCCTCGCGCAGGAGGGAGATACCTATGCGACAGTTGCTTTCAGTCTGAATGTCAGAGAGAGAGACCTCCGCGAGCAGAACGATGCCCTCGGCAGAACGCTCCAACCGGGCGACCGTATCTATCTTTCCAAAAAGAAATCGCAAGCACCCAAAGAGAAGACACTCATGTGGGTTACTCCCGGCGAGACCCTGTGGGAGATATGCCAACGCGAAGGCGTACAGATGAAGAAAGTGCAGCAATACAACAACTTTGCCCCTTCCATCCGTGTCCTCAAAACCCGTCAAGCCATCTACCTGCGCAAACCAAAGAAGGATAAATAGTTAGAGAAATGCGCGGCTTAACAGTCCCCATAGGAGATGCCATCGTTGCCTTTTTGCGCGAATCAGGCTTGGAACAACCCGTCTTGGAGACGCGGATAGTGGAACTATGGCCAGAGGTTATGGGAGATGCCGTAGCCCGTCTCACACGCTCCGTGGAAGTCAAGAACGGCATGCTCATCGTCCATATCTCCAGCGCGGCACTCAAAGCCCAACTCTTTGACTGCCGTTTCGAGTTGGTTGCCAAACTAAACAACGCCGCAGGAGCCAAAGTTCTAAGGGACGTCCGCATTCTCGGCTGATGTTTTTTTCGGGAACAACATTGGGGCATTCTCGATAGCCAACTTTCACGGGAACCTATCTCCCCGCAATCACAGAATAGCACCCCTTTGCAGAAAATCGCAACAAATACACACCGCCAAATACCTGCCCACACACCTCCCCGCGTAGCGCATGAATCCTATCGAACACAAAATAGACTTCACCACCGTCCGCGATGAACTCCGCCGTCGCTGCACATCTCCGCTCGGCAAAGAGCAGGTGGACGCAATGGCGTTCTCCAACAACCTCACCGAGGTCTCCCGCCTGCTCAATGAGACCGATGAGATGAAGCGTATCTTCGAAGACGGTTCTCTTGATTTTCCCCGCGGCGAGATACACGATATGCGCGAGCCGCTTGCCCGCATTCGTATCGAAGGGCTGTTCCTTGACGAAGCCGAACTCTTCGATCTCAGCAAGACCATCGATTATGCCGCCCGCTTGCAAGCCTTCTTCTCATCACTCGACCCCGTGCGTTTCCCCTGCCTCTCCGCGCTTTCCATAGGCAACTCTACTGCAGCCCGTACCGCGGATAGTCAGGGTATCCTTTTCGTCCTCCGTCTGATAGAGGGGGTACTCGACAAGTACGGTCGCTTGGCAGACAATGCCAGCCCCGAACTGAGCCGTATCCGCCGCGAGATGGCGGCGGCGCAAGG
>JBJEJX010000111.1:0-17401 GCA_051878345.1 Paludibacteraceae bacterium | reverse complement strand
AGGAGCGGCACACCGTGATTGACATTGTGCGCAATGCCTGCTCCGAGCGTATCTATCCCGTCGGACGGCTCGACCGTAACACCACCGGCGTGCTCCTGCTCACCAACGATGGAGACCTTGCGGCTAAGTTGACGCACCCGAAGTACGGCAAGAAGAAAGTCTATGCGGCTACCCTCGACAGGGATTTGGACGAGACGGACGAAGCCACCCTGCGGGCGGGTATCCTGCTCGACGACGAGAGGATTGTCCCCGACGCATTGGAGTTTCCTAAGGACGACCGCCGTCACATAGGCTTGGAAATCCACTCCGGTCAGAACCGCGTCGTGCGCCGTCTGTTCGAGAAAGTGGGCTACAAGGTGATGCAACTCGACCGCGTGTCCTTCGCCGGACTGACCAAGAAGAATGTTGCACGCGGCAAATACCGCTTCCTCACCCCCAAAGAGGTTTCCATGTTGCAGATGGGTGCATTCGAATAAACCGACTCGGTAGAAATACAAAGACTGCCTGACAATGCTGTCAGGCAGTCTTTTTTGTCCCTTGCCGCACGCCGCTATTGGATGCGTCTCCCCTGTGCGTCATACACTTTCTCGCCGCGTTGGATGATGAGGTGCCCGTCCAGCAGCACCTTGCGGAGTCGCTCTCCCGACGCGTCGGTCTCGGAGTGCTCCGTGGTTACCTCGCTTGACGCGTGTATCTCCAGCGAGAAACGCCGGGTGTAGGTGCCTGCCGTGAGCGATACCTCGTAGGGCGAGAAGAGCAGGTTGTGGGTATAGCCTGTCTCTGCATCGGCGATGCGCACATCCATGCCCTCCATCTCCTCGGATAGGGCGAAGGTGTAGGCTCCGTCTCGGTCAACGCTGACGCCTAGCGGCACGTAGATGGTCTGCTCGCTGTAAGGCAGGATGTTCGCCGCCGCCTCTATCTGCTCGCTGCCTATCAGCGTGTAGAGGTTGCTGCCCGCGTTTTGTATCTTCGTCAAGTCGCTGTTGAGGTCGAACTCGTTGCTGATATCCTCGTTCTCGGATAGTTGCACATAGGTGTGGTCAAGACTCTCCTCGCCGCGCAGCAACTCTATGCGGATGGTCTTGTCCGCGATGCTGCCCGCTTCCGATGCGCGCATTTGCTTTTGGGCAGGCGTGGTTGTCTTTTCTTTCCAGTTTATCGTACCCGCAAACTGCACCATGTAGGCTTTCATGCTACCAAAATTATACGACCCTGCTTCAATCACCTTGTAATCGTTAGTCGCAGGTTGATAATCATAGAGGAACTGCACGCTGATACCCTCTATCTCAGTAGCCGTTGGCAAACCCATTTCGTTTATGTTTGCCCACGAGGGTACGCCTATCAGGTTCCAGTTCGAGTCGTAGATATTGCGATGGTCTCGCGTTATGGAGCAGGCGTGCACAGGCACTTCCACGCTCTCTATATCCCCGCTGATGGTCAGCGAGTCGGTGTTCGCAGAGGGGAAGTAGATATTGACACTCGTATTGTCATTGGTAAAGAAACTGCCTATGTTGTTGATGTTCACGTGCAGCAGATAGCCCGTACCCTTATGCAGGGTTACTCCCTCCGTGCTGCCATATACCCGCCAGAACGAGGGCGAGTCTGCCCAGAAGCCCTCTCGCGCACGGCTCTCGCCGTCGTAATACTTCACTATATAGTCCTTGCCGTAGGTCAGCACGCTGAACACCTCCGACAGGTGCACGTCGTACGGGAAGGAAATCCAATAGAACTTCTTGGCATTGTCCGATACACTGGTGTCGTCAAAGTGTGTCTTGGGCAGGCTGATGACGCCGTACACTTGACTTACTTTGGTGATACACGCCTTATCATCGCTGAAGGTGATTTGCTGGGCGTCTTGGTGCTCTTCCCTTATCAGTATCAAGTCCGACTCCAGAACCAGAGTGTCTTTTATCCCCTCCGAAGAAGACCCCGGCAGCCACGCGCATATCAGGTGGTTGGACTTGAAGTCATATATCACGCGGACGCTCAGTCGCTGCCCTGTTGCCCCGCCTATCAGTTGCACGGTGTTCGCATTGGTAAAATCGCCCTCCTCGCCTTTGAAGTAGCGGTACTCTGTGGCGCCGTTGTAAGGCAACACTTTCAGTTTCACGCGGGCGCCTGTGTCGGCGGTTATGTCCGCTTGATACACCCAGTCGTTTGCGTCCGAAAGCACTATATCCGTGTTTGATTCGCTACTGCCGAGATTGTAAATCCCCTCTGCGCTCAGCAGGTGCAGGTTCTCTCCCGCGCCGGCAAGGTAGGCGCGGTCTGTACTGTTGTCCTCGCTGTTCCACATGAACCGCACATTGGCGTTATGCAGCAGTTTGCCGTTCGCGTCGGTGTAGTCGTGGTGCGGGTCTCCTTCGGGCTCCTGCACCAGCGTGTCGCTCACGCACTCCGAGTAGTCGCATGCCACGCAGAAACGCACGTCGCTGCCCTCTGTGTATTGGCAGAAATAGTGGTCAAAGCGCTCGTCGTACTTGCTGGCGTAGTCGCTGAAGCGGAACACTTTCTCGCTGCTCCGATAGTCCCTGTCCAGTCCCAAGCGGATATAGTAGTCGCCGCTGTAAGGGTGCACTCTCTCCATTGGCAACGAAACACCGCTGCCATCCTGCACCAACACAAAATTGTACACGCCATTGGTGCGGAATATGTCCTTTTGCTCTTTTATGTCTATCCTCCGGCTCTCTACCCAGTCCATGCTCCTGAGGCTGTTGCCGGTCATTTGTTGCAGCACCACATAGCAGTTGTTGGGATTGCTGCCCTCGGCTTTGCGCTCAAAGGGCTTGATATACAGGCTGATAGTGTCCGTGCGTGTACCCTCTTCCGCTGCTGCTATCGTGTGGCTCGGGTGGAATACTTGGGGTGTACCGTCGAGTTCCTCCACATACACCAACCGATATGTATTCAGGTTGTCCTTGGCATAGGTAACTGTCAGTTCCTTGGTCTCGTAGTCAAAGGTGAATGTAATGTCTTGCGGCTCGCTGACCGTAATCTGTATGTTTTGTGTGTTACCCTCGCCTATGCTATTCTCGCTGCACAATGGCACGGTTGTGCTTGCGGTGATAGGCTCTGCGGCTGTTTGGAGTGCCCACCAGTCGGCTTGCTGCTCTTCATTGGTACTGTCGTCTTTGCTCTCACGCAGACCAAACTCGGCGGCTGTAACCGCCTCCGTAAAAGTGTGGGTGTAGGACGCGCTCTTGCCGTCTTCCGACTTGGTCATTTTTTGTACACTGCTCTCATTCCAGTTGTCGAGGAAACTGGCAAGCACTGCCATTGTGGGGTAGTTGCCATTTATCCAATGGGCATACAGGTCCATGTCTTTGGTTACTGCGTTCTCGAATATCCATCTGTCCGTGCATGCCTCGTCCGTGTACCATCCTTCCAGTTCGTACCATTTTATCTCTGTCATTTCAGGTCTCTCCACCATTGTATTCGCAACCACCTTTTGTTTCTCAGGGTCGCTCCCGTGCCCGTTCGCATGAAACTTAACGGTATAATAGACATTGTCGTCAGGTAAGAAGGTGGACGCGCAGATAATGGGTTTGTCAGTTGTGTTGATTGTTGTGTTGGGATAATATACCAAGATGTAGTAGGTGTCGTCATTCCCATTGTATATTTCAACATTCTTATTCTCATTGTTGTCCCAATGATTAGTTGACGAGTTCATATCGGTTATGTCGGTTCCATGAAAGCCTGAACTCGTGTAGTCGCAATCCAGAGCATTAACATAATCAGCGGCGTTGAGACATATCTTAAAGGAGTGTGTCCCGTTGTATGTCCCCTCAATGTACTCATAGTATCCATCCGTGCTGACAGTCAGTGCTACGGCAGTTTCCCAATTATTATATTTGGCACCTCTATACCAGTACTCATTGGCATACAAAGACATTGCTCCCGATACAAGGAGGAAGAAGGCTAAGATGGATGTTAAGTAGGTGCGTTTCATAGGTTATAGTTGTGCGGAGTTAAAGGTTCACAATGTGTCTTTTGCCTTGTTGTTGTCGGGCGTGCGCGCCTTGCGAAGGCGGTGTATCGCAAGGAAAAGAGCGAACAGCAGCAAGACCGTCGGCTCCCCGACGGGATACTCATTGGAAGCCTCCCCCGGGTCACCGGCATTTTCATCCCACCAATCATCTGAACTTTGCCTGCCGGAAATCTTTTGTACGGGTGCATTCCCCGCAGGGGCAGCCATGGCTGCCGCGGTGGTGGCACCCACTGCCGTCACGCCTGCCACATAACCGTGGTAGCGGTACAGACTGCTTGGCAGGGGATTGTCGGATGAGAAGGAAGGAAAGAACCCCGATTCCTCTTGCCGCTCGAAACCCGCAAGAGGATAAGGACGGCTGTTCGGGATATAGGTATCGTGATACGCAGACCGCCCGCTTTGGGGATTTTGCCTGTCGCTGCCGTTGCGTTTCTCCACGCGCACGGCGGTCTCCTCCGAAAGAAGACCGAAAGATTCCGCCGTGTTCGGCACATAAGGGCTGTACAAATACTCCGTGGGCAACGGAGCCGAGTAGGCAAGGGGAGAAAGCCCTACCAAACCGACCAAGAAAGCAAAGGGAATAAGCAGATATCCGATGCACCTTGATGGGGATACCCGGACGGCGTGTCTTTTCATGCTACCATGGACGCGGGCACATAGCCCGCGGCTTGAGAGAGCAGTCAAGAGCGCGTGTCTGTTCATGGTTGGTTGATGGCTTGTCGTGGTGTGGAGACCATAATGGGTAAGGAGGTCTCAAAAAAACGCTGCAAAGATAGTAATTTTTTGCATTATGTGCAAATTTTTCTCACAAAATAATACATATTTTTCACATTGGTTTCCGCTGACGCCGCTCTTATATCATTATATGCGGTACAAATATGCTTTGTCCGCCCTCTTCCCGATACGCCATTCCCCCGCTCCCGCCCCCCCCCCGCCGCAATCTATACCTGAATATCACGCAGGATACACGTAGGATACACGTAGGATACACGTAAGATATACGTAGGATAAACATAGGATAACAGAGGGTATGTGCCGCCTTTTACCTTGTTATTTGCTACTTATCAGCACTATCGACCGGGCGGTTATATATCTGTGTAGCCACCTTCCCCAAATCCAAACTGCACAAAATTGCAAGTTTTACCATGCCTAAACTGCACAAAATTGCAAAAAAACCGCTACGCCGTTGTAGATTCAGCGTAGCGGAAATGGAAAGAAACAGTCCGATATATTAGTATGATAATACGAAGCAGCCCTACGCGGGAGCATGTAGTAGCCAGTCTGCTGCGTTCACAACACGGATGGTTTTTCCGTCTGCTACTATATCATTTGTATCACCGTACATTACAATCAGTGTCAAGTCGTTACATTGGGTGTACGCCGAGGCTTTGAGCAGTCCTCCAATCTCGCGCTTATATAGTTTGGCAGACGGCTCCGCAAAATCATAACACACTTGTATCAATTGCTGCACATGCGAACGCTCCACTACTACGAAATCACACTCAAACTCGCGCGATTTGCGCAGATAATACACTTGCTGATAGTCTTGGTGCAGTCTGCGGAGCAGTTCAATGGCAATGACATTTTCCAGCCGCAATCCGTAACTTTCTGTCAATAGCGCATTCTCATGCTCGGCGATAAATGCAGGGTCAATGGCGTAGGTCTTGCGCAACGCATTCCTCTCGCGGCTCTTGAGCGAGAAAAGCGGGATGATAGCCAACAAATAGGCATTCCGAAGATATTCTATGTAGTTTCTGACCGTGTGAATCGACTTAATCTGTAGCTCCTCGGCTATATCATTATAGGACTTTTCTTGACAGAACCAATCCAACATTTTGTTTGCCAACTCTGCCAGCGTGCGAGGGAAACGCACCTTATAGCGTTTGCAGATGTCTTTTTCTACAATCGCCTTGATAAGCGATTGCAGATAATCATGCCGGTCGCCTTCCGCGAGGGTCAGCAGTTCGGGGAAACCGCCGTTCATAATGTATCGGTTGAGAGCGTTTTGTCGAAGTCCGATACCTTTTACGCTCCGAGATGTCAAGTCAACACTTTGTGCTATGCAAAACTCACGGAACGAAAAAGGAAACAACTCTATCTGATGATACCGTCCCGTCAGGTGGGTTGCCAACTCGCTGCTGAGGAGGTTCGCATTGCTGCCGGTCATTATCAAGTGAATACGCTGTCGCAACAGTCTGTTGACAAAAAGAGGCCAGTCTTTCACGTTCTGTACCTCGTCCAGTAATAGATGTTTGAACGATCCGTAGATGCCATATAGCACTTGTAGCACATCATCCAAATCATCTGTACCTGCCTTTGCCAACCGCTCATCATCGAAGTTGACATAAGCAAACGTGGTATTGCTTTCTAACAATACTTTTTGGCAAAGCGTGGATTTTCCGCTTCGCCGAACACCAATCACCACCTGTGCAAGGTTACTGTCCAGTTGTACCTCCGCTTCCTCTTTGCGGGTAACCAACGCGGCTATATCCAACTGCATTAACTCTTCACGCTGCGACTCCAATATACGCTGTAGATTCTTTATCATGACGGGATATTTGCTAATCGGTTGCAAAGGTACTAAAAATAAATGAATTACGCAAATGTTTTTATTACAAACTGCACAAAATTGCAAGTTTTACCATGTCTAAACTGCACAAAATTGCAAGTTTCACCATGCTTAAACTGCACAAAATTGCAGGTTTTACCATGCCTAAACTGCACAAAATTGCAAAAAACCGCTACGCCGATGTGGATTCAGCGTAGCGGTTGTCATGGTGCGGAAACGGTGCTAATCAGTCTTTGCTCCTGTATCTTTAAGCGAACGCAGTGAGCGGTCTTTCAGCGCAACCGTCCTTCACCGAACGGTCATTTGTCCTTACTTCACTTCCACTGCTTTGATACCGTCGCGTTCGAGCAGCGCATTGATAGTAGGCTCGCCGCCGCGGAACTTGCGGTAGAGGTCGGCTGCGGGCTCGGTGCCTCCGCGCTCAAGGATATGCTTGCGGAAGAGGGCGGCAGCCTTCTTGTCGAAGATAGTACCGCTCTTCTGCTGTGCCGCTTTGAAGACGGAGAAAGCGTCTGCGTCCAGCAGTTCCGACCACTTGTAGGAATAGTAGCCTGCGGCATACCCGCCGGAGAAGATATGGGTGAAGGCGGTCTCCATCTGCGTGCCGGGCACGTCAGGCAACACTTGTACGGATCGCATGGCATCGTTCCCGAATTTGATAACCGCTTCCTCGGTGGTCAGGTCGGCGGGTACGGCGAAGGGTGCGGTGAGCGTGTGCCATGCCATGTCGAGGTAGCCGAACGAGAGTTGGCGCACACAAGCGTAGGCGGCATGGTAGGTCTGCGCACGCTTAATCTTGTCTATCAACTCTTGCGGCATAGGCTCGCCGGTCTTGTAGTGCTTTGCAAAAGTGTCGAGGAACTCTTTCTCGCCGAGGAAGTTCTCGTTGAACTGCGAGGGCAGTTCCACGAAGTCGCGCGGCACGTTGGTGCCCGAGAGGGCGCTGTATTGGCAGCGGGTGAGCATGCCGTGGAGTCCGTGCCCGAACTCGTGGAGGAAGGTCTCCACTTCGTCGTAGGTGAAGAGCGCGGGCTTGTCGGCTGTCGGACGGGTGAAGTTCATCACGTTCACGATATGCGGACGGTGGTCTTTCTTGCCGTCCATCCATTGCCCTTGAAAATCGTTCATCCATGCGCCGCCGCGCTTGCCGTCACGCGGGTGGAAATCGGCATAATAGACGGCGAGGAACTTCCCTTTCTCGTCGAACACCTCATAGGCGGTTACCTCGGGGTTATAGACTTGAATGGCTTTGTTCTCTTTGAAGGTCAGCCCGTAGAGGCGTTTCGCCAAGCCGAAGACACCCTGCTTCACCGCCTCCAACTCAAAGTAAGGACGGATATCATCGTCCGATACGCTGTATTTCTCTATCTTGAGTTTCTTGGAGTAGTACGACCAGTCCCACGGCTGCAAGGTGGCATAGAACCCGTTGGCGGTGGCGAACTGCTGCAACTCCTCCACTTCCTGCTTGGCGGCAGGCATATAACTGTCGCGCAGTTGGTCGAGCAGTTTATAGACTTGTTCGGGGGTCTCCGCCATGGTCTTGTGGAGCGACTTCTCGGCATAGGTCTGCTTGCCGAAGAGGTTTGCCAAGGCGAGGCGGGTATTGACGATGTCGATGATTATCTGCGTGTTGTCGAACTCGCCTCCGATACAACGGCTGTTGTAGGCGGTGTAGAGTTCACGGCGTATGTCGCGGTTGTCCAGGTCTTCCATTACGGGGCGGTAGGTGGTGGGTTTCAGGTCGAGCAACCAGCCTTCCAGCCCTTTCTTCTCGGCGTTGGCACGCAGCAGGGCGCGGGTGTCGTCGTTCAGTCCGCTGAGGTCTTCCTCGCGGGTGAGAAGCATTGTCCATGCGTTGGTGGCTTTCAGCACGTTCTGCCCGTAGGTGAGCGTCAGTTGGCTCAGGCGTGCCGTCAGTTCACGGTAGGTCTGCTTGTCCTCAGGCGAGAGGTTGGCACCGTTGTTGGCAAACGATTCGTAGATGTCATCCAGCAGTTTCTGTTGCTCTTTGTTGAGTTTCAGTTGGCTGCGGTTGTCATACACCGCTTTGATACGCTGGAACAGCCCTTCGTTCAGGCGGATAGTGGACGAGTAGTCCGACAATTTGGGGGACAACTCCATCTCTATCTGTTGCAGTTGCTCGTTGGTCTCGCTGGAGGTCAGGTTGTAGAAGCAGCCTGCCACGATGGTCAGCATTTCGCCCGATTTCTCATACGCCTCAATGGTGTTTTGGAAGGTGGGTGCAGCGGGGTTGTTGACGATGGCATCGATGTCCGCCAAACCTTGCTTCATTGCCTCCTCAAAAGCGGGCATGTAGTGTTCGGCTTTGATTTCGTTGAAAGGATAGGTTCCGTGCGGGGTCTTCCACTCCTTATAGTGGAAGAACGGATTGTCGGTTGTTGCACCGGCAACCAGGGTAGTAGCGGCAAGTGCCATAGTAAAGAGTAGTTTTTTCATAATGAGTTTTGGTAATGATATTTGAACAATTTTGGGGTATTTGTTGAAATACAAAAGTTTTTGTTTTTTTCTGTGAGTATGGTTTGTTTTTGTAACCTGAAAAGTCAAAACTTTTGTTCGACAAGAGGTCTTGGCTATTCAGTCTTGGTTCCCTGCTCCTGTTTGGAGTTCTCCGAAGTACTGCGGCAGGTGAAAGTTGGGTGCAGGCACGGGGATGGGGTTCCAACTGAGGTAGTGCGGTCGGGCGGTCTTGTCGCCGCACTTGTAGAAATTGCCCCGCAGGGTAGGAGGCATATCTTCCTCGCAGCCGATGAGCGCAAGGGGAATACCTACAATCAACGACCATGCTACGGGTGCGTTTGTTCCCGCTATCGGGGCAGTACCCAGAGAAGGAAAACGCACGATGGACTGCAACTCCGCCTCGCTTAGCCGCCGCACGTCCGTCTTCTTGTCCTTCCGCACCGAGGCGTTGCAGGTGCCTATGGCGTTGAACTCGAAGTTCCAATAGCGTGTGTTGTCGGCGTTGGCGAGAAAGAACTCTACGCACGAGTCTTCGTAGACCGCCTCCAAATCGCGGGTATGCAGGGCACGCACCTGCTCCGCCGCCACGGAGAAAAGGATGTACAGGTATCGGTCTGTCCGCGCAAGATGAACCGTAGTGCGTGGCTGATACGGGTATGCCGCCTCCCAGTTGGCGCAGGCTATCTCGCACGACGCGGAGCGCGCTGCAAGGGTCTCTGCTATCTGCTCCATAGACAACCCCTGTAAGGTTGGAAGATATGGAATGGTGGTGGTGAACATGATGGTAACTTCGTGTTTTTAACTTCGTGTAAGAAACTCCGCTTCGCTCTGTGTTTTTAATTTCGTGTAAGAAACTCCGCTTCGCTCTGTGTTTTTAACTTCGTGTAAGAAACTCCGCTTCGCTCTGTGTTTTTAACTTCGTGTAAGAAACTCCGCTTCGCTCCGTGTTTGGAACTTCGTGTAAGAAACTCCGCTTCGCTCCGTGTTTGGAACTTCGTGTAAGAAACTCCGTGTATTTTACTTCGTGTACAGCCTCGAAGAGGCTTATTCACAGCCCGAAAGGGCTTTCTTACACATAGTTCTATACAGCGCGTAGCGCTTTCCTACATTTACTTTCTTACAGCGCGTAGCGCTTTCCTACACCCGCTTATTTCCCTCTCAGCAGGTTGATGTCGCCGGATAGTTGGTACACGCCTATTATCGACTCGTCCGCCTTGTTCTTTGCCCGCTTGTAGGCTGCTTTGCTGCGGTAGTCTGCATTGGCGGCGGCATCGGTGCCGAGTGCACGAATCACGTAGAAATACGCCCCTTCGGCGGCGGGCTGTCCGTAGATGGTGCCGTCCCACCCTTTGGCGGGGTCTTCCGACTCATAGACGAGTTTTCCCCAGCGGTTATAGACCCATATATGATACTCCTTGATGGATCGGTAGAGCACGCGAAACTCGTCGTTCTTTCCGTCCCCGTTGGGGGTGAATACATTGGGCACGAGCAACATTGACTCGCTCACGCTGATACTTATCTCCGTGCTGTCGCGTTGGCAGTCCTCTGGGTTGTCGCCGCAGGGGCAGTGATTGTTGCTCACGTAGCCCACCACGCGGTAGTTGCCGGGCTCGGTGAAGGTGTAGCGTGTCTCCTCGTCCGTGCGCGAGACAATCAGTTGTGCGGCTTTGTAAATCCGCCATTCGTAGTACTCCACGGTGGGGGTGGGGTTGGCTTTGAAAAGGATGTCCAGCGGCGCGGAGCCCGTGAGCACGGCGGCGTCGGTAGGTCGCTCCACCTCATTGCACAACTCGCCTGCCGTGCCTCGCACGGTAGTAACCGATGTGGGCATACTGCGCACGGCGACGGGGCTTTCCAAGCGGGCGATAGCCGAGTCTTGCGGCAAGCCCAACTGCTCCGCGAGGGGCTCGTAGGTCAGCACGATATCGGTGGCTTTGCATATAGCCGGCAGGCTGTAGGTGCCGAGGCGCAGCGGCTGCTCGTCCATGACGGCAACGGAGTCTTCCCATTGCAGGCTGCCGCTGTTCCACGCAAGGTCGGTGTAGGTGATACGGCAGTCGCGTTCCACCTTGCGCGTTTGTCCGTTGGGGGTGATATACTGTATCTCAGGCAGCGTCCCTTCCACGCGCAGTTCCGTAGCGGTGCAGGAGGGTGTAACCGTGAGCACGAGGTCTCGAGGTTGGTAAGTAGGGTAGGAGAAAGCGTAGAAATACTCTTTCTCGCCGTTGTAGAGGATGTAGTAGCCGCCGTCGTCGGGATATATCTCATTTGTGTTGGTCGCTACTGCGCTGTTGTCGTCTATGCGATACCAGTCCGTCGGCGAACCGTCGGCGGTGGCAAGGTGTACCTCGCCGGCAAAGAGGAAGATAGTGTCGGTCTTTTGGTTCACTATTTGCGTAGCGCTACCTATGCACTTCACGTGGAGCGCATAGGTAGCGGTACAACAAAGAGTTAGCAGTATGCTGATAAAGAGTCTTCTCATGTACGGTTTATTCGGGCTGTTCGGAGCATTCGGAACCGCAAGCCCTCTTAATTCTAAATCCTTAATTAGAATTATTTGTTTACTTGGAATCGTGTGTTGCCGTTTTGGATGAAGTCCACAATCTGCTTGGCGGCGGCAATACCCGCGTTGATATTGGCCTCGGCAGTCTGCGCACCCATTTTCTTCGGGGTGGCGAAATAGCGTCCCTCGAACAGCGTGCGGAACTTCATGTCGGCAGCGGGCATGATGTCGGTGATATATTTCAGGTCGGTGCGCTCCTGCATAAGTTGAATCAACTCGTCTTCGTGAATCACCTCTTTGCGTGCGGTGTTCACGAGGATTCCGCCTTTGGGCATGCGTCCCACCAGCGCATGGTTGATGCTCTGCTTGGTCTCCGGCGTGGCGGGGATATGCAGGCTCACGATGTGGCAGGTGCTGTATAGTTCCTCCGCGCTGTGCAGCGGCGTTACGCCGGCAGCCGTCATTGCCTCATCGGGACAGAAAGCATCGTAGGCGTACACCTCCATGCCGAAGCCCTGTGCGATACGGGCCACGTTGCGCCCCACGTTGCCGAAAGCGTGGATACCTAATTTCTTGCCTTTCAACTCCGTGCCGCTTGTGCCGTTGTAGAAATTGCGCACGGCATACACCATCATGCCCAACGCCAACTCGGCAACGGCGTTGGAGTTCTGCCCGGGGGTGTTCATTGCCACTACGCCGTGGCTCGTGGCGGCAGCCAGGTCGATGTTGTCGTAGCCTGCGCCGGCACGCACCACTATCTTCAGTTGCTTGGCAGCACTTAGCACCTCGGCATCCACCACGTCAGAGCGGATGATAAGTGCGTCCGCGTCAGCCACTGCGTCCAGCAGTTGTTGCTTCTCGGTATATTTCTCCAGCAGAGCGAGGCTGTAGCCTGCTTGCTCCACTACCTCGCGAATGCCGTCCACAGCCACTTTCGCAAAGGGTTTCTCGGTTGCTACTAATACTTTCATACTGTTTACTAATGTTGTGTAAAATACAGTGGTCTTTCTTTCATCCTTTTTGGGATATTCATAGAAACGTTCCATGTGTATTGTTTCAAGTTTTAAGTTTCAAGTTTCAAGTAATATCACGGATGGCAAACTTGACTTGAAACTTGAAACATTGAACTTTTCACTCTTACAGTTTCGCCTCGTATGCTTTGATGCAATCTACCAATGCCTGCACGCCTTCTACGTCCATTGCGTTGTAGCAACTTGCGCGGAAGCCGCCTACCAGACGGTGTCCCTTGATACCCACCATGCCGCGCTCGCTTGCGAACTTGAAGAAGTCATCTTTCAGTTCTTCATATTCGGGCTTGGGCACGAAGCAGATATTCATGCGCGAACGGTCTTCCTTGTCGAGGATAGTGGGTACGAACATTTTCGAATGGTCAAGGCAATCGTAGAGCAAGTCTGCTTTCTGCTGGTTGCGTTGGTCTATCCACGCCAAGCCGCCGTGTGCTTTGAGCCAACGGAGGTTGAGCAGAGCGGTGTAGATGGGCAATACGGGAGGCGTGTTGAACATGGAACCGCCGTCAATGTGCGTCTGATAGTTGAGCATTGTCGGGATATAGCGCGACACCTTCCCCAGCGCAGACTCTTTCACAATCACAAAAGTTACGCCCGCGGGAGCGATATTCTTCTGCGCACCGCCGTATATCACGTCAAACTGACTCGCGTCAATCGGGCGGCTGAGAATATCCGAAGACATATCGGCAATCAAAGGCACATTGCCTTTCTTCGCATAAATCTCTTGCAGTTTGCGCTCCGATATCTCGGTACCGAAAATCGTGTTGTTGGTGGTGATATGGAAGTAGTCGGCATCCTGCGGAATATCATAGCCGCTGGGGATGGAGTTGGTGGACTCGCCTACCACCTCCACCTCGCCGAAGCCTTTCGCCTCTTTGATGGCTTTCTTCGACCATACGCCCGTATTCAGATACGCTGCTTTCTTCTCCAGGAAGTTATACGGAATCATGCAGAATTGCAGGCTTGCACCGCCTCCGAGGAAGATCACGCGATAGCCTTCGGGCACGCCCAGCAACTCTTTGAAGAGTGCCTCCGCCTCGTCCACTACGGGCTGGAAATACTTCGCGCGGTGGCTAATTTCAAGGATGGACAACCCCTCTCCCTGAAAATCCATTACCGCCTCGGCGGTCTGCTTAATCACTTCTTGCGGCAGGATACTCGGTCCCGCATTAAAATTGTACTTTTTCATAACTGTACGATTGTTATAGTAGGTATTAGAGATTTATTTTTCCATTAAAAAGAGATATTCTTTATACGGACTGTCTGAGTTTATCCATTCATTAGTCCATCGCATATTACCCATCACATTTTGCTTGTAATCAATCTCACGAGCCTGAATCAATTTTCCCGTTGAGTGGATAATCTCGTTTAGTTCTTGTTTAGTAGCCCGCCCTCCGGAACTATATGAGAGCAGTATATAATGGGCGTTTGTTTGTTTTATCAAATCATTAATGGCTTTCATCGCAATAAAATTACCGTTCTCATCTTTCCGATATTCCTCAAACACGGAAGCGGAAATGGTGTCGCGTGTGTCTTCCCGCCGATTGGCTTTTCCGAATACGGATGGCTTATCATTGAGGATTATCGTTTTCCATATATGATAATAGGCGGCATAACGTACACGGCTGGGTGGCATTTTTTCGTTGTTGGAGCCATAAGGAGGATCAAAATATACCAAGTCGTGATAAGTGTGGATAGCATCAAATACATCTTTTCTTGATACGGTATTGCGTGTATGTATAGGAAAACGTTGGGGTACCTTCAGAAATAAATCGTTGTATGATCTCGGCGACCAACCTGACAAATAGGCTGCGTAATGCCCCAATGTATTATCAACAGCATCCAACGCTAATATCAAACTGGTTAACAACACACACTTGTCTTCCCAACTTAACTTTAATGTATCTATTTTATCTCGAATAGCGTCTAAACGCATGGTGTTCTTTAGTTGGAAAGGTCTTTTTCCATCCTCGCCTTCACCACCATAATGCTCCGAAAACCATCCATAGTACCCTGGGAGCGCATTCAACTCGTCAATGATACTTTGGTAAAAAGTATTGGGCTTTTCTGCCAACAGATAGCATGTTGCGAACACTTGCGACCACTCGGCTATGTCGTTGGCGGTAGTATCGAATCCCAACTGAGAGAATGCCTGTGCCACTCGCGTAGTACCCGTAAAAGCATCCAACGCCGTATGTATATCCAAATCGGCAATCATCGGGAGAATATACGGAAGCATCTTAAGTTTGGAGCCTGTATATTTGATACCCTCTGTATTTGGAATGCTACAGCAATTTGTATTACCGAATATGTTCAGTTGTTCTGGCATCTACTACATTTATCGGGTTTGAAGCAAAGTGTTAATATCTTCTTGCAAAATTTGATTAGCTCTTTCGTGTCCTTGTTCTGTGCTATTAAGGGCCAAGCGAAACAATTTTACCAAAGTGTGGTTATGTCGGTATGATATCCAACCATTGGTTAGGCTGTTAAAATAGTTGGCAGCATGTATCGTGTGTGTCCAAAATCCCCGCTGCAAAGCATTGGCAGAAGCGTTTCCGTATCGTACTTCACAGATATACTCATCTTTCTGGTTAAGAAACATATAAATGGGGTGTGAACGCCCTCTCCCGCTTACCACTTGGTGGGAACTGAAATCATAGCGCTGATCTTTGTCAATGAAAACAATTTTGCATGCGTCTTTCTTCAACTTTTCAAAGTCGAAAACCATGATATTACATTCCTTCGTCTCCTCGCGGTATATCAGTGGCATTACATTCACGTTTCCCAATGCCGCGAACTCCGTTGATTCAAACAAAGCCCTAATAGTACTCGGATTACTCGTGCCGCTACCTAATTGCGTGAGTTTTGGAAACATCAGCGAATCTTTGTCTGTAGATAGTTGTAGCTGACCGTCGCCATATGCTTTCAAACTAACGGGTATTTCTTGCTTCGTTAGTTCATTGATAATCACGATGTCTTCTTCATGTTCTTTGGCTCGAAATAAATCTTTACCTACATGCCGACTATCATAATCATACATAAACTGATGAACAAACTCTGCAATCCCAATCTCAGCTAAATCGCCGTGTGTTTTATTGCCAATCAACCGCATAGTGAATATGTTAGATAGTGTGTTCACTATCCAATCCGGATGTTTAGTTGCCAACAATTGAAAACGTTGTTGAAACTCTTTGTAATCGGTATCCATATTCTGCAAAACGATTGAGACCTAAAACAATCCTCTTACACCTTCGCTACCATTCCCTCTTTCCACTTGCTCTTCGTGGGCGGGAGTACCTCGCTGTCGGCTTGCGCAACGGCATCCTTCACGGCTTTCTTCACTTTCTTCACCGCGGTCTTGGCGGCGCTCACTGCCGTTTCCACAAGGTCGGCATGCTCCATCCAGCATACCGCATCGCCTTTCGCCACGCGTGCGCCCTGCTCTTTCTCCACCGCCACCAGTCGGCAATGGTCGGAAGCCGCTATCGGCTCTATGCCGTGTGCGGTTTCCAGGTAGCAGACTACCTCGCCGCGGCGGAAGAAGGTGCCGAAAGCAGGTGCTTTGCTCTCGCTGTTGAAATCTAATTCCCACAGCACTTTGCCGTTCTGTGTTGCCTCCACAGGCTCGGCAGACGGGTGGAGTATGGCACGCTTGTCGGCGGCGGAGATGAACGTAACCTGTTGCCCGCCTTTCGCGGCTTTTTCCATACGCTCCAGCAGGTCTTTGTTGAACTGCTCTTTTGCCTGCCCGCTCTTGTACTCGCGATATTGCTTTTCGTGCATGGCAAACTCGAACAACTCCTCGTCGTCTTGCCCTCTGTCCCAGCCGTTCTTCTCCATTTCCTCGATGAAGCGCGGCAATTCGTTCGGATAGAGTGCCTGCGGGTCGTCGGTATAGAACTCAAAGCCTTTCTCTTTCGCCAACTCCACTATCTCCGGCGCCAACTCACCCGGCAACTTACCCGACTTGCCTAAAATCATGCCCCACATTGCGGGGTCCATGCGTGTGAAAGGTTTCTCGCCCATAGACTTCGAGAACAGGTTCATTAACGCGGCGTTCTTCACGTACTGCGAGAACGGCGTTACCAAACACGGCGTACCCAGCATTGGCCATATCCGTTGCACTTCCTCGAACAACTCCACCAGCAACTCGTCTTCCGACAGTGCTTTCTCCCCGCGTTTCACGAGGTTGGCGTTTATCGCCGCGTGCATACCTTTCAGGTCGGCCATCAGCGACCCCATCATACCGCCCGGTAAACCGCAACCCACCAGCAGCGAGGTCATCTTCGAGTTGCGCGGGTCTATCCAGTAGCCAAGGAACTCATCTATGAACGACTGTGTCAGACTGCGTGCCTCCATGTACGCTTTCATGTTGATATCTTTCACGAGGAATCCCGCATCCTTCAGCATAGCCTGAATGGTAATCACGTCGGGGTGTACCATACCCCAACTCAACGGCTCCATTGCCACGTCCAGCACGTCGCCGCCGGCTTTCGCTACCTCCAGCATGGATGCCACCGAGAAGCCCGGTCCCGTGTGCCCGTGATATTGGATGATGATATCGGGGTGTTTCTCTTTGATGGCTGCCACTATCGTGCCCAGCATTGCCGGACGCCCGATACCCGCCATGTCTTTCAGGCATATCTCTTGCGCGCCGCCTTCTATCAACTGCTCCGCAAGGTTGATATAGTATTCTGCCGTATGCACTTTCGAGTAAGTGATACACATTGTCGCCTGTGCCGTCATGCCTGCCTCTTTTGCCCACTTAATCGAAGGAATGATGTTCCGCGGGTCGTTCAGTCCGCAGAAGATACGGGTGATGTCCACGCCCT
>JBJEJX010000110.1:0-3803 GCA_051878345.1 Paludibacteraceae bacterium | reverse complement strand
AAAAATACAGCCACCATGCTTATGCGGTTATTAAACATCATTGTGGAACGAATGATTTCAGAACCTAAAGAGATAAATTTACTTTATCAAGGATTGCCTGAATCTGTTAAAAATGCAATAGAAAATAGAGATAAAAAATAGAGACTTATGGAGAATTCAGTTTTAGATTTAGTAAAAGGGACTCCCAATATCTTGGGGCAAGTGTATACAGACCTTGCACAACCAAGTGTAAAAGCCGTTGGACAAGCATTGGGAACAGTATTTGAGTTTAGCACTTCTTTTTTATTGCCGGTGAAATTGTTGAATGAAAAATTCAAGATGAATTTTAAGAAACGAATCACAGAATATGGAAAGAAATTAGAGGAAATACCAGAAGACAAGCGTTGCAAAGTACATCCTCAAGTGGGAACTCCAATTATAGAGAAATTATCATATACAACAAATGATGAAATTGCAGATTTATTTACGACGTTATTAGCAAATGCGTCAAATATTGACATGGCAAATACTGCTCATCCTGCTTTTATTTCTATGATAGAAAGATTGTCCCCAGACGAAGCTAGAATTATCAAATACTTAAAAGGAAAAGAGGAAATACAATATTGTGACTTTAGAGGAAATATTAAAAATGGAGATGGTTTTCGTACGATTAAAGAGCATGCTACCCTTATCCCACAAGAAGTACATTTAGAATTTCCAAATAACGTAAATGCTTATTTGGCAAACTTTATCAGTTTGGGTATATTATATGATATGGATGGTACTTATAAAGTTGACCAGACTGTCTATACTAAAATCCAAGAAGTTTATAAATTTAAAAATCTCACAACTATACTAGTTCCGGATGTATTTAAAGAGGTTGTTGCAAATAATAGTTATTATAAAGTGACAGATTTCGGAAAGTTGTTTATACAAGCATGCATTAAATGATTTTGAGACTATGCCACACTTCAACGAACACACCCTCGAGATGGCGATTATGGAATTGTTTTGCCAGGGGGGCTATACCTACACCAACGGCGAGCAGATTCACAAGGAACTGAGTGATGTCCTGCTCCGCGATGACCTGCGGGCGTTCTTGTGCAGTCGCTATGCCGCAGACGGAATGACACCTCTTGAGGTGGAGAGCGTCATTGCCCGCCTGACGGCGAATGTGGGTGGTTCGTTGTACGAGAACAATGCGCATACCTATCGGCTCATCACGGAGGGGTTCACTATCAAGCGGGAAGATACTGCCCAAGCTGACCTCTTCATTGAACCGATTGACTTCGAGCAGCCGGAGAACAATATCTTCCGCATTGTCAATCAGTTGGAAATCAAAGGACAGGAGAAACGTATCCCCGACGGTATCGTATATATCAACGGCTTGCCGATGGTGGTACTGGAGTTTAAGAGCGCCGTCAAAGAGAACACCACCATCATGGATGCCTTCACCCAACTGACTGTCCGCTATCGCCGCGATATTCCCGAACTGTTCAAATACAATGCGTTTGTGGTTATCAGCGATGGCGTGAACAACAAGTACGGCTCGCTCTTCACGCCCTATGAGTTCTTCTACGCGTGGCGCAAAGTCCGCTCGGAGGACAAGGCGACCGACGGCGTGAATGCGCTGCATACGATGGTGCAAGGGTTGTTCCGCAAAGAGCGTCTGCTCAGCGTCATCAAGGACTTTGTGTTCTTCCCCGATGCTGCCAAGAAAGAAACGAAGATAGTATGCCGCTATCCGCAGTTCTTCGCTACGCATAAGTTGTTCGATAATATCCTGCTGCATAGCCGCTTGCACGCTGACGGCGATGGCAAGGGCGGCACCTATTTCGGCGCCACGGGATGCGGCAAGAGTTATACGATGCTCTTCCTGACCCGTATGCTGATGCGCAGTCCTGCCTTTGCCAGCCCTACTATTATCGTGATTACTGACCGCACTGACCTCGATACGCAGTTGTCCGAACAGTTTGCCAAAGCCAAAACGTTTATCGGGGACGAATGCGTCATAGAGGTGGAGAGCCGTGCCAAGTTGCGCGAACATTTGGCGGGGCGCAATAGCGGCGGCGTGTTCCTGACTACTATTCATAAGTTCACCGAAGACACGCGCCTGCTCAGCAAGCGGGCGAACATTATTTGTATCAGCGATGAGGCGCACCGCTCGCAGACCAACTTGCAGCAGCAACTCCGGCAGACTGCCGAGGGCGTCAAGCGGAGTTACGGCTTTGCCAAATACCTGCACGACTCATTGCCGAATGCTACATACGTGGGTTTCACCGGCACGCCCATCGATGCTACGATAGATGTGTTTGGCGAGGTGGTGGATGCCTACACGATGACCGAGGCGGTTGCCGACGACATCACCCGCCGCATCGTCTATGAGGGGCGCGCCGCCAAGGTGCTGCTCGACAACGAGAAACTGCAAGAGATAGAGCGTTACTATCAGCAGTGCGCGGAGGAGGGGACTAACGAATACCAGATAGAAGAGAGCAAGCGCGCGGTAACGAACATGGAGTGTATCTTGGGCGACCCCGACCGCTTGCAGGCGGTCGCCGAAGACTTCGTGGCGCATTACGAGAAACGCATTGAGGAGGGTAGTACGGTAGTGGGGAAAGCAATGTTCGTGTGCAGCAACCGCACTATAGCCTACAACCTGTACAAGAAAATTATCGCTTTGCGCCCCGAATGGGCAGTACGCCCCGAGGCGGATGCCCATGACGAGCCGGACGCACCGATGCCGCTGGAACGCATCAAACCGGTGATGACCCGCAACAAAGATGATGTCAAAGAACTATACGAGCTATTGGGTACGGATAGCGACCGAGAGCAGCTGGACAAGCAGTTCAAAGACCCGCGTTCCAACTTTAAGATTGCTATCGTGGTGGATATGTGGATTACGGGCTTTGATGTGCCTTGCTTGGATACCATGTATATCGACAAGCCCTTGCAGCAACATACGTTGGTGCAGACCATATCCCGTGTGAACCGTGTCTATCCGGGCAAGGATAAAGGGCTTGTGGTGGACTATATCGGCATCAAGAACAATATGAACAAAGCCCTGAAACGCTATGCCACGGGCGAGATGGATACCGACTCCGTGGAGACCATAGAGCAGTCTGTGGCGATGGTCAAAGATGAATTGGATATCCTGCGGCGGATGTTCGCAACATTTGATTACAGCAAGTTCACCACCGGCACGCCCCTTGAGCAGTTGGATGTCCTCAATCGGGGCGCGGAGTTTGCGCAAGCCACCAAGGACACGGAGAATACCTTTATGGGGCATACCAAGAAACTGAAAGCGGCTTTCGGGCTATGTTGTAATAGCGAGCAGATTTCGTTTGAGGAAAGGGAGGATATCCACTATTTCTGCGGGGTGCGCGCTATCATCTACAAACTGACGAAAGGCAATCTCCCCGATGCGGCGCAGATGAATCGGCGTGTAAGCCGTATGATAGAGGAAGCCATCTTGTCGGAGCATGTGGAAGAGATTATTCGGGCGGGTAGCGATACGGCGAATCTGGATGTGATGAGCGAAGAGTATATGGAGCGCTTGGCGAAATTGCGCCTGCCCAATACCAAAGTGAAACTGATGGAACGCCTGCTCAAGACGGTGATTGACCAATTCAAACGGGTGAACAAGATGAAAGGCGTGGACTTCACCAAACGTTTGAGTGCACTGGTGGAGAGATACAACGACCGTAGCGACAGCGCCATCTTCGCCGATGAGGTGCTGACGGAGGTAGCCAACCAAATGGCAGACCTGCTCAAAGAGATAAATCGGGAGAAACAATCGTTCAAAGACTTGGGCATTACCTACGAGG
>JBJEJX010000109.1:0-3807 GCA_051878345.1 Paludibacteraceae bacterium | reverse complement strand
CGCCGAGGATTTCCAATCGGGCGACCTCTACTACAACATCACCAGTGAAAACACCGTGGAAGTAACCTACCAAGAACAGGGTAAAACCAACTACCAAGGTCTTACTACCGCCACCATCCCCACAACCGTTACCTACAATGCTATCACCTTCTCCGTAACAAGAATTGGGCGTAGTGCGTTCGTAGATTGCTCCTCCCTTACCTCCATCACCATCCCCAACTCCGTAACAAGCATTGGAGACAAAGCATTCCATTATTGCACCTCCCTCACCTCCATCACCATCCCCGACGGCGTAACAAGTATTGGAAACAGTGCGTTTTGTGGTTGCTCCTCCCTCACCTCTATCACCATCCCCAACTCCGTAAGGAGCATTGGAGATAATGCGTTCTCCTATTGTTCCTCCCTCCCTGTGGTGGATAACCTGCGCTATGCAGATACCTATTTGGTGGAAGCAGCAGATAAATCGTTAAGCACTTATACCATTAAGGCAGGAACGAAATGGATTGGAGACCGGGCGTTCGATGGTTGCTTCGCCCTCACCTCCATCACCATCCCCAACGGCGTAACAAGCATTGGAGTAAATGCGTTCTATGGTTGCTCTTCCCTCCCCGTGGTGGGTAACCTACGCTATGCAGATACCTATTTGGTGGAAGCAGTAGATAAATCGTTAAGCACTTATACTATTAAGGTAGGAACGAAATGGATTGGAGACTGGGCGTTCAATGATTGCTCCGCCCTCACCTCCATCACCATCCCCAACTCCGTAACAAGCATTGGAGAAGGTGCGTTCTATGGTTGCTCTTCCCTCCCTGTGGCGGGTAACCTACGCTATGCAGATACCTATTTGGTGGAAGCAGTAGATAGATCGTTAAGTACATGTACTATCAAGGCAGGAACAAAATGGATTGGAAATTATGCGTTCTTATATTGCTTCTCCCTCACCTCCGTCACCATCCCCAACTCCGTAACAAGTATTGGAGACCGGGCGTTCTGTGGTTGCTCCGCCCTCGCAGATATCTACTGCTATGCCACCACTCCGCCTGAGTGTTGTGATAATACTTTCGCGGAGGTCAGCAAGCAATGCCCTATTCGTGTACCGGCAGGTACCATTGACGCCTACCAAGAGGCACCTGTATGGAGCACATTCTACAATTATGGTGAAATTGAAGAAGAAATGGCTCTCCCCACCATAGAGCAAAGCAGCCAACCCTCGCGCAAAATCCTCCGCAACGGACAAGTGGTGATTTTCCGAAATGGGGTAACCTACAATGTGGCGGGGAAGAAGATATAGTGGTTAGTGGTCAGTGATCAGTGGTTAGTGGGGCGCCGAACGGGCGGGTATTACCTATCTATTCGGCGCCTCGTTCGGCGCCTCGAAAGAAAATGCACGATATCGTGCATTTTCTTTGTAATGTGCTGATAACCAACTGACTATAAAATGACGGAATTGTGCTAAAAACCTCGTAACTCGCACTTTTTGCGGCGTTTTTATGCCAGGCGCCGAAAATTCGGCGCCCCCTTAATAAATGAAGGCGTTTTGCAAAACAAACGCCCGTCTGTATGGGGAAGCAGCGGGCGGTAAGGGACAGTCGGAGCGTTGGGGGAGGGCAACGGGGGGAGGGCAACGGGGGAAGGGCGACGCGGGGGCGGCAACGCGGGGGCGGCAACGCGGGGAACGGCAACGCGGGGGCAGCAACGCGGGGGCGGCAACGCAGAGGAGGGCAACACGGGGGCGGCTACGCAGGAACGGCAACGCGGGGACGGCAACGCGGGGCAGAGCGTTTCGGTACCAAATGTTGTCTATCGGTCGGGCGGGGTCGCAACAGACCGTGGCGCAGGCGCAGGGAAAGAGAGATAGGAGTTAAGAGTTAGCGCTCCACCTCCAAAAAAGCGGACTATTGGACGGTATAAAGATTGCCGATTAGTTGCTGCTCTATGTCCGGGTGTTCTTTCAAGTACTCTTCAGCAATAACTATATTTACCATTTGTATCTCGTTATGGTTGAAAAAGTAATACATGACATTACGGTAATGCAAACCAAGAACAGAACTGTCGTATTCCGAACGATAAAAATCTATGCCGTTGCTTTGGCGTTGCTGACAAGAAGAAAGCAACTGGAACGACATAAGTTTTTGTCCTTTTTTTAACTCCTCCAAGAACGCCAAATCAATCTGACGGAAGACCTCTTTTAATTCGGGTTCGTAAATGGAAATCCCGTCCAATTGCAGTTGGGTGATAGCAGCGAGAACGAGAGTAATATCATCGTTCTCCAACTCCAAAAAGGCATTGGACTCTTTCTTGTCCAGTTTCTCCGGCTTTAAGAAAGCGGGGTTATAGATATATTTGACATGGTGTTGCTGCGAGACAAAGGTGGCGTCTTCTTTCCGAACATCGGCGGCGGCAGTGCCGATATTGAAACCAACTACCGCAACGGCAGCCAAGACAGTGAGGAGTATTCTTTTGGTTTTCATATGAGTAAAAGTGTTTATTTAATGTGCGTTCGATAGATATCCGACAACCTTGTTTGTTTGGGAAAGTTGAAAATCCAATCAACAATCCAACCAAAATCTTTGCTAAAAACAGTTGAGGGACAGAGTTTTTGTTTCGCTACGCTCAGAAATCAAACATAAAATCTTATTTCGGGCGCAAGTTATTTAGTACTTAATGTTGTCTATCAGTCGGACGGGACCGCAATAGACCGTGACGCAGCCTATGGCGTGGGAGAAGTCGGCGGCGGGCAGCAGGGTCGATTGGTCCACTATCTCGTAGTACTCCACCTCCAGCCCCTCCACGGCGTTAATGGCGTCCACCACGCGTCTCTGCACCTCGGCAACGGGCTGCGTCTGCGCCCACTCGCGGCTCAGGAAGAGGATACGCGAGATATTCACCGCCGTCTGCTTCTCGCTCTCGGAGAGTCGCTCGTTGCGGCTGGAAAGCGCCAGCCCCGACTCCTCGCGGACGATAGGACAGCCAATGATTTGCAGGTCGCCGAACGAGCCAGCCAGCGCGGAGCGGCTGACCATGTGGCGGATAATGGCCAACTGTTGGTAGTCTTTCTCGCCGAAATAGGCGCGGTCGGGTCGCACGAGGTAGAACAGGCGGCTCACCACCTGCACCACGCCGTTGAAATGTCCGGGGCGCATCTTGCCTTCCATCACTTGGTCAAGACCGTTGAAATCAAACGCGAAAGTGCCGCTCATCTCCTCGGCGGTGTACATCTCTTCGGGCGCGGGGGCAAAGAGGAAATGCGCCCCGAGGTTAGAGAGCAAGTCGGCGTCGCGCCATATGTTGCGCGGGTACTTGGCGAGGTCTTCCTTGTTGTTGAATTGGGTGGGGTTGACGAAGACAGAAACAAAAGTAACATCGTTCTCGCTTATGCAGCGTTTGACGAGCGAGGCATGCCCCGCATGGAGCGCACCCATCGTGGGCACGAGTCCGATAGTCTTGTTCTGCTGTTTGCAAGCCTCTACATGCTGGAGGAGTTCTTGCTTGGTGGTGATAATTTGCATATAATGAAACTTCGTGTGATTAACTTCGCTTCGCTTCGTGTTGGGAACTTCGTGTGTTGAACTTCGCTTCGCTCCGTGTTGGGAACTTCGTGTGTTGAACTTCGCTTCGCTCCGTGTGGGGAACTTCGTGTGTTTTAACTTCGCTTCGCTCCGTGTAGGGAACTGCGTGTGTTTTAACTTCGCTTCGCTCCGTGTGGGGAACTGCGTGTGTTTTAACTTCGCTTCGCTCCGTGTGAGGAACTTCGTGTGTTGAACTTCGCTTCGCTCCGTGTGGGGAACTTCGTGTGTTGAACTTCGC
>JBJEJX010000108.1:0-17726 GCA_051878345.1 Paludibacteraceae bacterium | reverse complement strand
ACAAACCAATACAGACCGACGCATAATCTCTATTTATTATTTACCGATACAGAAATGCTTAAACACATTGTGCAGTACCTCATCGGAGGTGATTTGTCCCGTTACCTCGCCCAGCGCGTTCAGGCAGTCGTGCAAGTCCATCGACAGCCACTCGCCGCTGATACCTGCTGACAACCCCTCTTGCACGCGGCGGATAGCCTCGTCGGCGCGGGTGAGAGCCTCATAGTGGCGGATATTGCTGATGGTGGCGGCGTTGCGCGTGGCGGTTAGTTGCTCCCCCGCTTCTTGCAGACGAGCCAGCAGCGGCGCAATCTCTTTGTTCTTGGCGGAGATATACACAGGTGCTTGCGGGTCTGCGGACGGCGCAGGAACTGATGCCAGCATGTCCGCTTTGTTGACGACGCGGATGAGATGGGGTGGGAGCGGGGCTTCTCCTTCCCCCGTCAAGGGGGAGACGGAGAGGCTCATGTCTTCTGTCGCCTCTTGTATCTCTATCACTATCTGTGCCTCCTCGGCGGCTTTGCGGCTGCGCGCGATGCCCATCTGTTCGATGCGGTCGTCTGTCTCGCGCAGTCCCGCCGTGTCGATAAAGCGGTAGAGTATGCCGCCCAGCACCATCGTTTCCTCCACGGTGTCCCGCGTGGTGCCGGCTATGTCGCTCACGATGGCGCGCTCCTCGCCCACCAGCGCGTTCAGCAGCGTCGATTTGCCCACGTTGGTCTCGCCAATCAGCGCCACGGCGATGCCTTTCTTTATCGCATTCCCCGCCTGAAACGACTCTGTCAGGTCGCTCAATCGACGGTGTATCTCTGCGGCCAACTCGGTCAACTCCCCGCGGTCGGCGAACTCCAACTCCTCGTGGTCGGCGAAGTCCAACTCCAACTCAATCAGCGAGGTGAAGCGCAGCAGCCGCTCCCGTAGCAGGGCTATCTCGTCCGACACGCTGCCTTTCAGTTGCTTGAGTGCCAAGTCCTTCTCCGCTTTCGACTGTGCGGCAATCAGGTCTGCCACCGCCTCTGCCTCTGTCAGGTCAAGTTTCCCGTTCAGGAACGCGCGTTGGGTGTACTCCCCCGCTTTGGCAAGTCTGCAACCCGCGTCCACCAGCCAGCGGAGCAACTCCTGTTGGATAAACAGGCTCCCGTGGCAACTTATCTCCACGGTGTCTTCCCCCGTGAACGAGTGCGGAGCACGGAACACCGTCGCCACTACCTCGTCCAGCACCTCTTCGCCGCGCCTTATCTCCCCGTAATGGGCACTGTGCGCCTGCGCGGCGCACAAGCCTGCGCGTCCGCGGAACAGGCTGTCCACAATGGGTATCGCCCGCTCCCCGCTCACGCGCACCACGGCTATTCCTCCGCATCCGTAAGGCGTTGATATGGCACAAATTGTATCAGTCATTTTGTAGTAAGCCCCTCTAATCCCCCTTGGGGAAGACTTTGGGATTGGTGATTGATGGTTTCTATGAGGTGCGTCCTGTTCGCACCATATGGGGGTCGGTAGCGGCTGGGGACGCAGGCGTCTCGCCTGCGGGCAAGGCGATAGCCTTGATGGTGAAAGTATTGTGATCCGAATAGTTTGTTCCAAACGGCCTGTGGGCGTCCGCCCGTGCCTCGGTGGTCAGTGTTCAAACCACACGCCCTCTTAATTCTGACCACTAACCACTGACCACTGACCACTAACCACTGACCACTAACCACTAACCACTAACCACTAACTATCGTATCTCAAACCAATCCACATCCATGTATCCGCTGTCGTTTATCTTCACGCGGTCGCGGGTGCAGAACAGACCCACTTTCGCGCCAATCCACACGCCCTCCACGGCCTTGAACGGCTTGCCGACGGCGGTATAGTTCTTCCCGTCTTTGGAGGTATAGAACTGGCAATCATGGTTTTTGCTCACTGCCACGCGCAGCCATACCCACTCGCCCGTGGCGGGGGCGTCCAGCATGAACGACTGTCTGCCCGCTACGATTAGTCCGGCACGCTCGTGCCCTGCTATCTTCTCAAGCGGCGTGAAACGCACTTTCGTGGTAGCGGTGAAGGCTCTGTTGGCGGGTATCTTTTGTAGTAGTAGGCTCGGCGAGGCGGGGACGCTGTCGCACGGATAACTGAACAGGCGCAAAATCGACTCGGTGGCGTTGCAGAAACCGTAGCGCATGTCATAGTTGCCCGACCATTGCCAACTCAGCGGCAGGTCGGTGGAGGAGAACTCCTCGCGGAACACGCGCGGGTTGGCGTCCTCTCCTGTCGTGGACACCGCCTGCAAAGGCACAGTCCCTTTGAGCACGGGCTCGCCCTCGTTGCCCATCACTGGCCAGTCGTCTGCCCAGCGGAGCGGTTGCAGGTGCACGATACGCCCTGCCACGCCCACGTCCTGAAAATGCAGGAACCAGTCGCCGACCCATGCACCTTGATGCGGAGCGTTCACGTTCGTCTTGCCCTGTGCCAGCACCACTTTTTCCTCATACGGTCCGTAGGGCGAACGGCTGCGCATTACCAATTGCCAGCCCGTTGCCACGCCTCCTGCGGGGTTCATGATATAGTAGTAGCCGTTGCGTTTGTAGAACTTCGGTCCTTCGGAGGTCGGATGATCGGGGTGCCCGTCAAACACGATACGGCTCTCGGTCTTGCATGCCAAGCCGTCTGCCGTCAGTTCGCACACCCCCAGCACGCTCTTCAGACCCGCACGCGATCCCGCCAAAGCATGCACCATATACACTCGTCCGTCCTCGTCCCATAGCGGGCAAGCGTCGATAAACCCTTTCCCTGGCTTCACGAGCACCGCCTCTTCCCATTCCAATGGGAAGGACTCTATCGTCCCGTCGGTCTCCCCGCTGCGCACGCAATATACGCCGCGGTCGGGGTCGCCGTAGTAGATGTAGAAACGCCCTTCGTGGAAGCGGATACTCGGTGCCCATACGCCGCAACCGTATTCGGGGGTGTCGCTCGCCGCGTTTTCCGTACCGGGCACGCGCCAGCGCAGGGCGGCATCCACGATACGCCAGTGTACCAAGTCCTTCGAGTGCAGTATCTGCAAACCCGGGATACAGTTAAAAGACGATGAAGTCATGTAATAGTCCTCGCCTGCCTGACACACGTCAGGGTCGGAGTAATCGTAGGGCAACACGGGGTTCGTGTACGCCGTCGCACGCAGCATGGTGTATCCCATGCACAATACTGCCAAAATAGTTGCTAATCGTTTCATAAGGTATTGCTAAAAAGAAATTAAGGGTTAATCACACAATATATAAATATCACTCCCGTCTGACTGTCTTTTTCAACAATCAAGCACTAACTATTGTTAAAAAATCTTATCCTGTTCCCCGCATATTTTTCGCGGGTCTGTCGCAGGTCGGTCGCGGGTCGGTCGCAGGTCGCCAACCTCCCGATATGCTAACAAATGTTAATCACTCGCCCTCCTTTGGCAAGGAGAATCGTGCCGTGTCTTGGGGTGGGGCGGGCTGTTTCCCCCACAATTTCCGCATCCACTCCGTCATTTTCTGCTCCTGCGGGCTGCCCTGCGGCTCCCAGAAACGCCGTCCTTGCAACTCGTCGGGCATGTACTGCTGTTTCACAAAATGGTTCGGATAGTCGTGCGAATAGAGGTAGCCCTCGTGGTAGCCGAGTTCCTCCATCAGTTTGGTCGGGGCGTTGCGCAGGTGCAGTGGCACGGGCAGGTTACCGCTTTGCTGCACTTCCGCCAACGCGGCGTCTATCGCCAGATAGGCGGAGTTGGACTTCTGCGAGGTCGCCAGATAGACGGTCGCCTCCGCCAGCGGGATACGCCCTTCCGGCCAGCCTATCTTCGTCAGCGTGTCGAAACAGGCGTTGGCGACCAACATTGCATTGGGGTTGGCGAGCCCTATGTCCTCGCTCGCGGAGATAACCAGCCGCCGCGCGATAAACTTCGGGTCTTCACCGCCGGCAATCATACGAGCCAGCCAGTAGAGTGCCGCATCTGGGTCGCTCCCGCGTATCGACTTGATGAAGGCGGAGATGATGTCGTAGTGCAACTCGCCGTCTTTGTCGTAGGCGACGGGGTTCTGTTGCAACTGCTTGGTAACCGTCTCGTTATCTATCTCCCGCACGCCCGAGTTGGTGACCAACTCTATGATGTTCAGCAGTTTGCGTGCGTCGCCGCCGGAGTAGCGCAGCAGGCTCTCCGTCTCCCTCACCTCGATATGCAGTCCCTTGATATACTCGTCTTCGGTCAGTGCGCGGTGCAGCAATTCCAGCAAGTCCTCTTTCCCCAGCGATTTGAGCACATACACTTGGCATCGGCTCAGCAGCGGCGTAATCACCTCGAAAGACGGGTTCTCTGTGGTGGCGCCTATCAGCGTGATAGTCCCTTCCTCCACGGCACCTAACAGGCTGTCTTGCTGCGACTTGGAGAAACGGTGAATCTCGTCGATAAAGAGGATGGGCGGACGCTGGTCGCTCTGCGCGGCGAACAGCCCGTTGTTCAGTGCGTGGGTCTTTTTTGCTTTGTCAATCACCTCCCGCACTTCCTTCACGCCGCTCGTAACCGCCGAGAGGGTATAGAAAGGCCGCTCCAACTGCCGTGCGATAATCTTTGCCAGTGTGGTCTTCCCCACGCCCGGAGGACCCCACAGAATAAAACTGCTGATGTTCCCGCTCTCTATCATGGTACGCAACACCGCACCTTGCCCTACAAGGTGTTTCTGACCGATGTAATCATCCAGGGTCTTGGGTCGCAACCGTTCGGCTAAAGGAAGCATGTTTTTAGTGCTCGGTAGTTAGTGGTTAGTGATTGGTGTTAGTGGTCAGTGGTTGGAGGTAAGCGGCAAAAATAAAGTTTCAGAGTCGAATGTAAATGTATTTTCCCTCCCCTTTGTAAGGGGATCAGGAGGGGGCATGGAGGGTCAAGTCCTATATTTTCACCATCTTCGCCAGTTCGTCTTGGTGTTCTTGTGCGGAGAGTCGGCGTATGTGGCTCTCGGTGCGCATGTCGGTATCCTGCTTATAGACGAGGTAATGGTGCTCGGCTTTGGCGGCTATCTGTGGCAGGTGGGTGATGGCGATTATCTGCCGCGAGGCTGCCATTTGCCGCATTATCTCGCCCATTTGTCCGGCTATGCCGCCGCTCACGCCCGTGTCTATCTCGTCAAAGATGATGGTGGGCAGCCCGTTGGCGGATGCTATCAAGGCTTTGATACATAGCATGATACGGCTCATCTCGCCGCCCGACGCCACGTCGCTCACGGGGCGTAGACTCTGGTTGAGGTTGGCGGCAAAGAGAAACTGCACGTTGTCCTTCCCCGTCTCGGTGTAGTCCTCAAGGTCGCCGACGGCGATGTCTATCTTCGCATGGATGATACCCAACTGCGTCAGGTCGTTCTCCAACTGTCGTGAAATAGGTTCGCGCACGCGCTCGCGCGTTAGGCGTAACTCGGCAGCCGCTGTCGCCAGGGCTTTCTCTTGCTCCGACAGGGTCTTGCGCAGGCGGGTTAAGTCCTCGTCGAAATTCTCCATCTGTCGACACTGCTCTGCCAACTCGTCGCGTTGTGCCATCAGCCCGTCCAAGTCCTCGGCATCGAATTTGCGCAGCAGGTCTTGCAGCAACCCTATGCGCTCCTCCACTTGCATCAGCCGTTCGGGGTTCACCTCTGTTCGCTCGGCTTTGCGGCTCGCTTCGCGGGCGATGTCGCGCAACTCTATCACCACGCTGTCTATCCGCTCTTGCAGGTCGGGCGCCGCCTCGCGCAGGTCGCACAGCCGTAGCACGTCGCGTGCCGTACCGCCGTTGTCGCCTTCTATCGCCTCCGCGCAGGTCTCCAGCGCACGGCGTATGTCCTCCGCGTGCGACAGCATGTACTGCTCTTCTTCCAGTGCGTTCAACTCGTCTTCGTCCTCCAAATGCGCATCCTCTAACAGATGGTGGCGATACTGCACGTAGTCGGCATCTGCTTTGCTCTTCTTCGCTAATGCCTCCAACTCCTGCAATGCCTTCTCCGTTTCCCGATAGGCATGATACCGCGCCAGGTACGCTTCGCGTTCCCTCTCGTTTTGCGCCAAGGCATCCACGATATCCCGCTGAAAATCATCGTTCTCCAGCAGCAGGTTGGCGTGTTGCGAATGGATGTCTATCAGCCGCGCGGACAGCCCTTTCAGTTCCGCCAATGTAACCACGCTGTCGTCCACGAACGACCGCGACTTCCCGTTGGCATACAACTCCCGCCGTATGATTATCGTATCGAAGGCGGGCTCCGCAGGGCTCTTAACTCTTAATTCTTCATTCTTAATTATATCAAACTCCGCCTCGATAATACACTTCTCCTCTCCGTCGGTGATGGCTTTGCTGTCGGCGCGCGCGCCCATCACGAGTGCCAACGCGCCCAAGATGATACTCTTGCCCGCGCCCGTCTCGCCCGTCAGAACAGAGAACCCGCCCTCGAAATCTATATCCAAGTGCGAGATAAGGGCATAATGTTCTATGTGCAGATGTCGAAGCATATATTCAGTTTCTCGTTGTCCGTTTCCTGCTGGTCAGTTTCTGTTAATTGCAGTACTCAACATGCAATGATTAACACATAGTGTCCAACATGCAATGATTAACATGTAAATGACCAACATGCAATCATTGCAATTTGTCGTACAGATTCTGTCTCGTGGGGTCGATGTCCATCAGTATCTCATAGACGTTTTTCTTCTCGTCGGCGGTACCTTGTTGGAAGATGTTCACCAGTTCATCGGCTTTCGCATCGAGGAAAGTGTTAATGACGTAGGTGGCGGGTCGTGCTCTGTTGGCGTCGCGCAGCACGCCGATTCCGTTGGCGATACGGGCGCGTCCGTTGGTTACGTTCGCTTGCATCTCGTCCAGCCCGAGGCGGTGGTAGGTGTAGAAATACTCGCGGTATTTGCGGAATGCCTCGTCCATCAGGTTGTTCACCAGCGCGTAGCGGTTGCGGTTGCTCTCAAAGGCCTTCCATCCCGTCTGTTCCGTCCCTTCCATGCTGGCGGACTGACATGCGTTCACGATGTCCTCACACTGCTGGAAGTAGGGCGTTCCCCCGAGGCGGGAGAAACTGTCCATGTCGTACCCGATGATAAGGTAGCAGTAGTATGCGAGCATCGCCGTGAGGTTGGTGGTGAAGGTGTTCTGCTGGTATTCTATCCGGTCGTATTCTTGATAGGTGAAGTTGAATTGTTGGTCTTGGAAGTTTATCAGCGGTGTGGTGTACGAGGCGGCATAGACGGGGCGCCTGCTCTGCAACTGCATGGTGCAAGTGTACAGGTTTTCTTCCACGCTTGTTACGATAATCTGCATGCTGCATTCTATCTTCTCTTTCTCCGAGAAGGTCATGTTTGTCCAGCGGTTCTGGTTCATGTATTCCTCGATACTTGCCCGCAGGGTCTCAAACACTTGTTTGTTGCTGCCTTGTATCTTGTCGGAGTTGATACTCACGTTGCACCGCAACTCCTGTCCCCACACCGCCATGCTCGTCAGGCACGCCAACAGGCAGATATATCCTTTCTTACTCATTGCAAATGGCTTGTATGTTCCCCGTTTCGGTGTCAAAATATATCTTCGGCAGTTTTCCCCCCGTGAACAGACTCTTCGCCAGCGGCACGGCTATGCCGAACTGCGCCACGGGCAGTGTCCCTTCGAGGAGTGTCGCGCCGTCGTAGGTGATGGTGTAGATGCCCGCGCCGGGCAGGTTGTAATAGAGTGCCGAAGCCACGGGGGCTGCCTTGTCTTTCTTCTTGGTCGGGCTGCTCGGTGCCAACACCTGTTTGCGGGCGATGAAGTTCAGCATGATAGGCAGTGCCGATGCGTCTTCCTCGGCGGTAACCCCGTTCTCCAGTGAGAAGTAGAGTAGGGGCTTCTCCTCGCTTTTCGTCGGCATATACTGAATGGTCTTCACCATCGTCTTGCGGCTGCGTTTGCCCGTGAATAGTTGCACCAGTTCTTTCTCCTGTCGGCTCAACTCTTTCAAAGCCACTTCCAGTCCTTTCCCGTCCCCGGGGGCGTTCTCTATCTCGCCGCTCAGCAGGTACATCCGCGCCTCGCGAATGCGGTAAATCTGCTTCGCCACTGCCTCTGCGCGTTGTGCAGGCGACTGCGCTTTCAGTTGCTCTTCCATCAGCGGCAGCACTGCGGGCTGTTTGGCTTTCTCTTTGCCCTGCGTAGCCTTAAAGGGGCGGGGCGTATCGGCGGGCTGCACATCATCCGCAGGCGAGGGTGCTCCCTCGCGTACTCCCGTGTTGTAGCCGTATAGCACCCCGTTGTCTTGAATGCTCAGCAGTTGCATGTTCACTCCGTCTTCCGCACCCACTTTGAAGGGACGGTTCAGGTCGGCTTTGCTCCGCGGACGCACGCGCACCGACACTATCTCCGCCTGCTGACTGTTCACGCTGACCACGTCCTCTGTACCGAGATATTTCTCCGCGTAGCGGCTGTACGGACCGGCTTCTTCGGTCTCAACGATGTAGGTAATGTCTATATCCATCAGTGTCTGCGGCATGTAATAGACCAATGCCAACTCGTTCTCTTGCACCACTTGCGCACGCATGCCCATCACGCTTGCGATGCACAATCCGATTACAAAAATTGCCTTTTTCATATCCTGCTTATTTCTGTTCTAAAAGTGTTTCTATTCTAAGAGTGTTTCTATGCCTATTCAAGAGTGTTTGTACCCCTACTCAAGAGTGTTTGTATGCCTATCTAAAACTGTTTGCATTCTCGTTCCGGATGCGTTTGCACCTCTATGCAAACGCGTTCATTTCCCCATTCTAAACAGCGCTGCAAAGATACTGCTTTTTTGTGATATGTGCAAATCTTTTTCCCGAAAAATCCACAAAGATAATTCCCCAAGCTAATGAATAATCACACACCCGACTACATGCCATACAACGCCGCGTGTCTATCGCAAGTCTGTCGCAGGTCTATCAGAGGCATACAATGTGTCTATCGCGTGTCTAATTTTCTCCCTCCCTTCGTAGGGAGGGTCGGGGTGGGTCCTCTTTCTCCCTCCCTTTGTAGGGAGGGCCGGGGTGGGTCTTCTTACTCCCTCCCTTTGTAGGGAGGGCAGGGGTGGGTCCTCTTACTCCCTCCCTTTGTAGGGAGGGTCGGGGTGGGTCCTCTTGTTCCCTCCCTTCGTATGGAGAGACGGGGTGGATCATTAGGGAGGTTTTCCAAATCCTCCAAGCCGCTTCGGCTTGTTGAATCAGCATTCCCAGTCCGTTGCGTGTCCGTGCTCCCTGCGTCCGTCCCCGCCGCAGGAACACGGTTTCCGCGGGGTTATAGATACAGTCGTATAGCCAATGCCCGTCACCTATCCACTGATAAGGAATAGGCGGACACTCTTCCTTGTGTGCTCCCATACCCAACGGTGTGCAGTTGATAATCAGCTTGTACTCCTCCATCATCTCTTTGTTCAGCGACTCATAACCTACCGCCATAGCCCCTTCAAACACTTTCTCCGCAGGCGTTCGGCTCACCACTATGTAGGGAACTCCCAACTGTCTAAGGGCGTACGCCACCGCCTTAGCCGCTCCCCCTGTGCCCAGCACCAGAGCCCTAACTACCGGCTTTGCAGCCATTGCACCCATAGGTGTCCCGTCAGTACGAATAGCCCCACCGTTAGTCATCAAATGCTCAAATAACAGCAGGTCTTCCTTAAACCCCACGCAATCGGTGTTGTACCCAATCCACCGCTCGCCGTCGCGTTTCACTACGTTTACTGCCCCTACGGCGCGTGCCGTCTCGTCCAGACCGTCCAGATAGGGGATTATCGCCTCCTTGTAAGGGCTGGTAACATTGAACCCGTCCAGCCGCTGCACCTGCTCAATCACCTCGCTGTCCTCCGCCGACGCTATCTCATACAGCCTATATGCTGCGTCTATCCCCTCTTTGGCAAACTTCTCGGCGAAATGCTTCGCCGAGAAACTATGCCCCAATGGGTATCCTATCAATCCAAGCTGCATAAATGGTGTTCTTTTCAGTGTTCGCCTATCCTCCAATTATGTTGATTACGCCGACCACTCCCCGATACCTCCAAAGAGCATGCGCCCTCATAATTCATAATTCATAATTCGCAATCAGCCTGCCCCCTCATAATTCATCCTTTCCTCTCCACCACCAGTTTCCCTTTCCGTATCACTCCCGTGTACTCTTCGCTCTCAAACCGTTTCCCGCCCTCACCGCGTTGCAGGGCGTCATATATCTTGTCTATCTCCGGAAAACGGTACTCGCGCAACTCCTCGTACAGCCGGCATATCCCCGCCTCGCGGCTCTCTCTGCCTTCCAGTATGTCCACATACCCTTGCATGCGTCGCGCCGTCTCGGCGAGGTTCTCTATATCGGCTTTGCGGCACTGCGCTAACTGTGCGCGGATAGCGTTTCGTGGGATAGTGGTGTCGGTGTTGGTGGAGTCGTTCACCCACGGCAGGTGCCGTTTCGACCGCAGGTAATACTCTATGTAATCCCTCGTCGTGCAGAGCAATGGACGCACAACGGGAATGCCGTTGTCGCTGTACGGGTTGGCGGCTTTGGGTCGCATGCCGCACAGCCCGCGTATGCCCGTCCCGCGCATGAGGTTCTGTAGCACGGTTTCTGCTTGGTCGTTCTGATGGTGCGCCACGGCAATCGCCTCGCAGCCCTCTGCGGCAGCCGCCTCGCCGAACCAGCGGTAGCGCAACGCCCGTGCTGCCGTTTCTATGCCCATTTGTTGCTCTTTGGCATACGCCTGCGTGTCAAACTCCCGCACCAGCAGCCGCACACCCGTCTTGGCGCACAGGTCACGCACGAACTGCTCGTCGCGCATGCTTTCTTCTCCCCGCAGATGGAAATTGCAGTGCGCCGCCACGCAGTCGTATCCCGCACGCAGCAACACGTCCAGCAGTCCCACGCTGTCCGCTCCGCCGCTTACGCACACCAGCACTCGCGCCCCCTCGCGGAGCAACTCCTGCTGCTTAATATACGACCGTACCCTCCGAAGCATAGATAAATTTTTGTGTTTGGAACTCCGCTTCGCTCCGTATTAAGTTATTTTGTATTAAGTTATTTCATGTCAAGTTATTTTACATATAGCCCCAACGGGGCGACACAAATTAGCGTAGGGGCTTGTCCCTACGTGAAAACAGCACCCCACTACGCAAGCCCTGTAAGGGCGATATAACCTAATGTCAACATGCTAAACCAAATAAGTATTATGGACATTTTGTTACACAATGTGTAGAAAATGGCAGACTGTCAATGGATACCGTGTCAGTATTGTTTTACTTCCATACAGCCCGAAGGGCTTTCAGACACGTAGTTCTGTACAGCCCCGCAGGGGCTTTTATATCTCCACCAGCCCGTTGGCAATGGCGTAGATGGTCAATCCGGCGGTGGAGTGGATATTCAGTTTGGTGGCGATGTTCTTGCGGTGGGTGATAACGGTGTGTGTCGAGAGGCATAGCACGTCGGCTATCTCTTTGTTGCTCAGTCCTTTCGTCACTTGCACCAGCACCTCTTTCTCGCGCTCCGAGAGCACGCTGTCGGTGTCTTCCTGCGCCTCGCGTTTGAGTGCCAGCGCGGGCATCAGTATCTCCTCTTCTATCGCGCAGTGGGTGATAAAGTCCTGTTCGGTGTCGTACAGGTCGTTCATCACGGCGATGAGGGCATAGGTGTGCTTCACGTCTGTGATATCCGAGGGATAGTACTTGATGATAAGGTCTTTCAGTTCTGACAATTTCCCCGTGATAGGCGGCTCGTCGCCTTGTCGGTGGCTTACCCATTTGCCGCGTTCTTCGTTCTCCACATGGGTGCGTATCTCCTGCACAAACTGGTCGAACGATTGCAGAATCAGTATCGGTATGCGGCTGGCGGTCTCTGTGGGATAGACGGCTTCTATCAGCGCACGCCTCAGACGGGGCAGTTGAAAGTCCACGAAATAGGCGTGGGCGTTTCTTAGGTAGGTGTGCAGTGTCTCCACGTCCACATCCTCTATGTGCACCGGGGACGTGGACGCCTCGCCTGCGGTCACGGAGGTGCGGTCTCCCGGTCGCACTATGGATGAAGCAGACGCCACTGCGTTCTTCTCCACATCGGTGTTATGCAACTTATGATTGACTACTGCCAAAAATGTCGGTGTATGCACGCCGTGCGCGGCACACACTTCCTCGATGGTCTGTTCGCCAACTCCCATCGGCAGCCCGAAGCGACTGATAATCATTATCGCGTCATGCTCCTGCGCCATCAGTTGGCACATTTTATGCGACTTCGTGTATAGCATAGTATTGAGCGTTGAGTGCTTAGAGTTGATATTGAGTGTTTAGCGTTGAAGGTGCAGAATTGATATTGAGCGTTGAGTGTAGAGGAGTACAAAGTGTTTAAAGTTGATGTTGAGTGTTGAATGTTTAGAGAGGCAATGCCCTCTCAGTTCATAATTCTTCATTGGAATTTCAAATCGCCTGCAAAGGTACGAAAAAAAAATGGAATATGCAAGAAAAAGCGCATCCGCACATCCAAATAAAGGTACCGCCCCGCCCAAATCCGCTACTTGAAAGGCATACTTGCAGCCGCCTTTCTCATACTATTCTTATGTTATCCCCGCACAATAAAGCAGAGAAAAACCGGAGAAAAAGTAGGAAAAAAACGCAGTAAAGAGTTAACCGTTAGTTTTCGCGACCTTTGGCTATCTATATCCACTCGTAATGCCATAATATATTGTGGCTCTACACCCGCGAGCGACCCGCGATAATGTTACGATAGACTCGCGAAAAATTGCAGGCGGGGAAATGTGTTTGTGCAGTATAAAGATACACTTTTCCGCTCGAAATTCTTGCATAGTTTAAAGAAAAGCAGTACCTTTGCCCCCGAAACCGAGGATGGGGCTGCGGGTGGGGCGCACGCCGAACCAATTCAACCAAGTAGCGAACGAGCACAAGTCCAACCCGTCAAGCGTAGAAATCTAATAACAAAGACGATTGCGCCCGATATGTATTTGGGAGTTTTTGTATGACACACAAAATGTTATTATTTGCAGCATTGGTTTGCGTTTTGGGCTGGTGCTGCGTAAGTTGCGAATCGAATGACCCAAACAAAACAAGTGGAGGCAGTAGTACTTATGTAGCCAAGGGCTTTTCCATTTCTACCAACAAGCAAGTGGTCTTTTCTCCCGGAAACTTGCAGTATCAAGCAAGCACCGATACATGGCGGTTTGCTAACCACCAATATGATTATGTGGGAGAGCTTAATGTTAGAATTAGTCCTACGAATGAGAATTGGATAGATTTGTTTGGCTGGGGGACGGGTAATAATCCAACCAATATCAGCAATGATAACGCGGATTATGCGACCTTTGTGGATTGGGGAACTAATAAGATAGGCAAATACAGAGCAAACACATGGCGCACGCTCACCGAAGCTGAATGGGAGTATTTGCTTTCCGAGCGTAATAGTGCGGCAGTTTTGTGGGGAATAGCAACTATAAACAATATCCACGGACTGATTCTGCTGCCTGATGATTTCACATTGCCTGAGGATATGATTTTCGTTGCAGGAGATGACTACCGTGTAGGATGGGCTCTAAATGTATACACATCTTATGAATGGAGCAAGATGGAGCAGAATGGTGCTGTTTTCTTACCTAATGCGGGTGATTACTGGTCTGCCACTCCCTACGAATCAGACAAAGCGTGGGTGGTAGATTGTTATTCAGGCGGTGTTGATATTGATTACTACCGTCGCTACTACGGGCAAGCCGTCCGTTTGGTTCAAGATCTCTAAAAGATGAGCCTTTGCTATGCGCATCCCTCAAGGGTGCGCATAGCCCTTTTATAAACACATTCCCTTACCACCAACCAACAGGGCTACCCTCCCGCGAGGATAGCCCTGTTCTTTTCTGCAAATAATTAATGAATAATTACACGGCAATTAATGTTAAAAACTCCAACACGACAATTAATGTTAAAAGTCCCCTACACGAGAATGCTTGCATCCCGATGAATCGGGATAAACGTGCAGACTTCCCACCCTCAGTCCCTCCGAAACAGGTCGCGGGTATAGACTTTGTCTTGCACGTCGTCAAGGCAAGCGTCGTAGCGGTTGGCGATGATAGCCTGCGCCTGCGCTTTGAACTGCGCGAGATCGTTCACCACGATGGAACCGAAGAAAGTGGAGCCGTCGGGCAGGGTAGGCTCGTAGATAATCACCTGCGCCCCTTTGGCTTTCACGCGCTTCATAATCCCTTGTATGCTCGACTGGCGGAAGTTGTCGGAGTTGGACTTCATTGTCAGTCGGAAGACTCCGATGGTGCAGGGATGTTCTTCCGCGGCGCTGTAAGAGCCTTTGTGGAAATAGTCGTAGTAGCCCGCTTTGGCAAGCACGCGGTCGGCTATGAAATCCTTGCGCGTGCGGTTGCTCTCCACGATGGCTCCGATAAGGTTTTCCGGCACGTCTTGGTAGTTGGCGAGCAACTGCTTGGTATCTTTGGGCAGGCAGTAGCCTCCGTAGCCGAAAGAGGGGTTGTTGTAGTGGGTGCCGATACGGGGGTCAAGGCATACGCCGTTGATAATGTCCTGCGTGTTCAGCCCCTTCATCTCTGCGTAGGTGTCCAACTCGTTGAAGTATGAAACGCGCAACGCGAGGTAGGTGTTGGCAAAGAGTTTGACTGCCTCCGCCTCGGTGAAACCCATGTAGAGGGTGTCTATATCGGTCTTGACCGCGCCCTCTTGCAGCAGTCCTGCAAAGGTCTTGGCGGCGGCGAGCAGACGCTCGTTGTGCATATCCGTGCCCACGATGATACGCGAGGGGTAGAGGTTGTCATAGAGTGCCTTGCTCTCGCGCAGGAACTCAGGCGAGAAAAGGATGTTGCGGCTGCCGGTTTTCTGACGCAGACTCTCGGTGAAACCGACGGGAATGGTCGATTTGATAACCATGATGGCGTCGGGGTTTACCTCCATGACGAGGCGCACCACGCTCTCCACCGCCGAGGTGTCGAAATAGTTGCGTTGCGGGTCGTAGTTGGTAGGCGCGGCTATCACCACATACTCTGCCCGCGAGTAGGCTGCCCGCGCGTCTAATGTGGCGGTCAGGTTGAGCGGCTTTTCGGCGAAATACTTCTCGATATATTCGTCTTGGATAGGCGACTGCCGGCGGTTAATCATCTCCACTTTCTCGGGCACGATATCCACGGCCAGTACCTCATGGTGTTGCGCCAACAGGGTTGCCATCGACAACCCCACATAACCTGTTCCTGCTACTGCGATAGTCATATTCAAATTGTCTTTATAGTCTCCCGTCTACAATCTCCCTGTCCACAAAGTTCTTCACATCAAAGATGACTGCCCCTTGCGCTTTGTATTGCGCGAACGGGAAACTCATGAACTCATTGTGTGCCACGCAGGCAATAACCGCCTCGTAGTGTTTCGTGGGGTCTATCGTGGGTATGAGTGCTTTGCCGTACTCGTGCAGCACCACATTGGGCGATGCCCACGGGTCGTATATATCCACGTGGCAACCGAACTCCTCCAACTCCGTAGCGATGTCCACCACTTTCGTGTTGCGGCAGTCGGGACAGTTCTCCTTGAAAGTAACACCGAGCAGTAGCACATTGGAATCTTTTATCTTGTGGTCATGTTGAATCATAAGTTTCAGTACCTTGTCGGCAATGAACTTCGCTATTGAGTTATTCACGGCGCGTCCCGAGAGTATCACCTGCGGGTCGTAGCCCAGCGACTTGGCTTTGTGGGCGAGGTAGTAGGGATCAACGGAGATACAGTGTCCGCCTACCAACCCGGGGCGGTATTTCAGGAAGTTCCATTTCGTGCCCGCTGCCTCTATCACGTCGTTGGTGTCTATGCCTACGCGGTCGCAGATAAGTGCCAACTCGTTCATGAAAGAGATGTTCACATCGCGTTGCGAGTTCTCCACGGCTTTTGCCGCCTCTGCCACTTTCATGTTCGGCGCGCGATGGGTGCCGTTCTCAAGGATGCTGTTATACAGCGCGTCCACAAGGTCTGCAATGGCGGGTGTGCTGCCGGAGGTTATCTTCTTTATCTTCGTCAGGGTGTTCACCTTGTCTCCCGGGTTGATACGCTCAGGCGAGTAGCCGCAGAAGAAGTCTTGGTTGAAAGTCAGTCCGCTGAAGCGCTCCAACACGGGTACGCAGTCTTCCTCCGTACAACCGGGGTAAACGGTGGACTCATAAATAACGATGTCGTCTTTGCGCAAGGTCTTGCCGATGGTCTCCGAGGCGCGGAGCAGCGGCGTCAGGTCGGGGTTGTTGAAGCGGTCGATAGGCGTTGGCACCGTAACGATATATGTGTTCGCCTGCACGAGGTCGTCTGCATTGGCGGAGAAGGACAACCCCTTCGTGCCGTGGCTCGCCTCCAACAGAGCACGCGCCTGCGCCATGCCGGCGAGGTCTGCTTCCAGCGTGTGGTCTTCGCCGGACTCCAACTCTGCCACACGCGCTTTGTTTACATCAAAACCAATCACACGGTATTTCTTACCGTACTCAATAGCCAGCGGCAGCCCTACATACCCGAGCCCTACCACGGCAATAATTCTATTTTCCAAATTCATTGTTTGATTAAAAATAACTTGATAACAATGGTTGATTTCTTTTTTCGCCGCAAAGTTACTGCTTTTCTTTGAATTGTGCAAATAAAAATTACTTTTTTGAGGCATATTGGCAATATAATCACAGCATTGCCGACTTTAGGTAGCAATGCAGTTGCTTTTTTTCTACCTGTTTCCGAATATCCGACTGCAAAGCCGTCGGACAATAGGATAGCCCGATAGCATAGCGGTCTTTTACCTTTCCGTCAGCCGTTGGTAGTAGTGTGTGGAGGTGATTAGGTTCAGTCGGGCATCAGTCAGGTCGTTGTGCGCTTGCAGGAGTAGAGATTGGCTTTGCAGGAGGTCGGTGATGGATACCAGTCCTGCCTCGTAGTTAAGGCGCGTGAGGCGCAGGTTCTCCTCGGCGGAGAGTAGGGCAGACTCGTAGCGCGCAACCTCTATGCCCGCTTCCTGCATACGGTCGTATGCCTGTTGCTCTTGCAGCACCATCTGCTCGTTGAGTTCCGTTTCTTCCAGTCGGGCGCGTTGGATGGCGGCATCATGTTGCTGCAATTTGTGCGTGGTCTGCCACCAGTCGGTGAGCGGCACTTTCACCATGAGGAACACGCCCCCGTTGCCTTTGTCGTTCCATGCAGTGCCGTTCGGGAGGTCGTGTGCGCCGCTCTTGTAAGGCGTGGTGGCAAAGCCCATGTAACTCACGCCTGCCCCCAATGCCACTTGCGGCAGTGCCTCCGCGAGGGTCATGCGTTTCTCCAAGGTCGCCGCCTGCACCTGCAAATCCAGCAAGACCGTTTCCGGGCGAGGAGCTGCAGATGACACCTCCAAATCCCCTCCTTGTCCTTCTATAGATGAGGGTGTAACATTGGTTTTCATAGTCGAAGGTAATGTGTTTTCTCCCTCCTCTTGTTGGGAGGGCATAGGCGGGTCTTGTAGCGGGGCTTGCAGGCTGTCCACGCCTATGGCTTGTGCGAGGGCGCGGCGGGCGAGGGCGATACCGTTGGTGAGGCGCAGTTGCTGCAGGGCTATCTCGTTCTGTTGCAGTTCCACCGAGAGCAGGTCGCTGCGCATGGCCGCACCGGCTTGTATAGCCGTCTCCACCTGATAATGAATGGTGTCGAGCAAAGCAGCCACGGAGGTGATGGTCTGCTGTTTCTCCTCCAGATTGACCACCAGCCAGTACATCTCCTCCGTC
>JBJEJX010000107.1:0-3849 GCA_051878345.1 Paludibacteraceae bacterium | reverse complement strand
GATGTGCTGCGTATCAACTACGACGGGCAAGGCAACTACCTCGGCGAGTTCTGGGACGAAGACCGCATACTGGTGATTACCACTGCGGGGGACTACTACCTGACGACCTTTGACCTGACGGCGCATTTCGACCAAAACATCCTCCGTATTGAGAAGTTCGATGCCGAGAAGGTGTGGACGCTGGCGCTGTGGAATGCCGATTTGGGGTATTACTACGCGAAACGCTTTGCTTTCGATGCGACCTTGAAACCGCAGAACATGTTAGGCGAGAACAAGGAGTCGCGTATCGTGGTGCTGACCGACCGCGAGGAGCCTGTGTTCCGCGTGGTGTTCAGCGATGAGGCGCGCGAGGCGCAGGACATAGCAATGGCGGAGTTTATTGACGAGAAGTCGCCGAAAGCCAAAGGGAAACGCCTTTCAACCCTGGAAATCAGCCGCATAGAGGACATTACACCCGAACCCGAACCGGAAGAAGAGCCGGAAGAGACAGAAAGGGAGGAAGAAATGGAAGAGGAAAAAGGGATGGAAGTGCAAGAGGCGGAAAAAACGGGAGAAGAGAGTGAGGTTTCGGATAGCGGCGACAATGCAGAGGAAACAGGTGTGCCTCGTACGACAAGTACGGATACCGTGATATCCGTGGAAGATGTGCCTATGACTATCACCACTAACGCAGGCGACTCTGCCAATGAGGGCGAGTCCGACGACAGTCAGTTGAGTTTATTCTGATAGTTTTCTTATTACCCTAATTTACTTTCTTACATCACAAAAAACTATGAATTGTTTGATTATAGGTTCGGGACCTGCGGGGTACACGGCGGCTATTTACGCCTCTCGTGCCAATCTCGCTCCCGTATTGATTGAAGGTCCGCAAGTCGGCGGTCAGTTGATGATTACCACAGAGGTGGAGAACTTCCCCGGATATCCGGAGGGAGTGGCGCCTTTTCAGATGATGGATGACATGCGCAGGCAGGCGGAGCGTTTCGGGACACAGTTTATGGAGGGAGTGGTATCGAAAGTGGATTTCTCATGCTCTCCCAAGAAGGTGTGGCTGGACGACGGGCAAATGTTAGAGTCAGAGACTGTGATTATTGCGACAGGTGCAAGTGCGAAGTTTCTGGGCATTCCCTCGGAGGAGGAGTACAAGGGTCGCGGAGTATCGGCATGTGCCACATGCGACGGCTTTTTCTATCGAAACAAGACAGTTGCGGTAGTGGGAGGCGGCGATACGGCATGCGAAGAAGCCGCTTATCTTGCTGGATTGTGCAAGAAAGTGTATATGATAGTTCGCAAGCCGTTCTTGCGTGCTTCGGAGATTATGCAGCAGCGTGTGCTCAACCATCCGAAGATAGAAGTGCTGTTTGAGCACAACACTCTACGGCTGACGGGTGAGCCGAAAGTGCAAGGCGCGGACTTGATATACCGCAAAGGAAGCGCTGAGGAGGAAGTGCGCCACATTGATATAGACGGTTTCTTCCTTGCCATCGGGCATAAGCCGAATACCGACCTCTTTGCCGAGTATCTCGACAGGGATGAGGAAGGATATATCAAGGTAGAAGGCGACAGTCCGCGTACCAATGTGCCGGGAGTATTTGCTGCCGGAGACTGCGCAGACCCGCATTACCGTCAAGCCGTGGTGGCAGCAGCATCGGGCTGCAAAGCCGCCATGGAGGCAGACAGGTATCTGAAGAAATAAGTGTTTGAAGATATAGGACGGGGATATTACCTGCCATTCATTAAGAGAGAGATTGCTTATAGAAAAGGCAGTCTCTTGTGTTGGTTATCGCAGGAGCCAATAGGAGGCGTACGCCGCGAGCAGGAATACGGCGTAGAGGCAGAACACCACTCCGCGAGTCACAGAATCGCGTTGGCGAAAGAACAGAGTGGCAGCAGCAGGAGGCAGGAAGAAAAGAAAGAAGAGAATGAGCAGTGCCTGCTGACCTGCGCTGTCCCGGTCTATGCGCACGGCGATAGCAATGAGGAAGCCAAAATGGGCTAAAAGGAGGACGGAAAAGAATACTATCTGCACCAAGTCGAGATGGCGGAAGGGAGTGCAGAGGCTGTCGGCTATGTTGTTGACAGAGGGGACAGGCATATCGAAGAAGAAGACGGCGACAGCAATGTAGATAGCAAAGAGTCCGATGGCGATAAGGGAACCCAACGCGGTTCGCAAGTGCATAGACCGAAGCAAGATATATGCCAACCAAATGAGCGGCACCATGACTATCGCTATCGGCAGGAAGAACGAGGCAATGAGGGCAAATGCCGTAGCGAGGAAACAGTCGTGGGCAGTCTCGTCTTCGCGGTAGGCTCTATGGATAATCTGCACCATAATCATCATGAGCACAATGACGGCTTGCAGTTGCCACCATGCGTGGATAGCAGGGAACGCCGTGGTGGTGAGCAGATAGAGGAAAACAGGCAGGGCATCGCGATAGCGCACCACACCCGTTGCCCGCATCATGAAGAAAAGGGTGTAGGCATTCACCAACATGAGTACGAACGTGAAGAAGAGCGGGAATGCCGTAGCGAACGAGGAATAGTCGCAAGCGATGAAGTCGGGTATCCATCCGCATAATACCCCTACTGACAGTACGATGACTATCGGCAGAGGTATGCGGGATATGGATGCGATAGGGAACATGACAAGACCCACCCCGACCCTCCCTGCAAAGGAGGGAGAAAGTGGTCAGTGATTAGTGGTTAGTGGTCAGTAGTTTTTGCATAAACGGTTTGTCCCAAACCGACCGCGGGCGAGACGCCCGCGTCCCCAGTGGGAGTGGTTCAGAAGCCTTTGCGTCGGAGGTAGAATTGGGGGTTAGCGGGTTTGCCGCGGAACTCGAGGTAGAGTTCCTGTGCATCGCGCGTGCCTCCCTGCTCAAGCAGGTGGCGGAAGCGGCGTGCCACCTCGGGGTTGAAGATATCGCCCGTCTCGGCAAAAGCGGCGAAAGCGTCGGCATCCAACACTGCCGCCCATGTATAACTGTAATAGCCTGCCTCGTAACCCGTGGTGAAGATATGGTTGTAGAAAGTGGAGCGGTAGCGGGTGATGATTTCAGGGATCATGCCCATCTTCTCCATGGATGCCGCCTCGAAAGCATCTACATCCAGTCCTTCGGCAGAGGTGAGTTCGTGGTAGTCCATATCGAGTATGGAAGCAGAGAGCAACTCCGCGGTTACAAAACCTTGATTGAAAGTGCCGGCACGGTTGATTTTGGCGATAAGGCTGTCGGGCATCACCTCACCCGTTTGATAATGAAACGCGTAGGTCTTCATCACCTCGGGACGGTAGCAGTAGTTCTCCATGAACTGCGAGGGCAGTTCCACGAAGTCGCGCGGGGTGTTGGTACCTGCGAGGGACTTGTAGGTTGCCTTGGAGAGGAGTCCGTGGAGGGCGTGTCCGAACTCGTGGAAGAGGGTCTCCACATCGTCCATGCTCAGCAGAGAGGGGTTGCCTTGAGTCGGTTTGTTGAAATTGCCCACATTGATAATGACGGGTCGGTGGTCAACACCCTCTGCATCCACATACTGGTGGCAAATGTCATTCATCCAAGCACCCGGGCGTTTGCCTGTGCGGGGGAAATAGTCGGTGTAGAGGATACCAATGAGCGAGCCGTCGGCATCGGTTACCTTGAAGACCTCCACTTCGGGGTTATAGACAGGCATGCCTTCCAGTTGCTCGAACTGTAAGCCATAGAGTGTGGTGGCGAGTTGGAAGACGCCACGGCGCACATTGCTCAACTCGAAATAGGGTTTCAGTTCCTCCTCGTCGAGGTCGTACTGCTCTTTGCGCAGTTTCTCGGCGTAGTACCACCAGTCCCAGGGTTGCAGTTTCTCGCCGGGGAGGTCTTT
>JBJEJX010000106.1:0-17804 GCA_051878345.1 Paludibacteraceae bacterium | reverse complement strand
AGGTCTATCAACTCGTTCTCCGTATCGGTCTGCGAATAGCCGCTGCAGATGATATGCGGCACCACGGGCAATCCGTATTTCTGCTTGATGGCATACGCTATCGCCACCGTTCCGGGTCGCATACGCTCCTCCACGCGGGTGAACACGCCCGGGTGTAACTCCTTGTAGATAAAGTCCGAACGGTGGGATGTTACCGATACAAACAGCGGCTTGTAGGGCAACAAATGCTCTATCGTGTTGAAAATCTTATCGGAGTTGCTGCCCCTCAGTGGCGGCAGCACTTCCAGCGAGAACCGCGTTTGCGTCTGCTCTTTCAGTAATGCGGATATACTTGACATATGGCAAAATGCTCCTTGATAATGAATGGTAGCAATCAAAAAGCGCACAAAGTTACTGCTTTTTTTTTACATACGCAAACTTTTATTTGCGTATGTGCCCATTTTTGTGTATCTTTGTACCCTCATAATTCACAATCCGTAATTTGGTCGCCACTATCCCTTATATTCAGCAGAAGTTCAACGACTTCAATAGGCAGTATTTCAACAATCAACTGCCGCCCGTTCCCGTCAAACTGAGCAATGCGAAGACTTTTCTCGGCAAGGTCTGCTTTCGCAAAGAGCGCAAACTCTTCAGCCGCAAATGGTTTTATTCCGATTTCGTCTTGCGTATCAACACGCGCATAGACTTGCCCGAAGATGTGCTTGAGGACACCATCCTCCACGAGATGATTCACTACCATATCGCGGTCAACCAACTGCAAGACTCTTCTGCCCATGGTCGCCTGTTTCGCGCCGAGATGGCGCGTCTGAATGCCGCGGGCAGGCATATCCGTATCTCCCATCGCCTTACGCCGAGCCAGGTACGGCAGGCGCAGGGCAAGCGGAAGACGCGCGTGGTCTGTATCGCTTGGTTCAGCGATGGCAGGGTGGGGGTCAAGGTCGTTCCCAAGCAGGTGTCGCATGTCTTGCGTTTTCACCGTGAGGCGTTCCGTCGTTTCCCGATAGACCGCCTCGAATGGTACCTTTCCGATGACCCGTTCTTCGCTCGCTACCCTTCTTCCTCCGCCCTCCGCTTTTACCTTTTAACCACCGCCTCCGCCGCCTCGCAAACCTCTTCCGCTTTGCAAACTGATGACTCCTCGCAAAACTCTTCCCCCTTGCAAACCTCTGCCTCCTTGCAAACCTCTGCCTCCTCGCAAATCGCTGCCTCCTTGCAAACCTCTGCCTCTTTGCAACCCGTTGACTCCCTGCAACTCGTCCTGCAACGTTCCCGCCGTCTCCTCTGTGATGGCGCCCGCTTACGCATGGACCCTGCCACTCCCAATCCGCTCTTGCGTTGGTAATCCGAAAAATCTGATAAACTCCGATAAGCCGATAAGAGTTAGCGATTAGTTAGTGATTAGTTAGTGATTAGTTAGTGATTAGTTAGCGATTAGTTAGTGATTAGTTAGTGATTATCGGGTGATTGTCGGGACTCTGACGATACACTGCCGCACGCACGAACTTCCTGTCTTGCAGCATAGAATCTCCGCTACTGCGGCGCTCTTATGTGTATCAGTGGCTGCCCGATTGCCCGCTATGTATGGATAATTAATTTTGCTCCTTCTTTTCGTAACAATTGAAACTTTTTTACCCTTTTTGTTGTATAATTCAGAAAAAAGACGTATCTTTGCAGCCAATTTATAAAGTATGGTCAATATGAGTGGTCGTTACATCGGTTCGTGGGTTCTGGTAATCGCATTGGCATTTGTGGTCGTATCGGTTTTATTTACGAACAATTTGTCGCGGCAGTTGGCTTTGGAGGAGCAGAAGAATGTAGCTATTTGGGCGGAGGCCACCCGTCAACTCATTATTGCCGACGAAGAAACGGACATCAATTTCGTGTCTTCCATCATTGAGAAGAACACCAACATCCCCGTATACATCACCGATGTTGACGGCAACATCCTGCTCAGCCGCAATGTGAAGAAACCTGTGGATGACCCTCGCACGCTCTTTGGACCCATCGAACTGCGTATAACCGAGGACAATGTGCAGTATATCTACTACGATGAGTCTAATCTCTTGCGACTGCTTCGCTATGTGCCCTACTTGCAGTTTCTGTTGATATTCATATTCATCACTATAGCGGTCTGGATGTTGTTGACGGCGCAGCGGGGAGAGCAAGACCGCCTGTGGGCAGGGTTGAGCAAAGAAACGGCGCACCAATTGGGTACGCCGATATCCTCGCTCAATGCGTGGCAGCAACTGCTCGCAGAGCGTTATCCCGATGATGACTTGATTCCGCAGATGCGCGCCGATATCAATCGGCTGAGCACCATTGCCGACCGCTTCTCCAAGATAGGAAGTGAACCGGAGTTGCGGGAGAGCGATGTAATCCGTACGTTGACGGAAACGGTGGACTATATGCGTACCCGCGTGAGCAGCAAGGTGCAAATAGAGATGAGTGTCCGCACATCTCAACCCGCGCTCCTCGTTGTGCAGAATGTGCAATTGTTGGAGTGGGTGGTAGAGAACTTGATAAAGAACGCCGTAGATGCCATGGGCGGAGCGGGGAAGATAACCATCCGCTTGCAAGAAGAGCCCGAAGAGGTGGTGATAGATGTGTGTGATAACGGCAAAGGCATGGACAAACACACGCAACGGCGCATCTTCCAAGCAGGCTTCACCACGAAACAGAGAGGGTGGGGACTCGGACTCACGCTCTCAAAGCGTATCATCGAGGAGTATCATCGGGGCAAACTCTTCGTGAAGAGTTCTAAGCCGGGTGTCGGCACCACTTTCCGCATTGTTCTTAAAAAGACCGAAAACGGTTGATCCGCTGCCCGACATGGACGCGAAGACGGCGCCTGCTTCCGATAGCCGCGCCTTGATATGTCCTATTTCGGGATGCAGAGGGAACACCGACTGCTCAAAATCGTTCACAAAGAAATCGCTTTCCCACCATTGCTCGTCGCGGAACACTGACGGGACGAAGGACGGACGCCCGCTCTCCTTTGTCTTTATGTGCAGCCCGCTGTAAGCCTCCCGTGTGGACACGCCGCACGCGGGCTTAATCATAATGATACGCATTCCTCTCAGGGAAAAATCTATCGGGGTTAGCATATCCCCTATGCCTTCTGCAAAACAGGGCGTGTTGTAGATAAAGAACGGACAGTCAGCTCCCAGCGACCGCACTTCTTTGCACAACTCTTCGCGTGTCAGTCCTATATGAAAAATCTCATTCAGCGCGATGGCGGTATGTGCGGCGTCGCTGCTACCCCCGCCGAGACCGGCACCGAAGGGAATGTTCTTGCGAAAACGTATCCGCACATTGCCTGTCTGCGGATACCTCTCGCGCATCTGACGGTAGCACCTCACGATGAGGTTGCTTTCCGCGGGACAATCCACCGCAATCCCCTCTTGAACAAAGGAGAAAGTATCGCTTGCCTCTATCTCCAACTCATCATGCAGACCCTTGATGGGATAGAAGATGGTCTCCAAATCATGGTAACCGTCTTCCCGTTTGCGCACCACGCGCAAGCCCACGTTAATCTTGCAGTTCGGATAAAGAAGCATGGCTTAGACGGTATCCATGAATGAACGTTGCACCTTGTTGAACACCACGATACCGAAGCCCAAGAGTACCACCATAAACGCAAAGGAATAACCCAGCATCCACCATTCGTGGCAACCCACACCCAGCATGCCGTATTTGAAAAACTCGATAATACCGGTCAGCGGATTCAATTGCATGAGCAGCAGCAGTTTAGGATTGGTGATGGTGGACAACGGATAGATGACGGGGGTCGCGTACATCCACAGGCTGACGAAGAACGATAGTAGCAGTTGCAGGTCGCGATATTTGGTCGTCATACTTGAGAACAGGATACCGAAACCGAGTGCCAATCCTGCCAACATCACTACCAGCACGGGTATCAGTAGCGCATACAGGTTGGTATGTATCTGCACATCGGTAAAAATCTGGTAGTAGGCATACACTGCAAGGAACAGACCGAATTGAATACCGAAACGTACAAGGTTACTCACGGCATCGCTCAGGGGAGTAATTAGTCGCGGAAAGTACACTTTACCGAAGATACTTGCGTTTGCCACAAATGTATTGCTGGTCTTGGTCAAGCAATCGGCGAAGTATTGCCAAAAGCAGATACCTGCCAGGTAGAACAGCGGTTGCGGCAATCCGTCCGTGCTAATCTTGGCAATGCCGCCGAACACCACCATATACATGACGGTGGTCATTAGGGGCTGTATCAGATACCAAAGTGGTCCGAGTACTGTCTGCTTATATTGGGTGATGATGTTGCGCTTGACGAACAGCGTGAGCAAATCGCGATACTGCCAAATCTCCTTAAAATCCACGCTCAAGAGTCGCTCTTTGGGGCGTATCACGGTAGTCCATTTTTCTTCTTGTTCCATATTGTCTTCTATATGTTGGGAAATCATTGCCTGCATAGCCTTAACCGCACATGCTAACGGGCTGCAAAGGTACGCTTTTTTTTTGATATACGCAAGTGTTTGTGCAATTTTGTGCCGATAAGGGCATTAATGAAAAGCCCAATTCTCGGTGGTCATCACCACCGTGGAGTCGCCTTGTGCTACTATGAAGTAGCCTGCTGCGTCATCGGCTTGTTCCAGCATCTTCTTCGCCTCGTCTGCGCCCAGCACCATGCAAGCCGTTGCCAGCGCATCCGCCCGCATGCAGGACGAAGAAACCACCGTCGCACTCAGCAGGCTGTGCTGTACAGGATAGCCTGTGCGTGGGTCGATGGTGTGCGATCGGCGTTCGCCGCCCTCATAGTAGAAATTTCGGTAGTTGCCCGATGTCGCCATGCAGATGTCCGAGGATTGGATGATGTCTTGCAGGGCTTTGCTCTCGCCTGCGGGGTCGTCTATGGGTTTGGTGATACCTATTCGCCACGGCTCGCCGTGCTTGCTCAGTCCTTTTGCGACCACCTCGCCGCCTATATCCACAAGGTAGTTTTCCGCGCCGTTGCGTGCCAGCAGTGCCGCCACTACGTCGCAGGCTTGCCCTTTGGCTACCGCACTTGCGTCCAACATCATGCGTTCATCCGTTTTCCATACTCGGTGCTCATGCAGCGCCACTTTCTCAAATCCCACCAATGGCAGCAGGGAGTCTATTTTCTCCGCTGTTACCTGCTCGCGGTTCTTGAAGCCGAAGCCCCAGAGGTTCACCAGCGGTGCTACCGTGATGTCGAAAGCGCCGCCGCTCAGCGTATGGACGCGCTCCGCCTCTGCCCACATCTGCTCGAAGAAAGCGTCGGTTAGGGTGTCTTGATTGTGGTTGATATGGGAAATAACGGACGCGCTGTTGAACATACTCAGCGAGTGGTCGAAGGCGTCAAACGCCGCCAGTATGCTGTCGTGTAAGTCCGTTTCCGCGTGGTACTGAATGTTGTAGTATGTACCGAACACCGTCCCTTTGATGACAAAGTACGAAGGCGATTGATGCGGTTTCTGCCGCCAGCCAAACGCCGCCAGCAACACGATAGCCAGTACCGCCGAAAGGACGATGGAAATCTTCTTTGCCTGTGTCATAGACCAATTAGACTGTTTGATTATTTCAGGTACACCCCGCAGGAGATGTTGGCGTTGAGTCGTTGTTCGCCGGGGTCGGTGGCGCTCCAGCGGATGTTCTCGTGGCTGATACGCCACGGGTTGAGCATAATGTCGGCAGACAGTTGCAGCCCGCAATGCTCGCTTAGCGTCCAGTCTTTGCGCAGTGTGAGTGCGATATTGTTCACCGCAAAATCCCCTTGATAGCCTGTGTAGAGGCTCTTCCACGGAGTCATACCCAGTCGGGCGGAGAGCGTCATGTCGTAGGGTAGGGCGAAGTCGTAGCCCAACTCCAAATAGGACGACCATGCGCGTCTCACCGTACCGTCGTCCAGCAGGTATCCGTCACGGCTGGTGAAGCGAGTGCACCACAATACGCTCAGCGGCAACTTGCTGCTCACTTTGTAGCCTATGCGCAACTCCGTGGTGTTGCCGGGTTGCCCGGGCGCGGCCTGGCTGAAGTCAAAAAGACCCGTGCCGTCGAAATAGCACATATGGATGACGAACAGCCGAAAGCCCCAGCGGGAGAAGCCCACGGATATGTCCACTTCGGGCAGGAAACCCTGAAACGCCCAGTCGGTACTGCCCACGTTCCACCACATATCCACAAACAACCCGCCGTAACCCACATTTGCACTCGCCTGCACGCTCGGACCGCCTACATACAGCCCGCGCCAGATATAGTTGGCTACAAGGTTGATATCCGCGCCATAGGTCAGCCCGAGTCGTTTCGGGTGCGTGTCCAACCAGCGCGAGTCGGTCTTTTCCTCCGATTTATCCTGTTGGGGAGAGTTCGCTGCCGAGGCGGTTATGCTAAAAAGAAAAAGCATCGCCCCTACGCACAGCGCAAGAGGAAATGCTTTTGAATAGTTGCGGTACATGGCTGCAATCTCGGGACTCCCGAAAAATCTCTGATTTTTTGGGGTTCTTATAGTCCTTTCTGTGCTACCCACGCGATACGCAGTGCCACTTCCAAGATACGGGTATCTGTCAGTTCCACGATGCCACCCTCAGGACCGGGTTCAATATGATAACCTGCCTCGGCGTTGCCTTCACCTTTGAAGAATGCGCGAACTGCGTCGGGTTCCATACCAAGTTCCTGTGCGATGGCATCCATACTGCCATGTGGAAGACTGTCCTTTACCTCGCGGAGGCGATTGAATGTTGTACGAATCATAATTGTGTTATTTTTATGGTTAATGTTACATTATTTTCTTTTGCGCTGCAAAGGTACTAAAAACTTTTGATATAAGCAAGTGTTTGTGTAAAAATAATAATAATTTATTTTTGCCCTGCCCGTATCTCCGTGCTGGAGATGTCAAAATACGGAGCCCCTTCCAGCATGATTATCTGCCCACAGCCCGCTGGGGACGAGGGTGGTACATCCCGACAAGTCGGGTGCGTCTCGCCCGCGGTTGTCTGACCACTAATCACTGACCACTGACTACTTCCCGCTTCTCTTCTCGGATATACGAATATACGATAATGTGACACAATGTATTCCCATTCGCGCCAGCGCGGCAGGATACGCAAATTATCCTCTCCGATGATTAGGCTGAATGTGTGTTGCGGATAAGCTGCGGACAATGCCCGCAGGGTGTTGGCGGTGTAGGATGGGCGGGGCAGACGGAACTCAAAGTCGCAGGCTGCCACATGTGGAATGCCCGCTATCGCCCGCCGAACTCCCTCCAGCCGTTCCTGCTCGTCCGCCAACTCGCGGCTGTCTTTCAGCGGGTTGTTGGGCGACACCATCATCCATACCTCGTCCAAGTCGGTGTGCTCCGCTACCCACTTCACCAGTCCCACATGCCCGAAATGTACAGGATTGAACGACCCGCCGTAGATACCTATTTCCATACCTTAATTAAAATACGTCGCAAAGGTACAACAAATTTCCGATATATGCAAATAAAAGAGTGGCATGTTTTGCACACACCACTCTCGAAATTCCCAAAGTCCCCTTTTAATGGGGATTCAGGGGGAATTACAGCGTCTGTCCCATCGTGTTTTAGGGCACGTCGTTGCAGAGAAGTTTGCTGGAAAGTGGGTCGTTTTGCTCTACGGTTTGGATAGCCTGTTTTTCTCTTTGGGGAGGTTTGCAAAGTTCATTTTTGTTCATTGTGTGTCGGTGCGTTTCTTGTGCTTTATAGCAGGCGGAGATGCCTGCGTACCCGTGTCGCGGAGGTGAGGCATTGGTTACTCCGTTTCGAGGCGGAGCAGGTGCTGCTTGGCAGGTATGCCGAGGGCAAAGCCCCCGATACCGTTCTTCGCCACCACTCGATGGCAGGGAATCAAGACAGGGAAGGGATTGGCTCCGCAGGCTGACGCCACCGCACGCACGGCGCGAGGGCGACCTATGCGACGAGCCAAGTCGGAGTAGGAGACGGTGGCGGAATACGGTATGTGCATAAGGGCACGCCATACCGACTGCTGAAAGGGTGTGCCGAGGTTGGAAATAGCTTGCTCTGCCGCCTCCATGAGGTTCGGGGAAAATGTACGCCTTGCGCCGCGGAAATATGCGGACAGTTCGCTTTGCAGTTGGTCGGACAGTGCTGTAGGAAGCGGAAAAGCGAGTGTGCCGATAGGAGTTTCAAATTGCATGGTGGCGTTTTCGAGTTCTTGGTTCCTTGTTCTTACTTCACCATTCCCAACCTCTCCACCAACTCCTCCAGCGTATTCTGCGCCTTGTGCAACTCGTCGTTGGTAATGATATAGTCGAACTTCGGCGCGTCTGCCAATTCGATTGACGCTTTCGCCAGCCGTTTCCGAATCATCTCCTCCGAGGTGTCGCCTCTGCCGTACAGGCGACGCGACAGTTCCTCCACCGACGGCGGCGCGATGAATACCGCCGCCGCCTCATCGCCGAAGATATGTTTCAGGTTCAGCCCGCCCTTTACATCGATGTCGAATACCGCCGTCATGCCCGCCGACTGTATGCGCTCTATCTCCGAACGCAGCGTGCCGTAGTACAAACCCTCGTACACCTGTTCATACTCAATGAAATCGCCTTTGGCGATATGCTGCTCAAATGCCTCACGGCTCACGAAGTAATACTCCCTGCCGTCCTGCTCTGCGCCGCGGGGAGCACGCGTCGTACAAGACACACTCAATGCAAACTGACCCGGAAACCGACTCAGCAGGTGCTTCACCATGGTAGATTTACCGCTCCCGCTCGGAGCACAAAAAATAAGAATCATAAACTATATTGGATTAAGGATGAAGGACTAACAACCTTTGCCTATGAGATTTCATAGTCGAGGCTACCCCGTCTTTTATTCTTTCTTTTTTAGCGCAGCGGTACCGTGTCCTACAGCACATTCAGCACCTGCTCTTTGATTTGTTCAAGGATGTCTTTCATCTTCACCACGATAATCTGCATCTCGCTCTGGTTGCTTTTGCTGCCCAGCGTGTTTATCTCGCGCCCCATCTCTTGGGCGATGAAGCCGAGTTTCTTGCCTACGCCGGTGCCGTTGTCCTCCATCGTTTCGCGGAAATACTTGATATGGTTGGTCAGCCGCACCTTCTCCTCGTTGATGTCCAGTTTTTCAAGATAGTAAATCATCTCTTGCTCCAGTCGGTTCATATCCACCTTCTGTTGGGTCTCTTCCGACAATTTCTCCAAGTTCCCGAACAAGCGCCCGCGTATCTTCTCCACGCGGCTTTTCTCGTATGGCTCTACCTCCGCCAGCAGTTGCGCGATACCGTCCAGTTTCTCGGTGAACATACGCTCCAGCGACGCGCCTTCCTGCGTGCGGAAGGCGATGAAATGGTCTATCGCGCTGTGGAGTGTCGCCTTCACTACCTCCCATTCTGCATCGCTGATACTGCTCTCTTCCTGCACCCGCATCACATCCGGCAGGCGCAGTATGGTGCCCGTCAGCGGTTCCGCTTCCATGCCCAACTCCGTCTGCAACGCCCGCAACTCTCTGTAGTAGTATGCAAACGCTTCCTTGTTGATAGGATTGAATGTCCCGCTTCCTGCGCCGCCCTGCGCGCTCTCTATTTGGATACTCAAATCCACTTTCCCGCGCTCCAACCGTTGGTTGATAATCGTGCGAATCTCCAACTCTTTGGTGCGCAATTGGGGAGCCATCCGAGTGCTCAAATCCAGCGACTTGGAGTTCAGTCCCCGCAATTCAACAATCACTTTTGTATTCTCTGTTTGGCTTTCGGCTTTGCCATAACCGGTCATGGATAGTATCATAAGTGTAGTTTTGTTATGCCTTACTCGTTTGGGTTCCGTGTTCGTTGTTCTTTGGACAACACCGCTGCAAAGATACGCTTTTTTCTTGAAATAAGCAAATAAAAACAGCAAGAAATAGGAAAAATCGTAAATACTTTCCTATTTCTTGCCGTTTACAAGGCTCGGAACGAGGAGCGATGAACCGAGACTACAGAGTTTCGTGTAGTTGTATGTAGTTGGCTTTGGTTCGTGTCTTTTGGTTCACTGGCTCCTCCGTCTTACTGCCCATTAATGCTTGTTACAGTCTGTTGCCGAGGACGGAGTATTCCACACCGTTCTTCAAGATGAAGAGTTGCCCGTCGCGGAAAATCTTTTTCACGCTCTCGGCTGTGGGGTCAACACTAACTGCATTGAACGAGGTCTCATCGTTTACGATGATTGTGGCGGAAGGAGCGCTCAACGAACCGTACTCGTTTACTGACTGTACGCTGACTTTGTCGCCGGAGTTGGCTTTATATTCGCACACCGTGGGGAATGCCACCGCTTTGCCGTTCACCGTCACTACATAGCAGATAGCAAATTCTTCTTTGTCCCACATAACTACTCCGTTGTTTGCGCTCAGAACCGGCGAAGCCGTTTGCTCTATAACTGCTAAGGGATTCCACACGCCGGTTTCCGCATTGCTGCTGCCGTCGCCTGCCATCACGTTGCTGATTGTGTACTGTGCCGCTTCTTCGTCGGTGAGATAGTTCTTTGCCTTGCCCGAGTATGTAACGCCGTCTGCCGTATAGTAATAGTCTTCGATACTGCTTTCCGACATCTTGTTTCCGTTCTTGTCCCAGATGTCATACACCGCCCACAGAGCGGGCAGTCCTCCCATGGTGGGATACCAATACCCTGCGTATGGCGTTATTTCGCATTGCGTATGCAGAAAGACGGTGTAAGGCGTGTCGTGCCACGGACGACCGAAATAGACTTGGTAGGTGGAGGGGTCTGCTGCGTAGGTGGTGGTGATGCGTGTGTTGTTGAATACATACCCGTAACGTGTGGTGGCAGTCTTATGGTTGGGTGCTACGATGAAGCCGCCTTTCTCGCGGTTGATATTCAGTGTACACGACTCGAAGAACACCTCGCCGTCGCCGTAGATGAAGTCAACGGCACCTTCTATGGTGGACTGATACCAGAACTGGCGATTGAAGCCGCTCGCAGAATAGTAACTATCCTGATACGAACGCACACGCACGTTGTTGAATACAGTCTTGTCACTGCGCACGCGCAAGCAGAGTGCCTGAGGTCCTTCCATATGATGTTTTGTCCAGTTCTCGTTGTCAATAGTGATGTTCTCTATATGGAAACCGGTTCCTTTCTCTGTTACCACGATGGCGGCACCCGCATTCACATGGTACCACACGCGCGAATGGTCTGTGGCAACGGAACCTGCCAATCTGTCGGTGGCGATGGTTACTTTGTCCAGGTCTTGACCGATCAAGTGGATATTGGGCTTGTTCACCCAAATGATACGGCATGAGTCGTACTGATTGACACCCGAAGGCAGGTCGTTTTTGATAGCGTCACCATCATAATAGTTGCCATAACTGTCGTTGAAGGTCAGGTTCGGGTCGCAGTAATAGCCCTCACGGATATAGATGAGATACGGCTTTGTACCGTTGTCGGGCGCAGCATTGATGGCATCTTGTATGAATCGGAATTGTGTCGGCATATCTTCGCTTCCCGCAATGCTTTGACCTTGTTCCAATGGCAAAGTATAATCCACTACGGCATCGAATGTCCGTGCTTCGGGGGCTATGCGGTTCATAATGGTGAAGCGGATAGACGCCTCAGGTGCCGCATTGCCGCTCTTGTCTTGGACAAAACCTTCCGGCAGATGGACGGTGTAGGTCTCGCCGTACTGCAAGCACGCGTAGTCGAAGCATACCGATCGGGTGTTCCATGTGGCAGTCAAAGGATTTACCTCCGTTCCGTGGGTCAGTGTAGCCTGCCCTGTGCCATACTCGATGCGCTCGTCATAACTGAAAGTGATTCTGCCGGACGCGCTGACATTAGTCTCATTGTCAGCAGGCAGCGTAGAAGTCAGAACAGGGGCTGTCTCATCGGCTTCCACGATTGCCTCCCCCAGTATGTAGAGGTTGCCAAAGCCTGATTCGGAATGCTCGCAATAGTTCATGCCGTCTTCTGCCATTTTATCAAACGGATAATTTGTGTTAAATACTTCCGTACCTGTTCCCATCATGCGAACATAGACTGTCGCTTGACCCGCACATGCCTCCGGAAGGTCGAATGCCACATCTTTCATCACATTCTGCGTAACCTCCCAAGTAGCACCCTCAATGTCTGTAAATTGGGTACCGTCTAAGGAATACTGCGCTTTCCAGCTCTTGCTGGCTGCGTTCTTTGCCGCCATCTGTGCCTCCAAGCGGGCGGAGGTAAAACCTACTGTGCTGAACTGATACTGCCATGCTATTTCGGTGGTATTGTATCCGTTTTGGTACAGTCCGTTGAGGCCGACGAGTACCACTTGCTCGCGGTTACGCACTACCGGGGTGCTATTCGTACCCTTCAACGGGGCACCATCGCTGAGCCGCACTATTTTGGCGGATGCGTCACGTTGTTCATCCCATGTGAGGTCTGCTGCGAAAGGATAGGTGGAATTGCTTGCATAGCCCTGTACCTTGCTCGCATCGAATACGGCAATAAAATCTTGCACCTCAAAGTTTGCCACCAACTGCATGTCTTTGTCCACGGTGAGAGTACGGGTCGGGTTAGTGCCGGCATTCTCTTCGCTGTCAGTCCAACTGAGGAAAGTTAGGATTTTGCTTTCGTTGGCTTTGGCGGTAATCTCGGTGCCTGTTTCATATCGATTGTTATGGTCGTTGGGCTGCAATGTGATGCTGCCTAAGGTGCGTTCTGCATCGTTGGTGCAGGAAGTGCTTACTGTATATACAGGTACTGCCTCAAAAATAGCCGAGATATGCTTGTCGGCATCCATTGTTACGGTGAGGGTACTGTTTGTGGAAAGGGACTGTCCTTCGCTGTCTTGCCATTCTTGGAAAGCAAAACCAAAGTTTTTCTCGGCGGTGAGCGTTACTTCTGTTCCCTCTTTGTACGATCCCAACTCCGGCGAGATGACTATCGTACCGGCTTCGGCAGGATTAATCGTTGTTGTCAGTACATACTTCGTGGCAGAGGATGCCGCACCTTGCAGTGTCCCTTCTATCACCAGGTTTCCCATACCGCCGCTCTTTCCGGTTGGCAATTTGAGGAAACTGACTGCCAATTTCAGTGGGGCGTCTGCCGATGCTATCACATTGCTGACGGTTGTGTCAATCTTTGTGATAGGAACACCGGTCTGCTGACGGCATACATCTATGTTGGAGCATAATGTACTTTGCTGCTCGCCTGCGCTTACGATGGCCGTTACGGCGCCGTTGCCCGTGCCATGCTTGAAAATTTCAAAACTTACTCGGCTCGGGGTGAAGTAGAAACCATCTTCCGGAATAAGTGTGAATATCATTGTGTTGGCGGCATCTGGGGTGCTACCGAAGTTCGTGCTCGAGTTGTTGCTTATTTGGGTATAAATCCCCAATACCTCGCCGCCGGACACTTGTTGGAACTTCAGCGTGCCGCTGATAGTCATGTCGCCGGGCGACAATGTCTTGCCGGCAAACCCTGCTTGCATATCCTCCGGAGTAAAAACGGGCTCCTTGTCGATGAACTCGTAGGAAATTTGTCCCGTAATATTTACTCCGCCTGCGTTCTCGGCTTGCCCCTTTACATACACGCTGTCTGCGCAAATCCATTTGTTGGTAGCCGCACCGTTGTACCATGGATATACGCGTATGTACACGCGCTCATCTTCCGATAGTGTGAGTGCTACCGATTGGTGTATGGCATAGCGTGTTTTGTTCGTCATTCCTGATTGCTCGAAAATCTGCGTGTTGGTAGAGAAAGTGGGGTCGGTAGAATAATATGCTTTGGCACACATCCCGTTTCCTCCATAGCCGAGTAGGGTAAGTCCTAACTCTGTGATAGAGAGTTTCTTGCCTTCCGGACATTGCACTGCCCATTGCACATAGCGGGTGCTTACTTCGTCTATCTCACCTGCAGGCCATGTACCGTCCGTTCCTGCAATCTGCAAAAACTGCATATCGCCTGCGGTGGTGCTTCCGTACTTTCCTACTTCCATATTGCTGAACGACTCGCCTACGGCTGCTGTCGCATCAATGCCTTCTACCGTGGCATTCGCATCTGTGTTCAGAGGATAGAGCACTTGAAAAGCCTCGCCGCCGAGCGTTGCTACTTCCACTTGCAGTGGCAGCGTGCTGCTGATAGTTCCGTTGGTAGCCGTCAGGGTTCCGTTGACTGTACCTGCCGCGGATGCTTGATAGCGCACATAGAGCGGAGCGATTAGTGTCTGACCGCTGTACTGTGAGGTAGCGGTTGCCCCATAGTTGATTTGGTCGGTGGAAATAAGAAAACCGTTCGTAGCGGTGAAAGTAACTGTCCCTTCCGCAGGAGTAAGTCCGAAAGCCGACACATTGAATGTCCTGTTTGCGGTTTGCCCCACATAGGCTTTACCGAGGTCTCCGTTGGCGGGCGAGAAACTGATTTCGCTGCTCAATACGATAGCGGCATCCAGTTCTTGCAGTACAGCCCGACGCTCCTCGGAAATATTGGTGTCGGATGCACCTTCGCGTACCAACTGTGCAAACAATCGTGCAATCAGTGTGGCACCCATGGCAGCGGGGTGTGTGCTGTCGTCTGCGCAAAAGAGGTTGCTCGTGCAGTATTCCTCTCCATAACTGAGATACAACTCTTCCGTTGCGGTGGTCAAATCTATAAACGGAACATCCGGATATTCGTTTGCCACTTGCTGCATCTGATACACATAATCCATCGTGTGGTCGTCGGCAGGAATAGACTGGTTGGTGAGCAATTCCCCGTTTTCAATCTTGTTGAACTTATCGCCCAAATCATGCTTGCCGCTGCGGCGAATGGTGTTACCGCTAAAGTACTTGCGGCAAATGGGTGCTACCAATACAGGTTTCACCCCCATTGCTTTTGCCTCTTCTATGTACAGGCGCAGGTATTTCTTATAGGTATCAAACGGAGTGGTACCGCGATAGTCCACGCTCAGCCCGTCTCCTAACTGCTCGTGCAGCGCGTTTTCTTCATCGCCGTCTGTGCCGCTTGATTTCTCATCATTGTGCGCAAATTGAATAAGCAGAATATCGCCCGATGCCATAGCATCCGACCCGCCTGTTTTCAGGGTTGTCCAGTAGGCTGTCTCCTGATAAAACGATTTGCTGCTTGCACCCGACTTGCCGCGGTTGTTCACCGTGATTTGTTCGGCATCGAAAAATTGTTGGAGCATTTGCCCCCATCCGCGTTTGTCGGTGGATTCGTCATAAGTCTGCATCGTCGAGTCGCCAATGCTGTGCAACTTCTTTGCAGGCAGTGGATTACACACTCCTATCAGCAACAATGCCGATAGGGACACCATTTTCAAAATGGAATACTTCTTGTGCCTCATAGTACTTGTGAATTTATATTGTTAATTATTTTGAGGCACAAAGGTACAAATAAAATTAGAAATCGATGGGGGAATATTTACCAAAGAAGGTGGAAATACTGAAAATTACCCCTCTTTTTGTTCGTTTTTCCACTCCGTGGGAGTTTTTCCCATGGCGTTCTTAAAACATTTGGCAAAGTATTTGGGGTCGTTGAAACCGCAAGCATATGCTATTTCTTTGCCTGTCATATCGGTGGTTCGTAGCAGTGTGCAGGCATGGCGCAGGCGTGCCTCACGCAGAAAGTCGGCAGGGGATACGTTGAATAGTTTGTGCATGCGTTGGGTCAGTGAACTGCGGCTCATGCCCATGGCTTCCGCCATGTCGTCCACCATTGTCTCGCTATCATCGATGTGAGAATCTACAAAGGTGCGCAACTGTTCCAGAAACCTCTCGTCGGCGGACGATAAACCGGGTGCTACCAGTTGAGGGGCATGGACTGATTCCTGCTTCTTGATAGCCGTTACTTGTTCTTGCAAACGCAAGTATGCCTGAAAGAGTTCCTCTTTCTTGCGGGAGAGATCCCACATTCGCAGAAAAATGCTGGTCAGAACCACTATCAATACCACGATTATCCCGTATCTCACTATTCGTCCCAACAGGCTTTCCCAAAATGTGGGTTGTACCTCAATATGTAGCACGCGATGTGTACCTATCCATTGCCCAAAGCCGTTGGTCGCCTCTATTTCCAATATGTAGTGACCGGGCTGCAAGTCTTGAAAAATCACTTCATCGGTGCTTGACGGTTCCGTCCATACAGAGGAGGCTGTCCCCTCTCGCGTCCACTTGGTACGGTAGAGAATGCGTGCATCCGTGCGATAATCCAACGCGGAGAAACCGATGCTCACGCTTCTTTCATTGGGACTGAGAACGATGGTGTCTTGCCAATCTGCAGTATAATCCGTCTCTTTCGCATTCGTTTTTACCGATCGGATGGCAATCCTCGTGGGCGATGCTACCGCCTGAAAATCGCTGTCGGGTATCGCCAATATGCCATTGCTCGTGGCGAGTAGCCAGGTGTCTTCGTGCCACCGTATTGGCCGCACTTCTCCCATATGCATGGGCATGCCAAAGAAACTGCTGCCATAATTCACTATCTCCTTTGTCCGTGTTTGCAGCATACTGATACCGTTATTTTCTTGGATAAGAAGCACGCTGTCATTTCGGACTGACAACTGATAGACTGCATCGCTCCCAAGCCCTTCCCGTGTGGTCAGATGGGTGAAAATCGGTGATTCTGCAGGCGGAGTAGCTTGTGCCGATATGTCCGTCACATCCAATCCGCCGCCTGCGGTCGCTACATACAGCCTGTCGGACAGCGCGGCTATATCCATCACGGCATTGCTGCATAGGCTGTTGGCTTGCTCCGGATTGCGCTGATACAGATAGAAACGGGGTGCCGCTGCGTAGATGTTGTCTATCATGCCCAGACCGCTGCTCGTAGCGGCATACATCCTGCCGTTATGTAGCAATTGAAGACGCCGCACTTGCAATCCTTGGCCATACACTTGTTCGCCGCATACGATTCCCCCGCCGAAACTTGCCATCCATATCCTGCCGACACTGTCTTCTACCATCTCATACACATTGTCTGTCAATATCGGCTTAGTGTTCGTATGGTGGCGTATCAGTCGCTGCAGGCTCATCTCTTCTTCGCCGAATCGTATCCGGCTTGTCTGCCAATCGCCGACCGCCGTACGGCTGCCTTTCACAACGCATCCGGGTTTCTTCCCCAATAGGAGGCTGCCCTTGCTGTCCTCAAATATGGAATAGACTCCCAGTCCCCGCTCTGCGTAACATACCGTCCCGTCGCTCATCACGCACATGGCTCGTGCCTCTTTCTGGGTTAGCAACTGACCGCGGCGCTGCACTTTGCTTGCTATATAAATGCCGTTTCCGTCCACCAACCAGCGGTTTCCCTGATGGTCTCGATAGTCGCGCCCTATACCGTGCAGGGTGTCCTTCCCCAATATCTTCTCGGTGGTATGATTGTTTTTCACCTGTGTTACCAAGAAATGCTCTTGGTACATCTTCGCTATTTCGGTAGCCTCTGTCAGGCTGTCCAGCGATTCATATTGGCAGGTGTGAGTATTAAAGAGAATGAGACGGTCTTCCACCAGGCATAGCAGGTTACCGTCTTCACGCAGTTCGATATTGCGTATCCGGTCTGAGGGCATCCATACGCCGTCGCCGGGCTCGCTGGTGAAACATACGAAACGACTGCCGTCATAGCGATTCAAGCCGTTCCATGTCGAAATCCATATCATCCCGCGTTCGTCTTGTAGCACGCGCGTGATATGATTATGGCTCAATCCGTCAGTCTCATCTATATACCGCAACACATACTCTTCCGCGCTGGCATACCCGTACGCCGACACTCCTCCTGACAGCGCAAACAGTACGATACAAACCAATACAGACCGACGCATAATCTCTATTTATTATTTACCGATACAGAAA
>JBJEJX010000105.1:0-62561 GCA_051878345.1 Paludibacteraceae bacterium | reverse complement strand
TTAGTGATTAGTTAGTGATTAGTTAGTGATTAGTTAGTGATTAGTTAGTGATTAGCGTACCTTTACCGATAGGTTGCCCTGTCTTTGTAGCAGAACAAATACAACATCCGTTATGAAATACCTTACTCCGGCGGAAGCCGTACAATTTGTAAAATCTGGCGATACCATCGTGGTGCAGGGCTCCACGTCTATTCCCATGGTGCTCTTGCGTGCGCTCACTGCCCGCGCTGCCGAATTGCGCGATGTGAAGATCATTAGCGGTTTTGGAGTGCACCCCGAGGATGCTCCTTATGCCAAGCGTGAGTTGATGGACTCGTTCCGTGCCCTCAATATCTTCGTGCCGAACAACCTGCGACGCGCCATGAAAGAGGGCGTGGCGGACACCATCCCCTGCTTCCTCGGCGAGGTACCCTCGCTCTTCCGCAGCGGCTTGGTACCCGTGGATGTGGCGTTTCTCAACGTGAGCGAACCCGATGAGGAGGGCTACTGCTCCTTTGGTATCTCCGCAGACATCGCGTTCTCTGGCGCAGAGTGTGCCAAAACCATCATTGCACAGGTAAACAAGTATATGCCACGCACCTTTGGCGACCCCGTTATCCATGTGAGCAAGATAACCGCCCTCTGCCGTGGCGACGAGCCGTTGGTGGAGGTGCCTACCCCTGTGCCTTCGGAGGTGGACACGAAGATAGGTAATTACATCGCCAACGAGATACCAGACGGCGCCACTTTGCAAATCGGCGTGGGCGGCATACCCAACGCCGTCATCAATGCCCTGCGCAATCACCGGCACCTCGGCTTGCACACCGAAGCCATCACCGACGGCGTACTCCCGCTCATTGAAAAAGGTATCATCGACAACAGCCAAAAGAAGATTCTCCCTGGCAAGTCGGTAGGCAGCCTCGTGCTTGGCTCCAAGCACCTGTACGACTACATTGACGGGAACCGCGACTTCGTTATCCGCGACGTGGCATGGACCAACGACCCGCAGATAATCCGCCGGAACCCGCGCGCGATGGCTATCAACTCTGCTGTTGAGGTGGATTTGACGGGGCAGATTTGTGCCGACTCCATTGGCGAGACGGTCATCTCCGGTGTGGGTGGACAGCACGACTTTATGTACGGCGCAGCCCTGTCGGAAGGCGGTAAGTGTTTTATCGCCCTGCCCAGCATGACTAACAAGGGGCAGTCGAAGATTGTGGCACATTTGGCACCCGGCGCAGGCGTAGTTACCACCCGCTTTCAGGCGCAGTATATCGTAACCGAGCACGGCATTGCCTTCCTGCGCAACCTGCCGTTGGCAGACCGTGCAAAAGCCCTTATCCGCATTGCCGACCCCTCAGTGCGCGAAGAATTGGAGCGTGCCGCCGTCGCCCGCTTCGGTATCGGCTTCCTCCGACTGAAATAACTTCCTCCGAACTACACATTTTTATTTGCGTATGTGAATTATTTTGAGTACCTTTGCAGGCGTTTTTGGATTTCACACATATAGCATATGGAGAAAGTGGCATTAGTAACCGGCGCGAGTTCGGGAATCGGATACGAGTACGCCCGCGTGATGGCGGACAGAGGATACAACCTGCTGATAGTCAGCAATGAAGAGGCTATCCACGAGAAAGCGGAGATATTGCGCAAAGACTACCCCGTAGAGGTTGTGTCTCTGGTGCGCAACCTCGGCGTGCAGGAAGCGGCAAAGGAATTGCACGCCTACTGCAAAGACCACGACCTGCAAGTGGAAGTGCTGATAAACAACGCCGGCGTCTACCACGACCGCGACTTCCTTGACGACTCCGAGGGTTTTAACTACTTGATTCTCAACCTGCACATGATAACGCCCGCAATGCTCACCTACTACTTCGGGCACGACATGGTGGAGCACGGGAAAGGGTATATCCTGAACATGTGCTCCATTACGGCGAGCGTGGCGGTACAGCGCATGGGCACCTACGGCGCCAGCAAAGCGTTCTTGCAGAATTTCACGCGCTCGGTGCACGTAGAGTTGCGCAACAAGGGCGTGATAGTAACCAATGTCAGCCCGGGAGCCGTGCAGACAGGTTTGTACAATCTGAAGTCATATGCCATGAAAATCGGACGCGCATTGGGCTATATCGTTACCCCGCAATACCTTGCGAAGCGGGGTGTAAACGCGATGTTCCGCGGACGCGCAAAGGTAACCGTCCCCTGCGTATGGAACTACCTTCTGCTTTTCTTCGTAGCCCTCGTACCCACATGGCTACTGCTGCTGATACGCAAACTAAAATGGTTCTAACTAAAAAAAGCCCTCCCTGCCCCTCCTCCCTATAAAGGACGGAATTGTTCTCCCCCTTTCAGGGGGAGTTAGAGAGGGTCTAAACTTAAAACTTCTATGAAGGTCTTAATGGCAATGTCGGGTGGGATTGACTCCACGGTGGCAGCCATGCTCCTCTTGGAGCAGGGCTATGAGTTGGTGGGCGTAACGTTCCGCACCTTCGACAGCATCAAAGAGTCGTGCCTCGCGCGGGAGAAAGGCTGCTGTTCGGTGGAGAGTATCATGGAAGCAAAGCACATGGCACATACGCTCGGATTCGACCACCATATACTCGACTTCCGCGACACTTTCCGCAAGCATGTGATTGCCGATTTCATCTCGGAATACAGCCACGGACGCACGCCCAACCCCTGCGTGCTGTGCAACTCGCATATCAAGTGGGGCGAACTGATAAAGGCGGCGGACGAATACGGCTGCGACCTCATTGCCACGGGACATTATGCACGGATAGCCGATCACCGCGGGCATTGGTACCTACGCAATGCCGCTGATACCCGCAAAGACCAGACCTATTTCCTGTGGATGCTGACGGAGGAGAACCTCAAGCGGACACTCTTCCCTTTGGGCGGACTGACGAAGCCGGAGGTGAGGCAGATAGCGTTAGACCACGGTTTCGAGCGCTTGAGCAAGAAGACGGAGAGTCAGGAGATATGCTTTGTACCGAACAACGACTACCGACAGTTCTTGGCGGAGCAGGGCGTGCGAGTGGCGCACGGCAAGTATGTGAACGCCGAAGGGAAAGTGCTGGGCGAGCATACGGGTTTCTGCAACTACACCATCGGACAGCGCAAGGGGCTGGGTATTGCCTTGGGCACGCCGCAGTTCGTTACGAAGATTGATGCCGAGCGCAACGAGGTAACGCTGGGCACCCACGATGAACTTTACGCCACTGAGGTGCATGCCGACAGCGCCCGCATACGGGACGCGGAGTGGCTGCTGGAATCGCCTGCTGTCTCTGCCCGTATCCGCTACAAGTCGCCTGCCGTACCCGCCCGCATAGACTTGTCGGACTATAGCCCGAGCCACCCCACCCTGCGCTTGCACTTTGACCAACCCGTATGGGGAATCACCCCTGGGCAGTCGCTGGTCATATACAAAGACGACCTCCTCGTCGGCGGAGGACTGATTGCACAATAGAAATTATCCGAATAATCTGAATATTCAGATACCAGCCTGACAACGCTGTGTTGTCAGGCTGATGTGTTTTTAGAAAGAGACGAAGAGGGTGTAATCTGCGCCGTCTTCCATAATACTGCTGCCCGCATGGGCAGTAGCGGGGAGTATCGTGGAGGTGGAGGTGGATGACGATTGCTGCTTGGTGATGAGGGTGGTCGGTCTATGTTGTATCGGAATACACAAGCCAATCAACAATCCGCAAGCGGCTGCCACAGGGGCTGTCAACCAATGCCAAACGGTGCGTTTCTTAGCCGTCGGACTATCGCATCGCTCCTCTGAGGGAAAGTGGTAGTTGCTGTCTGCCGCAGAACGGTAGTTGTGCCTTGGTGCTGTAGTCAGTCGTGCATCTTGTGCTTCACGCAGGCGGCGTGCCGATGCTGATAGTTGGGATTCAAAATTGTTATTCATATTCTTTCAGTCTTAATCGTAAATACTGTATCAGATTATGCAGTCTGGACTTGACCGTGCCTTCCGGTATCTCCAAGACAACGGCTATCTCCGGTACAGTAAGTTCCTGGGTGAAACGCAACTCAAAAAGCATCTGCTGCACCTCATTCAGCCGTGCCAGTTCTTGCTGCAATGCATGGTCAAAAAGACTATCGTCCAACCGCAAGGGCGTATCATCCTCCACCGCCTCATCCATCGGCAGTGTATCCAGATACTCCTGCGCATGCATATTGGTGCGATAAACATTTTTGCACAGATTAAAGGCAATGGTGAAGAGCCATGTTCGGAAATTCTGTTCCTCGGCATACTGTTTCCGAGCCGTCCACACACGGAGGAAAGTGTCTTGCAACAAATCAGCGGTCAATTCCTCGTTGCCTCCCAAACGCCGGAAAAAGAATCCTTGTAACAGTCGGGCATAGCGGCGGTAGAGTTCATCGAAAGCCCGTTCATCGGAGGTTTCACGAACTCGCCCCATGAGTTGTTTGTCCGACATGGTGCGGCAGTTCTCAAACAAAGGAAGTATCATTTCGTTGTGCTTAACAAGTTGATATACTTCTGTTTATCCTCTTGCGGGATGGAGGTGTTTACTACCGCCGCACAAAGGTAGCGTGTCAGTTGGTTAGCGTGCAAAGTATCGCCGTCTTCTTTGTAAGATTTCACTATCGGTGCAAGCATAACCATGTAGTTGAGTTGGATACGCTCGCTGCCTTTCCATTGCTCCTCGCAGACAAACTTCGGCTCCATGAGGTATTGGAAAGCATATCGCTCTTCCACATTCCGCTTGGCAACAGCCACATTATCATAAGGATGCGTGCTGTAGCGGAAGACAAGTCCTTCGTTGTAAAGGTTCTTTTTGAATGATGCCGTATCGGGAAAACTACCATCGGGGAAGAAGTAAGCCGGGCGTTTGCTGTGGTTGATGATATGCTCTAATATATCTTGCATATACACATCTGCCCGGTTCTCCAGCGAAGCGTAGTCTTTTGTTGTTTCAAAATCCGCGATTCCAAGATAATTGCACAAGGCTTGGCGATAGGTCTCTACATATAGGAAAGATACCGGAACTATCACTTTGTCGGTATGCCATCCAAGCGCCTCTTGCAACACAAGCGAGGTGTAAGCGGGCACATCACCGTTCACGAAATAAATGGCATTCTCCTCCATGCCCTGCAGCGAGTTATGCGTATAGCGGAGCAGATATGAGGGATAGGCATTGGTCGCATAGAGTCGCTGTACCAAGCCCTGGAATTGCCGGTAGTCCTCGCTGTTGCGGTCGGTCAGCGACTTCCCCGCCATCCAGAGGTAGGATAGCAGTACCTCTACATCTTTACGGCACATGTTTTCCGGCATTAAGCGCAACGCCTGCTCCGCATAGCGGGCGGGCTCACCATCGTATTGCTCCACCTCGGTCATGTACATACAGAGATTATAAACGAAGGAATTGGGAATATGCGCCGCCATTTGTTCGAGGAGAGCCTGCTTACGCGCCGTGCGCCCATAGGAAGCGGTCAACTGATCCACATATCGCGCAGCCTCAAACGCCTGCTGCCACGCGTGCTCATCGTCGGGGGAAAGGGCGGCTTGCTGCTGCCACAAGCGTTGTTGCGTCTCATACCACGCCACATCATGTTCCTCCACGATGATACCGCGTATCTCCTGCGGTTTCTGTTTCTCTTGCGCGTTGAATGCCCATACTGAGCCTATGCAGCCGACTGCCAAAAGCACGACGGCGATACTAAACATTTTCTTTTTCATACTTCAATGTATTGATAGGGTAATTTACTTTTGTGAGTGCGCTCTCATTACCGCATACACCGAAGCACCGCAATCGTTCAGCAGACAATGCAAATTTTCCAGCGGGTATTCACTGTTTGTTGGCTTTGCTCTCCAAATACTTTACTGCAAAAGAGCATACGGGGCGGATAGTGAGGTGTTGCTGCTCTGCATACGCCAGCGCCGCCTCCATCAGAAGGGAACCTATCCCCCGCCCGCTTTGATAAGCATAGGTATGGAGGATGACCATTTCCGTATCCGTCTGCTCAAACTCCATCTTACCGACCGGCGTGTCCGCCTCCCGGGCGAGCACTTGGTTATTCTCTACGTGCGTTGTAATCATATCCGTTTTTGATTTTGTTATTTGTGCCGTAAAGATACTGCTTTTTTTCGATACGACCAAATTTATTTTGATATTGGCAAACTATTTTCTCGTTGAATGTTCTCCAAATCATCAAACTATTCGGCGAAAATTCAATAAGTTAGGAAAGGAAGAAGAAGAGGGATTTGTGTTGGGAAGATATTAAATTATTGTTATTTTTTCCATAATAATTTGCACACCTCGAAAAAAAGTCGTACCTTTGCGGCAGATATTGAATGATACCTATGAAACGCGGCTTTTTATACCTTTGTTTGAGCATGGTGTTGCTCAGCAGTTCGCAAGTTGTTTGGGCTTGGGGGCAAAAAGGACACCGTATCATTGCGCAAGTGGCTTACGACAATATGTCGTGCAGCACGCGGCGCAAGATAGACAAAGTGCTCGGCGCACACGGAGCGATATATCTCGCCAACTGGCCTGACGAAATAAAGAGCGACACTATCTACCCTACTTCTCATGATTGGCACTACCAAGACCTGCCCGCCGGATTGAGCGACTCGGCGTTGGTAGCCACATTGACAGACTACCCTGCGGAGGGTGGTAATTTGTTTCGTGCCATGGACAGTTTGGTGAATGTGCTGCGCCATGACAAACAAAATAAAGTGGCATTGACCTTCTTGGTACACCTGATGGGCGATTGGTTCTGCCCCATGCACATGGGACATTTGGACGATACAGGCGGTAACCGTGTCAAGTGCAAGTGGTTCGGGCAAAAGACAAATCTGCATGCTATTTGGGACGGTAAAATTATTGAGTCGCGCGGGTATTCCTATTCGGAATACGCACAATACATAGAGGATAAATTCGAAGAAGATAAAAAGGGGATATTGGCTATGTCGGAGACAGATGTGCTCCGACATAACTATGCATTGACGACTGCGATATACGATTATCAAGTCACTTGGAACGAGAATGCGTACCACTATGTTTATCGCTGGGCGGAACCGATGGAATGGCAGCTATATGCAGCAGGGATACGACTGGCAAAATTGTTGGAAGAGATATACTGATTCTGCCGACCTTCCGAAGTTGTCGGAATAATTAAGACAATCCGACGATTCTAAGTCTTTGAAAAACAAAAACACTACTATATGAAGAAACTATTTACGCTTGTTTTATGCTTGAGTGCGGGCGCGATGGTATGGGCGCAGGCGCTGAAAGTAAGCGGTACCGTGGTGGATGAAGACACCAGTGAACCGCTGATTGGTGTGTCGGTATTGGAAATGGGGACCACCAACGGTATCATTACCGATGTGGATGGTAATTTCACCATTACCGTGCAGGAAAATGCCAAGTTGCAACTGTCGTATGTCGGCTATGCGACCTTGGAAATCAGAGCCAAAAAGAATCTCGGTATCGTGGAGATGGCTGCTGAAACGGTAGCGCTGACGGATGTGTTGGTAACCGGTCAGTTGGCACGCCAGCAGAAGACCCCTGTGGCAGTCAGCCAAGTTACGGCGTTGGAGATTGAAGAGCGTTTGGGCGGACAGGAGTTCCCCGAGGTACTGAAAAACACGCCGGGTGTGCATGCTAACGGACAAGGCGGCGGCTGGGGCGACAGCGAGATTTGGATGCGCGGTTTCGACAACACCAATGTGGCAACGATGGTCAACGGCGTGCCGATGAATGATATGGAGAACGGGTCGATTTATTGGTCTAACTGGCAGGGACTGAACGATGTAACCAGCGTGATGCAGACCCAGCGCGGTATGGGTGCGAGCAAAGTGAGTGCGCCGTCCGTGGGCGGTACTATCAATATCGTCACCAAAGGTATCGACGCGAAGAAAGGCGGTTTCTTGAGTTATGCCATGGGCAATGACGGTTACAACAAGATTGCATTCTCGGTCTCCACGGGCTTGATGAAAAACGGCTGGGCAATCACCGTACTCGGCTCGCGCACGTGGGGCGACGGATATATCCAAGGCACGAACTTTGAAGGCTACACCTACTTTGCCAATATCTCCAAGCGTATCAACGACCGCCATCAACTGTCTCTGACAGGTTTTGGCGCGCCCCAATGGCACTACCAACGCGCAGCACGCTATGGTGCGCTCACTCTTTCTGAGTGGGAGAAAGTAAAGAAATATACGAAAGACGGTATGGACTATCGTCGTTTCAACCCCACTTACGGTTACGACAACTACGGCAATCAGAAATCGAGCGACTACAACCAATACCACAAACCGCAGATTTCGCTCAACCATGTATGGCAGATTGACTACAAGTCCTCGCTCTCCACTTCGCTCTATACCTCCATTGGGCGCGGCTTCGGTTACACGGGCGAGAACGGAGCCTACTCTTCGCTCGCATATAGTGATTTCCGCGGCGCCTACAACGGAGAGTTGCTCACCACCTTCCGTCGTGAAGACGGCACCTTTGACTACGGCGCTATTCAGGACATCAACGCCGCTTCTGCATATGGGTCGGAACTGGTAATGACCGAAAGCCGCAACTACCACAACTGGTACGGATTGGTGTCCAACTATTCCAATCGATTCCTTGATTGCCTTGATTTGTACACGGGTATCGATTTCCGCTACTATCAGGGTATCCACCAAAATGTGATTGTGGATTTGTACAACGGCGACTACTATATTGACGCCGCACGCAAGTCTGTGGATGCAGCCAACAACAGCGCCGCCGCAGACCCAAATTGGCTCAACGAACATTTGGGCGTGGGGGACATCTGCTATCGCGACTATACCGGTACGGTAGTTCAAGCCGGTGTATTCGGGCAGTTGGAGTATAGCAGCGAGCAATGGACTGCCTTCGTGAATGCCGCTATCAACAACACTACGTATTGGCGCGAAGACCGCTATTATTACGACGCAGAGCACGCTCGCTCGGAAACGATGAACTTTATAGGCGGAAACATCAAGGGCGGTGTGAACTACAACATCAACTCGTACAACAACATCTTCCTGAATGCCGGTTATATCAGCCGTGCGCCGCAGTTCTCTTACGGCGTTTTCATGACCCCGTCCACCTCCAATGTAACCAATCCCGATGCGAAAAACGAGCAGATTGCTTCGGTGGAAATCGGTTATGGTTTCAAAAATGAATATGTCAACTTCACTGCCAACGCCTATTTCACCGAGTGGATGGACAAGGCGATGACCAAAGCCACCACGATGGACAACCAAGAGAGCGGCTATATCAACATGACCGGTGTGAATGCACAGCACATGGGTCTGGAGTTCGAGTTGAAAGCCAACCCTACCAAATGGTTGGAAATCAGTGCAATGTTATCGCTCGGCAGATGGAAATGGGATAGCGACAGCGTAGTGGGCTATGTATATGACGACCACGGTCAGCCCTTGCAGAAAACCGGCGAGATAGCCAGTGGTGTTGGCGCAGAAGACCACGCTTGCGCTGTCATCAACATGAAAGGTATCAATGTGGGCGGTCAGGCACAGACCACTGCCAACCTCGGTGTAACCTTCAAACCTTTCAAAGGATTCCGCATTGGTGCCGAATATACGCTCTACGACCGCAACTACGCTTACTACCAACTGTCGGGCTCTAACCTGACCGTCGGCAAGACCATGAACGTGGTCGCGCCGTGGAAGATACCTACGGGAGGTCAGTTGGATATGCGTGCAAGTTATACCTTCGATTTCGGCAAGTGCCGTGCCACGCTGGCAGGCAATGTCAACAACGTGCTTGACCAACTCTATATCAGCAAGGCATACAACCCTTCCACCGCTTCTACATCGGCGGACTATGCAGTTGACCCGCAGAAAGTGTATTTCTTCTACGCTATTGGTCGCACCTACAATATCCGTCTGAAAATTGCGTTCTAACTAACGATAGACCCTCACTCCTTAATAATATATGAGCATTATGAAAAGTTTTAGCAAATACATGGTAGGCTTGGCTGTACTCGGCATGGTTTCATGTTCTGATTGGTACACCACGCATCAGTTGCCTGAACCCGGCACGGCTATCACCACGCAAGAGGTATTTACCTACACATTGGCAGACAAAGACTACGACACCATCTCGCGTAATCCTGCCATTATCGCCTATGCCCACGAGATTGACAACACCGACACTACGCTTGTTGCCGAAGACTCCGTTATCTACAAGGCGCTTGTACGACTGGGCGGAACCCACTGTTTCGAAAGCGACGAACACGCAGGCTATTTCCTGCCTATCTTCCTGAAAGAGAATTTCCTCGGTGCAAGCATGCCCGACAACGAGGGCTCCACGTTCAAGGTAACCTACAACGTGTTCAACCAAATGCCTGCTTATTTGAAAGCATTTGACAAGATGAGGGAATACACTTTGGAGGATGGATACGACTACGAACTGATGGGTAGCACCGACAACTGGCTTACCAACGAAGACTTCACCTCGGAGAACCTTAGTTGGCTCATGGTGGAGTATTTCGACGATGCACAGCCGCTGGATATCATCCTGTTGCACTACAATTACAAGCGCGAGAATAACCCTGCTTGCAAAATAGTACAACTGAGCGAGGAAGGCACATGGAATATCTACACCATAGAAGATGTGGAAATCTTTGTGGTGGGCAACGATTTCTACCAAGATATTGATGCCGATTATGTCACAAAACCCGCTACCCAACTGCCCGTTTATTTGAAGACAGCCCTACCCTATGCCGAGGCAGATGCCACCTACTGCGTGGTCTATAAGAACGCTGCAGGCTGGACTGCTGGACGCTTTACTTACGACGGAACGACATGGAGCATGCTGACCGAGAGCAAGCGCAAAGCCACTAACTTCATCATGACGGACAGCCAATGGGTTATCTCTCCTTATTATTTGGCAGAGTCCTTTGCCAACAATAGCCAAGGCGAGTTCACTATCCAGAATGTAATCATGCCGGCGGCGCTCTCCTATGTGTGGAACACCTCTTCCTCTTATGGCATGAAAGCCAGCGCCTATGTCAGCAGCAAGAACCATGCTACCGAGAGTTGGCTTATCTCGCCGCGTATCTCATTGCAGGACGCAGACGACCCCATACTGATTTTCGACCAAGCCTCTAAGTACTTCAGCAATTTCGTAGAGGAACTGAGTGTGTGGGGTAGCACGGATTTTGCAGGGGATGTTACATCCTGCACTTGGACGCACATACCCTTCAACCAAGACGCAGACGGCAACTACATCGTACCCGACGGTTCCGATTGGACGTTCTACAGCACGGGCAACATGTCGTTGGCACCGTTCAAAGGAAAGACACTAACCATAGCATTCAAATATACCAGTAGCGAAAATGCAGCCGCTACATGGGAAGTGAAAAATGTCTATGTGAAAGAGAAGGAATAAAACAAACAATTATTAACAATTAAATCTATTAAATGAAATGAAAAAGTTCTTCTTTTCAGCCGTTGCAGCATTGATGGCACTGACTGCCTCCGCTGCAACAACCATCACTGTAGCAGACTATGCTGCTACCTCCTTTACGACAACGGATCGCCACTTCGCGATTACTGCCGCCCAAGGAGAGGGAACAAATGCACCGGCATATAATAAGACTGCCGGAGACTTGCGCATATACGCCAAGGGTACCCTCACTATTGAGGCAGCATCGGCAATGACCAGTATTGATTTTACCATCTCTGCTAATGGGCTTACCCGTTTAACAAGCACCAGTAGTGCAGATTGCGGTGAGATGGTAAGCAAACTGAACGAAGATGGTTCTGCTTCTGTAAAATGGACAGGTAACTCTGCCAAAGTGGTTATCACCGTAGGTGAATATGCAGACTTAGGTACTGACGGGAAAAAGGCAGACGGTACATACAATGCAGGGCGCCTTGCTTTCACCGCGCTGACCATTGAAGGCGGTACGGATGGACAGTTGGCAGGTGCGATGTATCAGATTGATTTCACAGCCTCAAAGAAAGATTGGACTGTCGATGACAAGGTATTGCCCGAGGAACTTTCCTATGTATGGCAGCAATCGTCTCAATATGGCTACAAAGCATCTGCATATGCTAACGGTACTAACTATGCTACCGAGAGTTGGCTGATTTCGCCGGTGCTCGACCTCCAAGGGCACAATGCAACACAAGCAACGCTCAATTTCACACACGCACGCAAATATGGTGCTAATGAGCATCTGAGCGTAAAAATCACCAAAGATGGTACCACATGGGAGACACTGACCTTCTCGAACTGGCCTACCGGTAATGATTGGGACTTTATTGAAGCAGGTGCGGTGGATATCACCAAGTACATCAGCGACAAGACACAATTCGCATTCGTTTACACCAGCACAGCAGACGGCGCTGCCACTTGGGAGATTGGTTCTGTTACTCTGATTGGTGATGGCGAGCCGTTCGAGACCGAGAAAGTTTCCATTGCCAACACCCCGGAAACCGCTTACACCGTTTCCGAGGCTATCGCACTGATTGACGCTGGCGAGGGACTGAGCGACACCGTTTACGTAAAGGGTAAAGTGGACTCTATCGGCACCCTGAGCGATACATATCATAATGTTACTATTCGCTTCAACGATGGCACCAACAGCATGTTGGCATACAACTGCTACGGTCTGAACAAAGACTCCATTATGTCGCAAACTGACTTGGACAATTTGGTAAAGATTGGTGACGACATCATTGTTATTGGTACGCTGACCAAATACGGCAGTCTGTATGAGTTCAACAGCCGTTGCTGGCTCTATAGCGTGAACGGCAATACCGCTATCGATGAAGCAACTATCGAGAACGGGAAAGCAGAGAAGTATTTCCGCAATGGCGTGCTCTACATCCGTCGCAATGGTATTGAATATACCGTCATGGGTGCAAAAGCAGAGTAAACAACGCATCGCATAATCATAGACAAAGCCTGCCTGACAATTGCTTGTTAGGCAGGCTTTTTTTGCTTTTCCCCCCCCCCACCCTCTCCTTTCTTTTTTGCACCGAAAAAAGGATGAGGCTGTCTAATAAGTTTTATGAGGCATTGCCACTGGGGACGCAGGCGTCTCGCCTGCGGGCGTTTTGGAACAAAACGAAGATTTGTGCGGTGATTTTTGCCACTTATAAGCCTTTCACACACAAAAAGAGGCTGCCCAAAAAACTTGTTAGACAGCCCCATCCCTTCATTAACAAAATCTTGTCGCGACTTTTTCGCGGGTCTATCGCGGGTCTATCGCGGGTCGTTCGTAACATTACCGCAGGTCTCCCGCAGGTATCCCCTCCCTTTGTAGGGAGGGACGGGGAGGGTCATGTCTCTTACTCCAAGCAGCGGTCAAGGGCTTGGATGATAGCGGCTTTGTCCATGTGCTGCCCTATGAAGACCAACTTCTGCATACGGTCGCCGTATTGCTCGTCCCAATCGTGCTGCAACTGCGGGTCATTGGCTTTCATGCGTTCCAACTCCTCTGCCGGCATCGTGGCAAACCACTCGCCTGCCTTCTTCAAACCGAACTGCTGCCCCGCCTGCTCAAACAGATAGCACATGTCGTACTCGTCCGAGAAATAGCACATACCCTTCGCGCGAATCACGTTCTTAGGCCAATGCGACGCCACAAACTCATCGAACAACCCCAAGTTAAACGGACGGCGGGCGAAATAGACGAATGTACTTATTCCGTATTCCTCCGCCTCGCCCTCTTCGTCATGGTGGTGATGGTGGTGATGATGTCCCTCGTGATGGTGCTCATGCTCCTCTTCATGGTCGTGGTCTTCCTCCTCGTGGTGATGGTATTCATGTTCCTCCTCTTCGTCTTCATCGTGGTGAAGCGCATCCTCCACCCCGCGTATCCATGTCGCCGAGGTGGCTACACGGTCGAAATCAAACAGCCCTGTCTCCAGCAGCCGCGAGAGCGGCACATCGCAATAGTTGCAGGGCACAATGTCTGCCTTGGGTTGAATGGCACGGATAATGGCGCATATGTGATTCAAATCCTCCGGCGACACCTCGTCTGCCTTGTTGAGCAGAATCAGGTTGCAGAACTCTATCTGCTGAATTACCAGCGATGCCAAGTCTTCTTCGCCAAGGTCATGCTTCCGAAGGTCCTCGCCTGAGCCGAACTCATCGCGCATACGCATGGCGTCCACCACGGTTACGATACAGTCCAGGCGCGGTAACCCGTCCTGCACAAACTGCGGCACCATCTGTGGATAAGAGCAGATGGTCTGTGCTATGGGTGCGGGCTCGCAGATACCGCTCGCCTCTATCACGATATAGTCGAACGCATGCTGCGCACACAGGTCGTGCAACTGGGAGACAAGGTCCATCTTCAGCGTGCAGCAGATACAACCGTTCTGTAGTGCTACAAGGTTGTCATCTTGCTGACTCACTACGCCGCCTTTTTGAATAAGGTCGGCATCGATGTTTACCTCGCCGAGGTCGTTTACTATAACGGCAAACCGTATCCCCTCTGTGTTTGAGAGAACACGATTTAGTAAAGTCGTTTTCCCGCTGCCGAGGTAACCCGTTAGCAGCAGGACGGGAACAGGAGTGTACATTTCCTAATTATGAATTTTTCTTTGGATTAAGGACAAAGGATAATGAACTTGTCACTTTCATTTATGGGAAATCAGAGACGGCAGTGTTTTATCCTTTATCCAGTGTCCTCAATCCTTGTCCAAAGTTATCTTCTCGCGTATTGCTCGTAGTAGGGATAGTACTTATCCACAAGCGCGTCCTGATGGTAGCGGTCGAGCGACTGCAGCACGTAGCCGAGTACGGCAATGTGGTGGTCCATCACACCCTGCGAGGCAGAACGCTGCGCCTTGCTCAGTGAAGCACCCCATTGCAGGTACTCCACGCTGTTTTGCGCCACCTTATCGAGTATCGCATTACCCTTCTCCGTCTCGCCCAGCATGAGATACATCGACGCCATCGAAGCCGAAGTGTAGTCGTAAGGCACATTGTACCCTGGTAGCACCTCCTCAGCATAGTCCAGCACCTCCAACGCTTTCTCGCGCTTGCCCTCGCGGATAAGTGCTTCTGTCAGTTGGGTGAACATCAGTCGGTGGGTGCGACACATGCGCATGGTGTTCTCATCGATATAGATACCGGGCTTGTTTACGTTGCCGTAGGCAAACTTATGCATCATGTTGTCGTACATCACCTCGGTGTTCACACGTGGTTGCCCGTCTGCGCTTCGCTCCGTGGTTACGCGGTATGCCATACCTGTCAGTTCCATATACGGCTCCAAGCCGAGGTAATAGTCGTTGCCGGCGGTTACCACGAAGTAGAACGGACGTTTCCAGCCTTGCTTGCTGTTCTGCGAGAGCATCTCCATAATCATCATCTCCGAACGCGTGTAGCGGCGTGCCGAGCGGAAGGTGATATGCTCTCCCGACGGTGTCTCCACATAAAGTTGGTTCGAAGGCAGGTAGTTCTCCCCCTCGCGGTTCTTCGTGCGCGGGTCGTCAGAGCGAAGGAATGTAAACGCTTTGTCCACCGAAACGGGACCGAGTTTGTTGTCCACCCATGCTATCTCGTTCTTACCGGGCATATAATCTTTGTACTCCCATGAGATGGGCAGACCCGGAGAGTCATAGTATGGACGTTTCATTGCATCGATATACCAATCCGTCTGCAGGTATGAGAGGTTGCAAGCGCGTATGTCGGTGCCAACTTCCTCCACCTCTTGGTTGTACCAGAGCGGGAAAGTGTCGTTGTCGCCGTTGCAGAAGATAACCGCCTCTTTCTCGCAGGATTTCAAGTAGTTAGCCCCGAAGTCGCGGCACACATAGCGTCCGGAACGGTCGTGGTCATCCCAGTTCTGCGCACCCATCTGCGCAGGCACGAGCAGGCAGACAATACCGACGAGCACGGCGATAACCGCGCGCACGCGCTCGTTCTTGATGACCGTGTTCACCCAATCGGTCAGCGCCAGCACACCCAGTCCTATCCAGATACAGAAAGCATAGAACGAACCGGCATACGCGTAGTCTCGCTCGCGTGGCTGGTAAGGCGTCTGGTTAAGGTAAATCACGATGGCAAGTCCTGTCAGGAAGAAGAGAAGGAAAGTCAGCGTAAACGATTTCCATCCCTCGCGTTCACCCGATGCCGTGCGCTTGCTGCATTGCCAAACAATACCGATAAGACCGAGCAGAAGCGGCAACATATAATACACGTTGTGTCCCTTGTTCTCGCGCAACTCGGTGGGCAGTTTCGATTGGTCGCCGAGCATGGCATTGTCTATGAACGGAATACCGCTTATCCAGTTACCTTTCGACAAGTCGCCGTACGACTGCAAGTCGTTTTGTCTGCCGGCGAAGTTCCACATAAAGTAGCGCCAGTACATGAAGTTCACTTGGTAGCGGAAGAAGAAACGCAGGTTCTCGCCAAACGTGGGGCAATACTCTGTCTTCTGCTGCCCGCAGTAGTCATAGCGCACGCGTTTGCCCTTCACCTCTGCCCACTCCTTGTAGGCTTGCACATGGCTTGCTTGGCTGGAGTACATGCGCGGGAAGAGCATCATGAACTCATCCATAAAGACATACGAGGACTTGTAGCCGGTAACCACATAGCGGTCTTTCTCTCCCTCTACCTTCGGCGCGGGCGCGTACTGCGCATGCCCTTGTTTCTCCACGGGAATGCACATATTCCCCTTCACTTCCAGTTTGACGGGTGCGTTGTAGGTCTGTCCGTAGAAAAGAGGTCTGTCGCCGTATTGCTCACGGTTGAGGTAGTACTTCAGCGAGAACACGTTGTCCGGCGAGTTCTGATCCATAGGGGTCTGCGCCGAAGAGCGGATGACCAGCGCGGCATAACTGCTGTACCCTATCAATATCACCGCTACCATCAGCGCAGCGGTATTGAGCAGCCGCGCAGGCACGACCTGCTTCTTCCAAAAGAGTACGCCTACCAATGCCGCAGAGAGAATCAACCCTATCCACCATTTCTCAAACAGGAACACCGCCCCTGAGAGTACGAACGCGCACACAAAGGAAACAATCTGCGCCGTGGTCAAGCCCGCTGTTGCCGTGGGCGTCTCGCCCGCGGAAATCACCTTTTCATTCCCGCGTGCCGTGAGCCATATAGCCGTACCCAAAGCAATGATAGTCAGCACGATATAGATGGCAAGTCCGGTATTGAACGGACAGCCGATCACGTTGACGAACAGCAATTCAAACCAGCCTGCCACGGTGGGGAAGCCGGGGATGATACCATAGAGTATGAGTGCCAGAATAGCCACCGATGCCAGGAACGCCAAGCACACGCCCTTCCACGAGAACGAATAGCGGCGGAAGTAGTACACCAGCACGATAGCGGGAATGGTCAGCAGGTTCAGCAGGTGTACACCGATGGACAAACCCATTAGATAAGCAATGAGTATCAGCCATTTATCCGACCCCTCTTCGTCCGCTTTCTCGTCCCATTTGAGAACAAGCCAGAAGACAATGGCGGTGAAGAGAGACGAACTGGCATATACCTCTCCCTCTACAGCCGAGAACCAGAATGTATCGGAAAATGTGTATGCCAACGCACCGACGGCACCTGCCATTAGCACACCGATACCTTTCCATAGCGAATCGGGCTTCACCAGTCGCTTTGCCAGCGCGGTAATCGTCCAAAAGAGGAACAGAATGGTGAATGCCGACGCCAAGGCGGACATGGCATTCACGCACATAGCCACGTGCCCGTTGTCAATGGCAAAGAGGCTCGCAAAATGCCCCATTAGCATAAAAAACGGTGCTCCGGGCGGGTGTCCTACGTCCAACTTATGCGCACTGGAAATGAACTCGCCGCAGTCCCAGAAACTCGCGGTGGGCTCGATGGTAAGGAGATACACCGTAGCGGCGATGGCAAACACCACCCACCCGCATATGGTATCCCACAGGTTAAACTTCTTCATAGTTACTCAAAAATATAGTTGCTTGACACAATAGGTGGCTTGATAAAACGCTTCTGCAAACCAAAAACCACAAATCGGCTGCAAAGTTACTACTTTTTTTTGATATATGCAAGCATACTCCCTTTTTTTGGAGATAATGTTCTCCTCCCCTTCCCCTGTACAACGCAAGAGGGACGTCCTTTCGGACGTCCCTCAGGGTGGAATGTGGGGCTCGAACCCACGACACTCGGAACCACAATCCGATGCTCTGCCAACTGAGCTAAGACCACCATGTACGCTCTTTTTCAAAAGCGAGTGCAAAGGTACTGCTTTTTTTTGATATACGCAAATTTTTTGCAGAAAAAAGTGTGTTTGATGTATTTTTTTCTCTTGATTCTTCGCTTCGCACCTGCTGCAATTGGCTTGTAATCCGTTGGATACCGCCTGCACAGAGTGCGAAGCAAAGAACACACGCAGTACCTTATATTTTCAGATTCAGGCTGAAAAAGTACGAGCGCGGGATGGCGGGACCGTAGATATACGACGCGTCGCGGTCCATACCCTGGTCGATGTCGCGCTGGAATTGGTCGAGCAGGTTCTTCACGCCCACCGCCACCTCCAGCGTGTAGGGCGTATGACGCGCCTTGCCAGGATAGAGGTGTATCTCGTATGCCACTTTCGCGTCCCACTCGAAAAATACGGGGCTGACGTTCTCACAGTCTGCCTCCACGTACCCCGCATAGTGCTGCAGCAGCATTCGTCCCGTTATCTTGCCGTTGGTGGTCAGTTTCAGCCCGTGCACGGGCTCTATGTTCGCGAGGAAATAGCCGTAGTGGTCGGGCGTGCGGAACATTCGCTTCTGCGGCTCCAAGTCCTCCGACCATTGGAAAGGCTCAATATAACGGCTGTGGTTGTAGGTGTAGCCCGCCTGCAACGAGAACAAGTGCCCGTACGCCACTTTCCCTTCCAGGTTCACTCCCGCCACGCGCGCCCCGCTGGCATTCGTCCGCACCAGCAGCAGATTCCCCTGCTCGTCGTGCCCGTTCTCCACCAGCGCAAAGACGTTGTCCAACTGCGTGAAGAAACCTTCCGCGGTCAGGTTGCAGTCCCACCTGCCGAAACGCCCGTACCAGTCCACGCTCGCGCTCACCGAGTTGGAGAACTCCGACCGCAGACCCTCTGCCAGGCTGATAAGCGACACTTCGCCGCCCACTGCCCCCACGTGCAAATCCTCCTCGTAGGCCTGCGGCGCACGGTAACCGCTGGCGTAACTCAGACGCAGAATCACCGGCTCAATGGGCGTATAGCGTATGTTCGCACGCGGCGAGAAGACGGGTTTCTCCAGCAGGTTATGCTTCTCCAGCCGTCCGCCGATAAGCACCGACCACACCTTGCTCTTCCACTCGTTCTGCACATACCCGCCGTACAGGTGCACCTGCTGCTGCAAGTCGCGGTTGTAGCCGAGTATGCGGTCGTGCAGATTGTTGAACGAGTACTCCAACCCCGCGCTCAGGTCGGCATTCACCCGCCCGCAGGGGTACGAGAAACGGTATTGCGCACCCGATACCGAGGTGATATCGCGCGAGTTGCCGTAGGCATTGGGGTTGTAGTTCGTACCGAAATAACTGTCGCGGTTGATGTGCTGGAACGAGGAATAGACGCTTACAAAGTGCCTGTTGTCGGGCGTGTAGTAGTCCCATTTGAGCGTGGCGGCGTCGATGTTGTGTTTCAGTTGCTCGGTCAGCGGCGACTCATGCGGCTGCAAACTGTCGATACCGAATCCGCCGCGGCGTTGTTCCGTCGTGTGGTGGTACTCGGCGGTCAGTTTGGAGTAGTCGGTCGTCTTGAAGAACGAACGGAAGCCCAGCGTGGTCGTCCCTAAAAGTGGGTATTCGGAGAATCCGTCTTGGTCTCGGTCGTAGGGTTGGCGGTTGCGTTGCACGCCGAAGATGAACACGCCTGCCTTCTGATTCTCGCTCACCACGCTGGCATTCATGTTCGTGCTGATGTCGTAGGTGCCGTGCTCCGTGAAGGCGGTGGTGTTCGACACGTTGAAGAAATTGCGCACAGGCTCTTTCGTGATGATGTTCACCACGCCCGCAATGGCGTTCGCACCGAACAGGGCGCTACCGCCGCCGCGGATAACCTCCACCCTGTCCACCATTCCCGCGGGCACCTGTTCCAGACCATAGACCGACGCAAGGGACGAGAATATAGGGCGCGAGTCCATTAGGATTTGCGTGTATTGTCCTTCCAAGCCGTTGATACGCAGTTGCGGCACACCGCAGTTCGAGCACGACATTTCCACCCGCAACCCCGTCTGAAAGCCCAGCACGTCCGCCATTGAAGAGGCACTCGTACCCTCGATAATCAGCGGCGACACCACGTTGACGATGGTCGCCACCTCTTTCTGCTTGGTCTCATACTTGTTGGCGGTAACCACCACGTTGTCAAGCACAAACGACTGTTCCTCTATTTGCACTTTCAGTTCCAGCGTGCTGTCCGCAATAATCACTATTTCCCGCTCCAGCGTCTCATAACCTATCATAGAGAACACCACCCTCTGCTTGCCCACGGGCAGGTTTTTAAGGAAATAATGCCCCGACTCGTCGGTCAGACCGCCGATGGTCGTGCCTGCTATCTGCACGTTCACAAACGGCAGGTGCTCCTTCGTATGTGCATCCAACACATGCCCCATTAGGTGCGCATCCGTAGCGAACTTTTGTGTGCTCTGAGAGGTTCCCTCAATGGGGTGCTGTCTCTTAGTAGTACCTTCGGATACGCCGGCATTACCGCCTGCCAATCCCTCCCCCTCTGAGGGGAAGGCGGAGAGAACCTGTGTTCCGCGCTCCTCTGCTCCGAGGTTATACTCTTCGGCTCCCGCAAGGGAAACCGCTAACCAACTCGCCATTGCAGCGAGTCCCAAAGAAACTAATACTTTTTTCATAATCTTAATGTCAATATAAATTTGGCTGCAAAGGTACTGCTTTTTCCCCGATGCCGCAATACCTAAAAAAGGGGAAAACAACTCCCCCAAAAACAGACCGTTAGCCGACAAACAGCAGCCAATCTCGAAAACGACACGAAAACGACACGAAAACGACACGAAAACGACACGAAAACGACACGAAGAAAAGAGCCGACAAAAAGCAGACAAAGAGCAGACAAAGAGCCGAGAAGAAGCCAAAAAGAAGCCGAAGGCAGTAAGTCTATTCCGATAATATCGTGAACCGCCGAAAGCCTGTAAAAAACTTTACAACAAAAACACCCGAACCCTTGCACAATCAAAAAAAAATGTAGTACCTTTGCCCTCGAAATCATAAAATTATTATGAAATCCATCGACCACAAGATGTAAAACAGTGGGGACGTATTGATAATGGATAGGCGTTAATAAACGCTTCGACGCTTGGCTTATGTGAACGTGAGAAATTCAGGAAATGCCCGAGACGAAGCAACAGAACGTCTGCATTGGTTGCATAACTATGCCCGTACTATGCCTGTGATATTCAGGTATCGTGATGGTTTGTGTGTATATCCAATCGGCAGGTGTGAGTTGCTCGTTATACTGGCATAAACGGCAATTCTCACGGCCCACATAAGCAGGAACGAGTAATTCCTACCTGCTTTTGTTGTATCACCTATTTGTGTATAATTTTATCCGATTTTAGATATGGCGACACCAAAATGGAAAAAATTGCCTCTATACACAACCATTACACTAACCATTCATGTGAGGCCATGAAACAAAAAACGTATAACAATATGAAAAAGATGAAAATGTTTATGGCCATTGCCATCGGTATGTTTTTGGCAAGTTGCGCTGGTATCAACACTACGGCTTATCCTACTATGGATATGAACCAAACCAATGTTATTTTGGATGGTGCTAAGTACAAAGTGATTGGTAATGTTGAGGGACGTTGGTCTGCCACTTATATATTCACTATTGGTGGTTATCGTAAAACAGCTAATGAAGCCAACTCCCGTTCGGAAATGTTCAAAAATGCTGACTTGAAAGACAATCAAGCCGTTATCAACATCAGCACAACTACCAGTTACAAGACTGTTATTGGTATCTGGACTAAATATACCTCCATCTCTACAGGGCAAGTTATCGAATTTATTGAGTAACATTAAAGAAAGTAGGTCTGTTCTATCGTCGCCACTAGGACAGACCTTCTTATAATATTTTCCATAAGCAATGAAAAGAATAATATATTTGTTTGCATGTTTATTATGTGGCATGCCAATGTTTTCGGAGCGTGTGCTACTAAAAAGAGGGACACCCGTCTATATCAAACTAACGGATGATATTCGGAGTACAGATAGCAATCCGCATGCAATGGCCATTGTTGCTTTGGATGTGGTATCTCCCGAAGGAAAAGTGCTCATCCCTTGTTTAACACCTGTAAACATGAATGTAGAGGTGGAGCGGGGCAAAACGAAGGGTCGCCCTGGTTATATTAGGTTGACGGCTATGAATACAACGGCTGTGGATGGTAAGACCATACCGCTTTATGGTTCACACAGTTTAGAAGGTGAAGACCGTAAAACATTGGCATATTCATTGGGATTTGGCACGGGCTTTATACCGTTTCCGGGTATCGGCTTTGCCTTTCTTGCCATCAAAGGGGAAGATGTTGTGTTAAAAAAGAATACCCAACTTTATTCTATTATCGTGGCAAACGATTGTCTAATAGACTTATAATTATCTTTCAAACCTATCAAAAAGAACTGATAAGTACCCTTCAAATTTGCAGGGAACTACGAAAATCGAGGTAAAAAAAATTGTGGGAGAACTACGTTTTTCTTACAAAAATTTGCGGAATACAAATATTTTTTGTACTTTTGCCACGGATTTTGAAAGAACCGAAATATGTACTCCATTAACGACATTACAGAATACACTGTTTTGCTTATTCGCAAGTTCGCGCAACATTTCGGACTTACGGACAAGCAGGCTGCCAACTATATGGAACGATATGGGGCATTGACGCTGTTTCATAAGAATTACGACATTATGCACACACTCTCATTTGAGGATAATGTCGAGAGCATTGCTGCATATTGTCATCGGCAAGGAGGGGCGCTAATATGAGGATTTACCACGGTTCACATACGGAAATTTTACATATTGATTTGGCGAGATCCAAACCGAACAAAGATTTTGGGCAAGGGTTTTTATTTGACCGCAGACAAACAGCAAGCGCAACAGTTAGCAGAACAACGGGCAATTTTCTTTGGAGGAAAACCCGTTGTCAACACCTACTTATTTGATGAGAATACTTTACAAGATAAAAACCTCAAGGTGAGAGTGTTTGACGATTATTCCGTGGAATGGGCGGAATTTGTTGTCGCCAATCGTTTCAATCTGACAAAACAACCAATCCATGACTATGATATAGTGTATGGACCCATCGCCAATGATAAGGTCGGGGTGCAAATAGAGTTGTTTACGGACAAACTGATTGATATGCCGACACTCATACAACGACTGAAATACATGCAGGGTATTACGTTCCAATATTTCTTCGGTACAAAAGAAGCCATTTCACGCCTGCAAAAAATCTAACCCTACATCTCATGCCGATAGATTTCAACCATCTGACCCAAGAGGAACTGCGGGATTTTGAGTTTTTAAGGGAGCGCAAACTCTCGCAGTTGGCTGCTTTGCTCATTCAGGAGCGAGGATTGAGTTTTGACAGTGCCTTTCGGGAATTGTACAATTCGGAGGTTTATGAGAAACTCTCAGATCCCCGAACGGGATTATATATCCAGTCGGCAAGGTATATCTATTCCTATTTGGAGAACGAATTAAATACCGGTAAAATCACTAACTAACTGCCTATAATTTTGATTGCATCGTAAAGCCGATGCAGTACAATCCTCTCTTAACTATGCGACACCCTAAAAGTGTCGCTTTTTCATATTGCACTTTGGCTTTCTTCACAACCAACAACATATTCAGATTCTCCATACCTTTGTACCTTCTTTCGAAAGAAAGCAGAGCTTTTGTTGTTATTAAGTCATCAAATATCAAATTCCATAACAATAGCCTAATAGCGAACATACACTTCCAATCCAAGACACTCAAAAATATATGCAAATACGCTTGCTTTTTTGTCCATAAAATTTGCTGGAAACTACGCAAATCGTCCCAAAAATTTCGGGTCAACATGTTTTTCTGTCTAAAAGGATTTGCAAAATACAACTATTTTTAGTACCTTTGCACAAAATTTGAGTAAAAATGAAGCGTCTATTGATTATGGCTATCGGTTTATTGTCCCTGTTCGGACTGAGAGCAGCCGATTTTCAGTCCGTTGATGTGAAAGAGTTTGCCAAAGTGCTGCAACAGGACAACACATTTCTATTGGATGTGCGGACGGAAAAAGAGTATGCAGAAGGGCACTTGAAAGGGAGCGTCTGCATTGATGTAACGCAAGCGGACTTCGTGGAAAAAGCCGAAAAACAACTGCCCAAAGACAAGACCATTGCGCTCTATTGCCGCAGCGGCAGGCGCAGCAAGAAAGCCGCAGGACTGCTTGCCGACGCAGGTTACCGAGTGGTGGAACTCAGCACTGGTTTCCTCGGTTGGCAGAGCAGCGGCATGCCCGTAGAAAAATAACTGCCCACACAAGACCCATACAGAACATGACCTACGAAGAATACATTGCACAAGAAAACATTGCCCGCGAAGAAGAACAATCGGAAGATATGTGCTTCCTCAGCAACCAACCCGAAGGGCAGTTCGTGAGAGGGCACTGATATCGACTAACTTACGATTTCAAGCAATACAGCACTATGACAAACGCACTATTTTTCATTATTGGTTTTGCCGTTGCGTGCGTAGTGGCAGCACTATTATGCTGGTTATGGATACGCAAGATACAGCAACAAAACACCGACCGTCTGCAACAGGCGCAGGAAAATGCCAACACAGAGAAGAACCTTCTCCGCTCCCAAGTAGAGTCGGAATATGCAGCCCGATTGGCTCGCACAGAGGGCGACCGCGACAACGCATTGCAGCAGTTGGAGACACAGAAACAAGCCTACGAGAGCCAATTATCCGCGCAGAAAGCAGAGGCAGCCAACCTGCTGGAAACCACCAAAACAGAGCATGAGCAGCAACTCGCCTCCGTGCGCGAGGACTTCCAAAAACGACTGGAACAAACAAAGGCAGACGCAAACGAACAGACCAAACACCTGCTCAGCGAGAAAGACAAAGCCTTCGCCAACCAAGAGCAGCGCTTCAAAGAGACCACCGAGAAACTCGTGGCACAGATGAAAACCGCCACCGAGGAGATGCTCAAGCAACGCCAAGAAGAACTTGGTAAAGCCAACACAGAGCATGTGGGCAAACTACTCACGCCCATACAGCAGGAGATGGAGAATGTGCGCAAACTGATGGCGGACACCCGCTCCGCCAACGAGAAAAGCACCTCGTCGTTGGAGGGAGCCCTGCGCGAGATGCAGAAGCAGACACAGCAAATCAGCCAGGAAGCCACAAACCTTGCCGACGCGCTGAAAAACCGTGGCAAGGTACACGGCGACTGGGGCGAGCAAGTCCTTGCGGACATACTGAGCAACAGCGGTCTGCGCGAGGGGATTGAGTACAACTGCCAAGAGAGTTTCAAGGGCGACAAGGGCAACGAACTGCGCCCTGATGTCGTGGTAACCTGTGCCGACGGCAAACGTATCATAATAGATTCCAAAGTGTCCCTCACCGCCTACACCGACGCGCTGGGTGCCGACAACGAGGAGGAGCGAACCGCAGCAGTACGCAAGAACTACGAATCCGTGAAGAAGCATGTCAAAGAACTGGCGGACAAGCAATACCCCAAATACGTACCCGATTCGATGAACTATGTCTTGCTCTTCATTCCCAACGAAGGCGCTTACGTGATGGCAATGAACTACGACCACTCCATTGCGCAAGAGGCATTCCGCACGGGTGTCATTATCGTTAACCCCACCAACCTCATGCTCACGCTCAACCTCGTCGTGCAGACATGGCAGAACACGCGGCAGGAAGACAACTGCAAGAAGATATTGGATGCGGCTAACGGTATGTACGACAAAGTATTAGGACTGGTGGATACTTGCAACACACTTGGTTCACAACTCGACACCGCACAAAGCACCTACCGCAGAGCAATGACCCAACTCAGCGAGGGACAGGGCAATGTGCTGCGCCGCGTAATGGGACTGAAAGATATAGGTATCACCAGCACCAAACGCCTCCGCACCCGCAAAGCCGCTACCACGGACAACTTGCCGGAAACTACTGCCGATGCCCTGCCGGAATCCGACGCACAGGAATGAGAAAACGCATTGTTTTTTATGAAAGAGCACACCTACTCCACCCCGCTTGGGGATATTCGCTATTGGACTAATCCGTTTGTTTCCCGCCGCGCCACATTGGTCTTTCTGCCGGGTTTGACGGCAGACCACACTTTGTTCGATAAACAAATCGAAACCTTTGAGTCATTGTACAATCTACTGGTCTGGGATGCCCCTGGGCATGGACAGTCCAGACCTTTCCGATTGGAGTTCACCCTACGGGACAAAGCCCGTTGGCTGCACGAGATGCTCACCCGCTACATTACCGACGGCTCACGCCCCGTTTTGCTCGGACAATCCATGGGCGGCTATGTGGCGCAAGAGTATGTCGTCCAATATCCCGACGAAGTGGCGGGCGTGGTGTGTATCGATTCCGCCCCATTGGAGAGGGCGTACATCACCGGCATTGAGTTGTGGATGTTGAGACACATCAAGCCCGTTTACCAATGCTATCCTTGGGACTTTCTGCGTAAAGCAGCAGCCAAGGGTTGTGCTGTCAGCCCTTACGGACAAGCCCTGATGATGAGCATGATCGGCGTTTACACCCATGCGGAGTACTGCACCTTGGCGGCATTCGGCTACCAGATTTTAGCAGACGCCATCGAGCACCACACCTCGCCCATACTATGCCTTACCGACGATTGCCGTTGCACTTTTCCTGTCCTTCTGCTCGCAGGTGAGCACGACAAAGCAGGATCCTGCCTGCGCTACTGCAAAGAATGGTCAAAACGTGCCAATCTGCCGCTGGTGTATGTTCCCCGGGCAGGGCATAACTCCAACACCGACAACCCGCAATTTGTAAACGAACACCTACAGTCGTTTATCACAAATCAAATCCTAAATCAAAGAGATGTGTAGTCAAGAGTACATAGACTTTGTGTGCCGACAGTTGGCACCGCTGGGCGAAGTGCAAGCACGCAAGATGATGGGTGATTACGTCATCTATGTAAATGGCAAGTGCGTGCTGGCTGCCTGCGATGAACTCTGTTTCATACAGATGCACCCGTCTATTGCGCCGATGATGCAAAACGCCGAGGTAGGTGTACCCTACCCCGGCGCCAAGTCGCGCTACATCCTTGATATAGACCATGCCTCTGATGCCTGCCGCATCGTCTCCACTCTATGGAATCACCTTCCATATCCTAAGAAGAGAGGCTGATTTTCTCCATACATATCCTTCTTTTTTAGCGGGGCAATTATGTCGCCGCCCCTCCGCATTTTTCGCGGGTCTGTCGCGGGTCTGTCGCGGGTCTGTCGCGGGTCGATCGCAGGTCGATCGCAGGTCGCCGTTGCGTCAAAGCCCGATTCGGGGACACTCTATTTAGGGTTTTAGAGTTCCTTATCCCAATGAAACTCCTGCGTTGCACCCAACTCGAAGAAGTATCGCACAATCCCTTCGTCTTGCGCAGCGTAGAAACCGATACCGCGCTTTAAGGACACACGGTTGCCGGCATAGGTAAGCGTGAATTTCTGTTGGTTGCTTGCAGTAGGCGCCAGCATGGCAAAATCCACACCCCTTTTGAACCACTCAGGTGCATCGGCATACTGCGGTGCAAGCACTTCCACGGGCTTGTTCTTATGTGGGACGCCCTGCGATACGCCATAACCCAACGACAACACGCCAAATAGTTTCTCGCCCTTCTCCACAACGATATTCTCCGTCTTCTGGTAGGTCATCACCACCCAGCAAGTATTCAGTCCGAGTTGTTGCGCAAGGAGCATTACTTGTGCACCATAGTAGCCTACACGCTGGTCGTCATTGGGCTGTTTCTTCCCAACCAGCGCAATCACGTTCTCCACACCGCTGAACTTACCATAGTGTGCCATGCGGCTGTCAAACACTTTCTTATCGTTGGTAATCAACTGAATGTGCAGGTTCCCTGCTGCATTCACTTGCGCGATTTTCTCTTGCAAAGCACTTATTTGTTCTTTCGCAAGCGGTTTCGCGAGATACTGCCGAACCGCATGCCGCTGCTGTGCGGCTTCTTCAATTGTCTTCATAGATTATGAAACTACATTATGGTATTTGTTGCCGACGACAAAAGTACTGTATTTTTCCAACATCAGCAAACCCGAATTAGGTATTTACGGTGTATGGCGCGTATTTTTATATAAATGGAGTAGTATTTTCTGTTGGTCTCAAACACCTCTTGTCATTCTCTTGTACAACTCCACAAGTGCTTTCTGGCAGGCGCGGTCAGTGATTTGCTCGCGGAGTTTGCCGAGGTGGAAGCACTCGGCAAAGGTACCTTCGGGCGTAGCCCATCCTATCCATACCGTGCCGACAGGTTTCTCCGGCGTGCCTCCATCGGGACCTGCTATGCCGCTTGTAGCAACGGCATAATCCGTGCGTAGCAGCATGCGAACTCCGTCTGCCATTTGCCGAACCACCTCTTCGCTCACCGCACCGTGTGTTTTCAAGTCGTCGGCAGACACGCCCAGGACCTGCTCCTTCACGCGGTTATCATACGCCACCACGGAGCCCATGTAGAATGCACTACTGCCCGCGTGTTTGTTGAGCAACGATGCCAACTTGCCGCCCGTGCAACTCTCCGCCGTGGCGATGGTCCGCCCGTGCGCTTTGAGCCACTGACCGACATGCACCTCAATTGGTTCATCATCCAACGCGATAAGGTAGTCCTCTATCAGCGGTCGGAGCAAGGCTATCTGCGCCTCAACCTCCTCGGCAGTGGCTTCGCCGTAGGAGCTCAGCCGCAGGCGGATAGTGCCGTCCTTGGGCAGGTAGGCAAGGTGCATGCTCTTGGGGAGCGCATTCTCCCATGCCTCGATACGCAGCGCCAAACCCGACTCGGAGATTCCGCTGACGAGGATGGTACGGTGGATAATGTCCTCCTCCGACTCCCCCTTAGAAGCGGAGCACGACAAGTAGGGCAAAATCTGCTCCTGCATGGCAATCTTCATCTCGTAGGGTACGCCGGGCATAGAGACCAAGACCTTCTCCCCTTTGCGGAAAACCATCAGCGGGGCGCTCCCTACCCTATTCGGCAGAATCTCCGCCGCTTGCGGCACTTGCCACTGGGTAGCAGTCAGACGGTTGAGCACATCGGGACGGTCTTTGTAGAGGTCTCTGATATGTTCGCGCACACGTGCGTCTTCCACCAGGTTCGTATGGAAATACTCGCATAGAACATGCTTCGTGATATCGTCCTTCGTGGGACCGAGTCCGCCCGTAGTGAGCACGATGTCCGCCCGCTCGAAAGCATTGTCCAACGCTTGGATGATCTGCGGACGGCTGTCGTGAATAGATGTGATTTGGCACACCTCAATGCCCTGTTCGTTCAGTCGCTCTGCCATCCACGCAGAGTTGGTATCGACCACTTGTCCGATAAGCAACTCGTCCCCGATTGTGATTATTTCTGCTTGCATTGTTTTTGCCACTCTGTGGCGGTTAGTTCTAATTCGTTATACCACTCCTGTCCGAAACGCCTGACAAGCGGCTCTTTCAAGAACCGATAGACCGGCAGATGGAGTTTCTTGCCTAATTGCCTCGCACAATGGCAGATGTCCCATCGGTGGTATTCAAGCCCCACCATATCACCCACTTTGGAGAGGCGAATGGGATAGAGGTGGCAGGAGACGGGTTTCTTAAAGTCAATCTTGCCTGCGCCATAGGCTTTCTCTATCAGGCAGTAGCACCAGCCGTTGTGGTCTGTGCGTGAAAAAACGCAATCCTTTCCGTTGACAATGGAGGTTACACGCTCGCCGCTTGGGTCGTTGTACGCCACGCCTTGCTGCTCCACCACCGCCCGCGCCTCTTTGGTCATATCGGGCAGGAGGATAGGCAGGATGTCCTGTATCTTGCGCTCCTCTTCTGCCTCCAAAGGGGCACCGGCATCCCCCTCAATACAACAACAGCCGCGACACTTGTCCAAGTCGCAGCAAAACTCCTTCTCGAGGATATCAAGGCTGACTAATGTATTCTGAATAAGGAACATGGGAGTTAATGGTCAGTGATTAGTGGTCAGTGGTTAGATATTTGAAGCCTAAGACATAGGTTGGCTTTACATCCAAACACCTTCTACCCATATCTTTATACCAATCAATATCAGTATGATACCGCCTATCAGATTGGCGTTGAAATGGAATCTCGTGCCTGCGTACTTGCCTATCAGATATCCGCCTATCGAGAAAAGGAAACTCACCAGCGCGATAATCCCGACTCCCACCCACAGCCGTTCCGGCACAGGGATGAAGATAACACCCGTAGCAAGCGCGTCTATGGAAGTGGCGACAGCCAAAAGCAACAAGGTTTTCAGGGAGAAATCGTCTGCGCTGTGGTGGTCTTCGTCCTCGTGGTAAGACTCGTAAATCATCTTGCCGCCGATGAACACCAGCAAGCCCAAGGCAATCCAAGGCGAGAACTTTGAAAAGAAATCGGCAAAGAGCGTGCCTGCGAAATAGCCTATCAACGGCATTCCGCCCTGAAACAACCCGAACAGCAACGCCATCAACAATGCTTTGGGAGAGAAACGGGCACAATGCTGTTCGCCCTGACGCACCACACAACTCGTTGCCAGCCCCTTCGAGACCGACACCGCAAAACAATCCATCGCCAAACCGATGGCAATCAGTATGATAGAAAGAATATCCATAAGCCCTTCCCAAGCCTCCCCTAAAAGGGAGGGAACCTGTCTTTAGAAATTACCGGCAGGCGGGGACGCCTGCGCACTCGTCCATAGGGAACCTAAATTATCGTTTTGTTTTGTAGTGTGCTGCGGTCTTGCCTTTGGCAATGTTGCCGAGTTTGTTCTTGCAGAATTGGCGGCGTATGGGTGAAATACGGTCAGTGAAGACATGCGCCTCGAGATGGTCGTACTCGTGCAAGACAATACGCGCGGCAAAGTCCGTCAGCGTCTCGGTATGCTCTTGGAAATCAGCGTCTTGATACCGGATAGTGATAGTACGCGGGCGCACCACGTTCTCCGAGATACCGGGTAGCGAAAGGCATCCTTCGGCAAAAGAAATAGTCTCTTCGCTCTCCTCGATAATTTCGGGATTGACAAACACTTTCTTGAAATCCTTACACTCGGGGTAGTCTTCCGCCAACTCGCTCCCGTCCACGATGAACAGACGCTTCGACAAACCCACCTGAGGGGCTGCCAGTCCGCAACCCTCCGCCGCCGCCAGCGTCTCCCACATGTCGGCAATGAGTTGCTTCAAGTCCAATTCACCCTCTTGTATCTCCTCCGTTGCCTTCCGCAACACGGGTTGACCATATAAATAAATAGGAAGTATCATATCATTTTGTATTAATTAAGAAACTTATATCCAATCATCAAATTTATAAAGGGATATTGTTGGTTTTGCAATAATCCTCAACTTCATTTGGATTAGAAAATACCTCATCACAAATCTTTTCTACACTCAACTTCATTTCAGAGGCATAATCTTTACCTGCATGAAGATACTTTGATACTTTCTCTATGAATAGTTTAAAATCCGCATTGATATTGCAAAGTTTATCTATAGTTACAAAATCTAAATTTTTATTTTCGGCTTGAAAGAGAATCTCTGTATCAGAATTATTGGCTTGCAAACGGATGATACCGATACCGAAAGCGTTGTTCAACCGAGCCATTTCTTCGCGTAAGGTCTCGTTAATCTCATATGCCACAAGGTAGCCGCGATTTGCCCAACTACAATTTGACAATGCTTGAAAATAGGCTTCCTTTAATTCATAATCGGTATGTATTTCTTTTTTCATTTCAAAAGAATAAAGCGTAACAGCAGCATCAGGGTTCACAATACGCATAAGCGATCGCGCAGTATCAGTCTTCACATCAGCAAACTCTACCCCAATGATGTCCGGATGTACCCATTTTTGCCCCTTATCCTTACTATTAGATGATATCTCATGTCGAATGGTTTTGGCAAAAACCCCAAGATAATCCCTCACATATGAACACAATATCTTATGTAGTGCCCTTTCTTGATAATTCTTTGCAACAATCGGTGAAGGTATATATGGAGTTCCATTAAGAAGAGATTGTATCTCATTAGCATATTTGGTAATGTCACAACATGTCCCTATTGAACCTGTAGAATGCTGTAACTGAGGAGGCATTTCTGAACGATGAATCACTTTCTCGTACCACTTGACATTTCTGCGATGCGGTAGTATGGCATTTTTGTCAGCAACATAGTAATAATCACTTGTTATCTCACCAACCATGTACACACCCTCACCATTAGGACAAAGAACAATATCCCCAACTTTCAACCAACAACACACTGTCCACAAATAACCACACGAAAGCCCCGCAGCGACCCGTGATTTCTCTGGATGGGCAGCGAGAAAAAGCGGCACTAACAACGGACTTGCATCTTCCCATTGCTCATAAAGTTTGTCTGATATATCTTGATGAATATCGAAATCTACTCCTATAAAACCTTCTTGACGACACTGAGCGGCGAACATGCCACCTTTACCTAACATAACTCTATTATATTTCATAATCTTCTAAAAGAATTATTCTATACGCCTTTTCTCATTTACATTCTCGCTTCCAAATACCCTTCCAAGATAATGCAGGCGGCGAGTTTGTCCACTTGGGCTTTGTCCTGGCGGGTTTTCTTCTTCATCCCTCCGGCTATCATCGCCTGGTGCGCCAACACGGAGGTAAATCGTTCGTCATAGTAGGTTATCGGTTTGTCGGGGAAAGTTTGCTTGAAACGTTCTACAAACGGTCGGATATAGCGCATCGAATCGCTGTCCTCCCCATTCATCTGCCGCGGGTGTCCTATCACCACTTCATCCACCGTCTCTTTTGCGAAATACCCGCGCAGCCAATCTGTCAGTTCTTTGGTCTCTATGGTTATCAACGGATTAGCCGTTATGCGGAGCATGTCCGTAACGGCTAATCCTGTGCGTTTTTTTCCAAAATCAATGGCGAGTATTCGTCCCATTATTTGTTCAGTTCCTCGTTGATAGCATTGTACTTGTCGTTCATGTCGAAGCGATAGTACAATCCGCGGAGCGTAATCATATAGTCGCGATTTTCGGGAGCGAGTTCGTGCGCTTTCTCGAAGAAAGGCAACGACTGGCGGAACATAGCGTTCATCTCCTCCAACGCCTTCTTGTACTCTTTTGCGTCAGCAATCAAAGCAGCGTCCTCGTTCATCTTCACGGCTTGGTTGTAGTACACACGACCCTTGCCCGCCTCTGCGTCAGCCATCGTCGGCTCGATAGCCAGTGCGCGGTCGAAGTCCGCCAAAGCCGCCTCGTAGTTCTTCTGATTCTCGTTGAGGTTACCCTTAATCAAGTGATACTGTGCCACATTCGGCTCGCGTGCAATGGCTTGGTCGAGGTAGTTGATAGCCTCTTGCTCTTGTCCGGAGAAGATATAGTGGTTGATAAGGTTCTGGAGGAACCACGGCTCTTGCGGGAAGCGCACCACAGCGTCTTGCAACACGCGCACGTAGTTGGCAGTATCCTTCACGTTCACATACTCTTGATAGAGGAACTGGTTCACCGTAATAGCCTCGTAGTTGCCGTTTTTCATTTCTTCCAGCACGGCGATAGCCTCGGGGTGCATCTCGGCTTGGATAGCGAAGATAGCGGTGTAGTACTTGTACTGGTCGTAGATAGTATCCTTCGGCATGTCCTTTTGCAGTTTCTCATCCTGCATCAAGGGCAACTCGGGGATAGAGAGATGGCGTTGGAAAACGCTGTAAGCCGTAGCAAAATCGCGCTGGTCGTTGAGGTAGATACCGTACTTCACCAGTTCCTGGTTCTTGTAGTACTCCAGCACTTTCTTTTGCAGCAGCGCATAGGTCTTCTTGTCTGCCAACACCTCGTTGCCTTTCTTGTCCAGCACTTTCTGTCCCGCCAAGTTAGCCGCCTGCATCCAGTAGTCAAAACTCTCGACTACCGCCTCGCCGGCGCGTTTCTCGTCGCGTGCCTGTCCCAGGTAGTTTTTCTCGTTTTCCTTGGAAAGTTCCTGATAGCCAATCAGTCCGGCAGTGTACCATGTGTCTGCCAAGTCCTTGGTCTCTTCGTTTTGCAGCGCCTCATTGATTGCGGCACGCGCACCGGAGAAGTCCGGCGACTCCTGCAAAGCGAGGTTCTTTGCTTTCTTCACGTTTGCCTTTTGGGCAAAGCAGCCTGCGCTTATCAGCACCAATGCTGCCATTACAAGTGTTTTTTTCATAAGTCGTTGGTACCCACCCTATCCCTCCCCAAAAGGGAGGGGAATGGGAAATTAGTTAGTGTATTATATTGTTGTCTTATTCGTTGGTTGAAGGCTGCGCCTCGTCGCCTTGCAGGGTATCTTCTTCCGCAGGCAGTGCCTCGTCCTCCTCTTTCGGCACGATACAGCCCGACATGAGGGTGTCGTTGCGCTTCTGCAACTCAATGAGTTTCACGCCCTGCGTAGCACGACCTTGCACGCTGATAGTGTCTATCGCCATGCGGATAGCGGTGCCCGATTTGGTAATCAACATCAGGTCGTCTTCGTCCGTTACGGCTTCCAAGCCCACCAATGCGCCCGTCTTGTCGGTGATATTCAGCGTCTTCACCCCCTTGCCGCCGCGGTTGGTGATACGATAGATAGGCTCGCCGTTCTCATCGTCCAACATCGTGCGTTTGCCGTAACCCTTCTCGGAAATCACCAGCACGGTCTTGTCTGAATTAGGCTCTACACAAATCATGCCAATCGCGCGGTCTTGCCCGTCTTCGTCCAGCGTGATGGCTTTCACGCCGCTTGCGCTGCGTCCCATCGGGCGCACGCTGTTCTCGGGGAAGCGCACCACCTTGCCGTTGTACGAGGCAATCAGCATCTGGCTCTCGCCGTCGGTCAGCGTTACGCCTATCAGTTCGTCGCCTTCGCGCAAGCCGAGGGCTATGATACCGTTCGCACGCGGGTGCGAGTACGACTCCAGCGTGGTCTTCTTCATCAAACCGTTCTTGGTGGCGAAGATAAGGTAGTGGGAGTTGACATACTCCTCGTCGTTCAGCCCCTTCACGTTGATGAATGCCCGCACTTTGTCGCCCTTCTGCAGGTTTATCATGTTCTGAATAGCGCGTCCTTTCGACTGCTTGTTGCCTTCGGGTATCTCGTACACTTTCAGCCAATAGAGCCGTCCCATCTCCGTGAAGAACATCATCGTGGAGTGCATCGACGCTTGGTGTACATACTCGATGAAGTCTTGGTCGCGCGAGGCGGATGCTTTCGACCCGATACCGCCGCGGCTCTGCGAGCGGAACTCGCTCAGCGGCGTGCGCTTGATATAACCGAGGTGCGAGATGGTGATGACCATATCGTCGTCCGCGTACATGTCTTCGGGGTTGAACTCGGTTGCCATCTTCACGATTTGCGTGCGGCGCTCGTCGGCGTATTTCTCTTTTATCTCCACCAACTCGTCTTTGATTACGTCGTAACGCATGGTCTCGCTGTTGAGCAGGTCGTTCAGGTGGGCAATCAGTTTCTCCAACTCGGCATATTCGGCTTTCAACTCGTCAATACGCAAGCCCGTCAGTTGGCTCAGACGCATATCCACAATGGCTTTCGATTGCAGGTTGTCGAGGTTAAAGCGTGCCTCCAAGTTCGTCTGTGCGTCCGCCGGCGTGCGGCTGGCGCGGATGATACGCACCACCTCGTCAATGTGGTCCACCGCGATAATCAAGCCTTCCAAGATATGCGCGCGCTCCTGCGCCTTCTTCAACTCATAGCGGGTGCGGCGGGTAACCACCTCCATGCGGTGTTCAATGAATGCGCCCACCAACTGCTTGAGATTCAGCAACATAGGGCGCCCTTTCACCAGCGCAATGCTGTTCACCGCAAACGACGACTGCAAGGCGGTGAATTTGTACAGTTTGTTCAGCACCACCTGCGCGTTCGCATCGCGCTTCACATCTATCACGATGCGGATATCGCGTTTCGACTGGTCGCTAATGTCGGCGATACCTTCTATCTTCTTGTCGCTCACCAACTCGGCGATGTTCTTCACCAAGTCGCTCTTCACGATACCGTAGGGCAATTCCGTAATAATGATACGCTCGCGTCCGTTGTCTTCGGTCTCAATGTCTGCGTTGGAACGGATGACTATACGTCCCCTACCCGTCTCGTAGGCATCGCGCACGCCCTGGTAGCCGTATATCGTGCCGCCCGTCGGGAAGTCGGGGGCTTTGATGTGCTCCATCAGTTCGTCCACCGTTATCTCCTCCACGCTCGGGTCGGCTATACGCGCCTCCACGTTCTTGATATATGCCACGCAACCGTCTATCACCTCGCCCAAATTGTGGGTCGGCATGTTCGTCGCCATACCTACGGCGATACCGCTCGCGCCGTTCACCAGCAGGTTCGGGAAGCGGCAGGGCAACACCGTCGGCTCGCGCAACGAGTCATCAAAGTTCAGTTGCATGTCCACCGTGTCTTTCTCTATGTCGCGAAGCATCTCCTCTGCCAGTTTCGACAGGCGAGCCTCCGTGTAACGCATAGCCGCTGCGCCGTCGCCGTCCACCGAGCCGAAGTTACCTTGCCCGTCCACCAGCGTGTAGCGCATAGCCCACGGCTGTGCCAAGCGCACAAGGGTGCCGTAGATACTGCTGTCGCCGTGCGGGTGATACTTACCCATCACCTCACCCACGATACGCGCACTCTTCTTCGTCGGTTTGTCGCTGGTGTTGCCCAATTCGTTCATTCCAAACAGCACACGCCTGTGTACCGGTTTGAATCCGTCGCGCACATCGGGCAATGCACGCGACACTATCACACTCATTGAATAATCGATATACGAGGTCTTCATTTCCTCGTCTATCTTCACCGGAATAATTCTGTCGTTATCTATCATAGTTTATTTTGTTGTTGTCGTTGTTTGCGCCGCCATTCGCAGTTTGCGTTGTTTACGAAAATCACGAAAACAACGCAAACACACGAATCCAAATTCGGTGCAAAGATACGACTTTTTTTTGGAATACGCAAATGTTTTGGGCAATAAATTTGCGGAATTTTGCATTTCCCGTCCTATACCGATACCCCCTCGGCAGAAATCATCCGTCCCCGCAAATCGAAAGAAAACGCCCTCTGACGCCATTTGCCGTTCCAATTACGGCATTGCTTCACGCGCGCACGTGCGAAACCATAGAGAATACACTCTACCGCATCTGCTTGCGATACGCTTGTGCGCTCATGCCCGTGTGTAGGCGGAAGTACTTGCAGAAACTGCTGGCGGTGGAGAAGTCCATATCAATAGCAATCTCCTTGATGGAATCGTTGGTGCCGGTCAGCCGCCGCTTTATCTCCCGCACGGCAATCTCATTGATAAAGTCGGACGGCGTGCGTTTCGACACTTGGTTGCAGATATATGTCAGGTATTTGGCAGAGATTGCCATTTTGTCAGCGTACCAAGACACGGAATGCCGGCTGCTGCGGTTCTGTTGCAGCAGGTTCATAAAATCGCCGAAGAGTTGCATTGTGTGGTTGCTGGCATCCACGCTGAGGGGCTGCGTGTTCACCGCCGGCTCGCTTTGCATGGTCTCATCCACCCACGAAATCATCTCATAAATGAGTGCCTGCGCCAACACATTGTGAATACGCTTCTGATACACATTCGTCTCCTTGGCATACAGCCCGAACAACTGCCCGTAAGCGTAGCACACCTCTGCCCGCTTGCCCGTCAGCGAAATAATGGGACGGTTCTTCAGGTAGAGCAGTTTGTCGAACCAATGCGACTCCAAGCAGAGACAGGAATATATGACATCTTTCAGCGACTCGGACGTAAAAGTGAGCATATAGCATTGGAAATCAGGCGTATGCATGTAGTGCCCCAACAAGAAATCAGGCATACAGAACAGCAAGTCGTTTTCCTTCATGTCATAACTCATTTGGTTTATCTCAATGCGCAACTGACCGGCTCGGCACACCAGTAAAATCATGGAATCCGTAGGCACTTGCTGATTGTTGACCAAAAGGTCTAAGTTGTCAGAGACGATAATGTCCTTTGACGAGAAAGTTTGTGTTGTCATATTAACAAAAAGGTAAAGTTATTTCGCCAATTCTTTTACAAAAAATGTTCCAAAGAAGAAATGATTTGCCAAAAGTATTTCCTTTTTGGCGTATTTACACCATTTTTACCATAGATTGTGCAAAATGGACAACTGCAAAATATACAGTGTGGCAAAGTTTTTGAAGGATTTTTCACAAAAAATAACCGAGGGAGTGCGGTCTCTCTGCCGCACTATTTAACAGAAACAAACATAAATTCAAAACTATGGAACAGTCAAAACGCATTCAAACTTCTCTCCTCAACGGAGTGGAAAAGAAAGCCCTCGTATGGATGGCGGAACGTATGCCTCGTTGGGTAACTTCCGACATGCTTTCTTTCGTGGGTTTCCTCGGAGCCATTGTGATAGCCGCAGGCTACCTGCTCTCTTCAAAGAATATCAATTGGTTATGGCTCAGTAGCGCCGGCTTTGTCATTCATTGGTTCGGCGACTCTATGGACGGTACACTGGCGCGTGTGCGCAAGTGCCAGCGACCGCTCTATGGTTTCTATCTTGACCATACGCTGGATGTCATCACCGAGTTCATCATGTTTGCCGGTATCGGCTTGTCGGGGCTTGTCCGCTTCGACCTTTCCATGCTTGTCTTCATTGCGTACCTGTTCATGACGCTCAATGTGATGATTAACTCGCACCTCAAAAGCGAGTTCAGGCTCACTTATGCCAAGTTAGGACCGACGGAGTTCCGCGTCTTGATGATTATCATCAACACACTCCTTATCTATGTAGCCCCCATGCGCGACTACATGAACCGGATTGCACTCGTGCTGTTTGGCGTGATTATGCTGATTTATCTCATTACCGTGTGCCAAGACTTGCACGACTATGCCCGCCGCGACCCGCTACCGAAAAAATAACCCTCGGAAACGCTTTTTTGGCGGTGCGGTAAGAAGTGTTATCCCGATTTGTCGGGAGCCGCACCGCAAAGCGGAGCCCGCCGGGGACGCAGGCGTCCCGCCTGCGGACAGTTTGGAACAAACTGCCTGAACCGACAATGATACCCGACAAACTCGCCGAAACCGCAAGCAGACAATCTTGGGTGATTTTTGGGTTATTCTGCCGAGACTATGCAAAGTATAGTGAAGATATTTACTAATTGTACCGACATGGTGCAGCATCTGCGAGAGGACATCGCAGGTGCAACGCGCTATGTCTATTTCGAGTTCTTCAAATTTGAAGCGGACAGTTTGGGGAGGGAAATAGGCGAACTGCTGATTCAGAGGGCGCAGGCGGGCGTGGATGTGCGGGTGATTTACGATGCCGTGGCTTGCTGGTATGTGCCGCGCAGTTTCTTCCGCCACCTGCAAAAGGGAGGCGTTAAGGTACTGGGCTTCAACAGTTTATTTTCCTGCAACGGTATCCCCGTCAACTTCCGTAACCACCGCAAGATAGTCTCCATAGACGGCAAAGCAGCCTATGTCGGCGGCATGAACATCGCCCAACGCTACTGCGACGGCGTCCACGGCGGCATTTGGCGGGACACCCACCTCCGCCTGACCGACGAAACGGCAATAAAAGAACTCGAATCGGTCTTCCTATGGGATTGGACGGAGTGCAAGGGAGATTTGGAATCGGATATGGAAAAGCGCTCTCCCATCCACATCCTCCCCATTAATCCCACGGACAAGGTCATGCGCATGGATACCCTCATCTGCTACATGCTCTATCATGCGCAGCACTACATCTATTTCCAATCGCCTTATTTTATCCCCTCCCGTAGCATCTGCTCTGCCATCAAAGCCGCTCGCAATCGCAATGTCGAAGTGCGCCTTATGCTCCCCATCCGCGGCGACAAAGGCATACTCGTGCCCAAAGCCACCGCCTCACACTACGACCGACTGCTGCGCGACGGAGTGAAGATATACCTCTACAAACGAGGCTACATGCACGCCAAAACCATCGTCATGGACGACCGACTGACGAGTATCGGCAGTGCCAACATCGACCCGCGCAGCCTGCGCTATTCATATGAGATAACGGCGGTGTTCACCGACGGCGACACTGCCTTGCGGCAACGCCACATCTTCGAACAAGACATGGCGGAATGCGACTACCTGACCCTAACCGATTGGAGAAAAAGAAGCCTGTGGCAACGCCTGGCCGAGTTCATCGGCAGACTCTTTGAGAGGCATTTCTGATCAACTTTCGGGAAATTCTAACGGCTGTTTCTTGCATATTTCCCGAAAAAGCAGTACCTTTGCAACCGATTTCGCGCCCTGAGAACACAGGACAATTATAGCGGAATCGGTTTCTTTTATGTTCAAACTATTTCTTACAAAGCGTGCATTCCGCTTCCGTCGGTTCTGCCACAAGGCATACGCCGCCTTCTGTTCCCTCCATCGTGAGGTAACCATCGGGCGTGTGTCGGGCTACATGACCGACTTGGAGATGCTCAAGCACGGCAAGAGCGCGGCATTGGTCGCTCTCATGCTCGCGGCAGGGACATCCGCCATCGAAGCGGACGAGGGAGTTCCTAAGGACCCCGCGCTCACGGAAAGCCGGCAACTTAGTCTTCAGGAGGTGCTGGTGATTTCTCAGAAAGCTGAAGTTAATTCGGATGCGTACCGACTCATTACGCAGGTCTCCCACGACGAGATTCAGGCGTTGCCTATCCAGACCGTAGCGGATATTTTGCAATATCTGCCGGGGATTGATGTGCGTACGCGCGGCGCCAACGGCGCGCAGGCGGACATCAGCATGCGCGGCGGCACGTTCGACCAAGTGCTCATTATGCTCAACGGTGTAAGTCTCAACGATTTCCACACGGGGCACTATGCGCTCAACCTGCCCGTTTCGCCCTCGCTCATCGAGCGCGTGGAGGTCTTGCAGGGCACGTCCGCCAACCTGTTCGGAGCCTTCTCCGGCGCTGTCAACATCATCACAAAGACTACTCCCGAGATGGTGCTGAAACTCACGGCGGGCATGAACGGCTTGGTCAATCCCGAGTTCGCGGGCTCATGGCAGAAAGACGAGGTGCATGTCAACGCCTCCGCCGAGTATTCGCGTGCCGAAGGCTACTATGCCCCCGACCCCACCGAGAAGGAGCAGACGGCGCTCACCAACTCCGACTACCAGTTGGCAAACCTCTACCTGCAAACACGCTGGCGCGGACTGGATGTGCAAATGGGGGCGCAGTGGAAAGACGCAGGCGCGGGCATGTACTACGGTTTCGGTTCGCAAGACCAGTTTGACGCCACCCGCACCGCTTTCGCCTCTGCCAAGTACGCACACCGCTGGGGAGCATGGCGGTTGGAGGCGCAAGCGGCCTACCGAGCCAACTACGACCGCTACGAGTGGCACCGCGGGCAACGCCTGTACGGCAATTTCCATTTCGCACAGACCACCACTGCCGCCCTTTCTGCCCACTATGCTTCGCGCGTGGGCACCACCTCATTCGGCGTGAGTGTCCGCAACGAAAATATCCACTCTACCAACCTCGGCGACACCATTCGTCCCGACGGACAGATTCCCAATGTAGAGGGCTTTGACTTGGCGGACGTGCGCGTGTTGGATTTGGTGCGCGGGGGCAACCGCTTCCACCTCAACTACTTTGCCGAGCAGACCTTTTATTATGCAGGTCTGTCGGCTTCACTGGGCGTGAACGGCACCTACAACACGCAGTTTGGCAACCACTTTGCAGGCGGTGCCAACATCGGATACGAGTACGCGAAGAACAGCAGCGTCTATGTCAACGCCAACCGCTCACTCCGCATGCCTACCTTCACCGACCTGTACTACAATGCAGGCAACCAGTTGGGGAACAAGGACTTGCAGCCCGAAGAAGCGTGGCTGCTCTCCGTGGGTACAAAGTACAACCCCACCTTCGGCAAAGCGGGCAGCCTCTCGCTGGCGGCGGATTGGTATTACCGCTGGGGCAAGAACATCATCGACTGGGTCTATACTCCCGAAGACACCAAGCGTCCCTACCACGCGCAGAACCAGCAGCAGGTGAACGCGACGGGCGTGGAACTGTCGGTGGCGTATCGCTGGAACGAGTGGTTGCGCTGCCTGTCGGTGGACTATGCCTACACTTATCTGGACTTGGATTTGAAGGAGGCGGGCTCGCGCTACCTCGACTACCTGAGCCATAAACTCACTATCCGTCTGGAGCATGGTATCTGCAAAGGGCTGGGCGCCTCGTGGAGTGTCTGCTACCGACAGCGCGAAGGACAATACAACGACGCGCAGGGCGAAGTGCAGGACTATCAACCCGTGTGGCTGTTGGACGGCTCGCTCTTCTGGCAGAATAGGCACATGCGCGTGAGTGTGGATTGCACCAACATGACCAACACCCGCTACTACGACTACGGCGGTATCCTCCAGCCCGGAGCATGGGCAAAAATCTCTATCAAAGCCATTCTGTAAACTCGGAAAACGGATATTCCAAACGCGGACTCTCCGTCCGTATTCAATACAAAGAGGCTGCCTGACAACCATATCAGGCAGTCTCTTTGGCACACCCTCCGTGCGCACTCCTGCCCCAAACAATATCAAGATTTGGTTTCATCTGATATGGAGCAAAAAGGGAAGACCGTTTTTTATGTGAAAAGTTTGTGTATATCGCAAAAAAGCAGTAACTTTGCGCTCGAAAACGACGAACGTATGAATAATCAGGAAGTGATAACCCGGTTGGAGCGGAAAGGCGTGAAAGCCACCGTGAATAGGATACTGGTGTTCAGCGAGTTGCAGGCGGCAGGGTATCCGCTGAGTCTGAAAGACTTGGAGGGACGCATGCTCAATCTCGACAAGTCGAGTATCTTCCGTGTGCTGACGCTGTTTGCGCAGCACAATGTGGTGCATGCGTTTGAAGACGGCAGGGGCGTCGTGCATTACGAACTATGCCACCACGAAGGCGAAGACCACCATTCGCACGGACACTTGCACTTCTACTGCGAGCAATGCCGGCAGACTTATTGCCTTGAAGATGTGGCTATTCCGGCTATAGATATGCCCGAAGGCTTTGTCCCCCACTCTGTTTCCTTTGTGGTGAAGGGTATCTGCCCGAAATGCAACAAGAGTTAAGTCAAAACGAACCGGTCTTTGTTCCCTGTTCCTTGTTCCGAAAGAGATGAGAAAATATATTCCTTACTATATTGCCAATTTGAAGTTGGCGCTGCCTATTGTGGTGGCGCAGTTGGGTCAGATACTGGTGCAGTTGGCGGACAATATCATGGTCGGTCGCTGGGGCGGCGAGGATGCACTCCCGCTGGCGGCAGTATCGTTTGGCGGGCAGGTGGCTATGCTGTTCTTCCTGTTCGCGTTGGGTATCTCTATGGGACTGACCCCTATCGTGGGCGCATTGATGGGGCGCGGGCAGCGTGAGAACACCCACACTTGGCTTTTCAACGGACTGATTCTGTACCTCGTGGCGGGCGTGTTGCTCATGCTCTTGCAGTTGGCGTTCCAGCCCCTGCTCTACCACCTCGGACAGCCCCGCGAAGTGGTGGACGCCTCGCTCACCTACTACCGAATCATGGCATACAGCATTCCTTTCGTGATGGTGTTTGCCACGTTCAAGCAGTTCATGGAAGGCATAGGCAACACGTGGATTTCGATGGTGGTGCTGTTGTCCGCCAACCTGCTCAATGTGTTCTTCAACTGGCTGTTCATTTACGGTGCATGCGGTTGCCCCGAGTTGGGTATTGAGGGTGCCGCCCTCGCCACGTTCCTCGCCCGCGCCGTCGGACCGCTGGCGATAGTGCTTATCTTCGTCTGCACCCGTTGGTTGCGCCCCTACATACAGGGCTGGCACATGCAGATGTTCTCCATGCGTGAGATGAAGCGGCTGATAGTTATCGGGCTGCCTATTGCGGGACAGATGTTCCTCGAGGCGTTTGCCTTTGTCTTCACGGGTATCATGATGGGCTGGTTCGGCACGGTTGCCATTAGTGCCAACCAGATTATGAACACCATGGGCAACTGCGTGTTCCAGATTGTGCTGGCGATGGGTGCGGCAACCACCATCCGCGTGTCGCACTGCTACGGCGCACGCGATTACCACAAGATGGTGATGAGCGCAAAAGCCGCATTGCACATGGTCATAGCGTGGAATATCCTCGCGGCGGTAGGCTTCGTGCTGCTCCGCAACCAAATACCCCTGCTCTTCACGAGCAACGCGGAAGTAGCGTCTTTGGCAGCCGTGTTGCTGGTCTGCGCCGCCACCTACCAGTTCTTCGACGGCATACAGAATGTGTCCATCGGCATCCTGCGCGGCATACAGGATGTGAAGATTATCCCCTATATCTCTTTCTTGGCGTATATCGTGCTGAATTTGCCCGTCGGCTACCTGCTGGCATTCTCCTGCGGACTGGGTCCGAAGGGGCTGATATTGGCATATGTGGTGGGTTTGGGTGCCACCGCTGTACTCTGCCTGCTGCGTATCCGCCGCGATGTGAAGAAACTCCACACTGACAAAATGGCAGTCTGACACTGACAAGACCTGTTTGGCACAGAGTTTGATTGTTGAAAAGCGGGGCGCAACCGCTCCGAAACAACAGTCAAACTAAAAACTAATATACTATGTCAAAGATTCAACCATTAGCAGACCGCGTGCTGGTAAAACCCGTGGCTGCAGAAGAGAAGACCATCGGCGGAATCATCATCCCCGATAGTGCCAAAGAGAAACCCCTGCGCGGAGAAGTCATCGCAGTAGGCAACGGAACAAAAGACGAAGCAATGGTGCTCAGCGCCGGCGACCAGGTGCTCTACGGCAAGTACGCAGGTACGGAATTGGAGTACGAAGGTGAGAAATACCTCATCATGCGCCAAAGCGATGTACTCGCAATCCTGAAATAAAAAAGAAGAAAAGAAACATACCTGAAATATCTGTAATACATGGATTTTCCGGAATAAAACAACAACACAACTATGGCAAAAGAAATCACATACAATACGGAGGCGCGGGACGCGCTGAAGCGTGGCGTTGACCAGTTGGCAGACGCTGTCAAAGTAACCCTTGGTCCCAAGGGACGCAATGTAGTCATTGACAAGAAATACGGTGCTCCCCACATAACCAAAGACGGTGTTACGGTAGCCAAAGAGATTGAGTTGGCGGACGCTGCCGAGAACCTCGGTGCACAACTCGTGAAGGAGGTTGCCTCCAAGACCGGCGACCAGGCGGGCGACGGCACCACTACCGCTACCGTGCTCACCCAAGCCATTGTAGGCGTGGGTATCAAGAATGTTACCGCAGGGGCTAACCCCATGGACTTGAAGCGCGGTATGGACAAAGCCGTGGCTGCCGTGGTGGCAAATATCAAGGATCAGAGCGAGGTGGTCGGCAACGACTTCGACAAGATTGAGCAGGTAGCCACCATCTCCGCCAACAACGATGCCGAGATAGGCAAACTCATCGCCGACGCTATGCGCAAAGTAAGCAAAGACGGTGTCATTACCATCGGCGAGGCAAAGGGTATGGACACCACCATTGATGTGGTGCAAGGTATGCAGTTCGACCGCGGCTATATCAGCCCCTATTTCGTTACCAACACCGAAACGATGGAGGTGGAGATGGACAAACCCTATATCCTTATCTACGACAAGAAAATCAGCAACCTCAAAGAGTTGCTTCCCGTCTTGGAGCCCGCCGTACAGAGCGGTCGTCCTCTGCTCATAATCGCAGAGGATGTGGATAGCGAAGCACTCACCACGCTGGTTGTCAACCGTCTGCGTGCGCAACTCAAGATTTGCGCCGTGAAGGCACCAGGCTTCGGCGACCGCCGCAAAGAGATGTTGGAGGACATTGCTATCCTCACGGGTGGCACCGTCATCAGCGAGGAGAAGGGTATCAAGTTGGAGAGCGCTACCATTGATATGCTGGGTACTGCCGAGAGCATCACGGTCAACAAAGACAACACCACCATTGTCAATGGTGCGGGCGACCACGAGGCTATCAACCAGCGCGTGGCACAAATCAAGGCGCAGATTGCCGCTACCAAATCGACCTACGACAAAGAGAAACTCCAAGAGCGTCTGGCTAAACTCGCCGGCGGCGTAGCGCAACTCAATGTAGGTGCTGCATCCGAGGTTGAGATGAAAGAGAAGAAAGACCGCGTGGACGATGCGTTGAGCGCTACTCGTGCCGCTATCGAGGAAGGTATCGTAGCCGGCGGCGGCGTGGCTTATATCCGTGCGCAGAAAGCGTTGGACGGGCTGAAAGGCGACAACGAAGACGAGCAGACGGGTATCGATATTATCCGCCGCGCCATTGAGGAGCCCCTCCGCCAAATCGTTACCAACGCAGGCAAAGAGGGTGCCGTGGTGGTGGACAAGGTGCGCAACGGCGAGGGCGACTTCGGCTACAACGCACGCAAAGACTGCTACGAGAACCTGCTCGCTGCCGGTGTGGTTGACCCTGCCAAAGTGGCGCGCGTGGCACTTGAGAACGCCGCATCTATTGCAGGCATGTTCCTCACCACGGAGTGCGTCATTGTGGACAAGAAAGAGGAGAGTCCCGCACCTGCAATGCCTAACCCTGGCATGGGCGGCATGATGTAATCAACTGCACAAAGCGATAAAAAAAAAGAAAAAATAAAAGAGAGAAAAAAAAAGAGAAAAAAAGAAAAGAGACTGCCTGACAAGTCAACTTGCTCAGGCAGTCTTTTTTTATTGCTTCTTTATTGCTTATCTGTTGCTTCTTTATTGCTTATCTATTGCCTATCTATTGCTTGTCTATTGCCTGTCTATTGCTTTTTATTGCTTATCTATTGCCGATCTATTGCTTCTTTACTGCTTTTTATTGCTTATCTGTTATCGCTCTATTGCTTCTTTACTGCTTTTTATTGCTTATCTATTGCTTATCTGTTACCGCTCTATTGCTTCTTTATCGCTTATCTATTACTCTTTTCCCGTACTTTCTTCGCACCTATCCTCTTCGTTCCAAACATCCGTACTTTTTTCGCATCGGTCTTCCCCGTTCCAAACAGTATCGATTCCGCTACCCTCGCGCTACCCTTGCGCTACCCTTAGGCTACCTTTAACCAACCCTTATCCTACCCTCTGGCAATCCTTATCCTACCCTTCGGCAATCCTTACCCTACACATGGAGTCATAATATACCCCCCGCGGCCGACCCGCGATAGACCCACGATAGACCCGCGATAGACCCGCGAAAAAAACTGAAGCCAAAGAGTCGCTTGTATCAGTCAAGCATATGTCCGAAGTTGTTGGAGAGTTGAATCATCTGGTCGTACTGTTCGGGCGTGAGGTCGTAGAAGTAGAAGTTACGCGGGTCAACGGGTTTGTCTTGGTAGCGCACCTCGTAGTGTAAGTGCGGGCCGGTGGACTTACCCGTATTGCCTACCAATGCAATAACATCTCCGCGCTTGACGTTTTGTCCCTTGCGCACAATAATCTTATAGAGATGGGCATAGACCGTAGTGTAGCCGAAGCCGTGGTCCAACTCCACCGTATTTCCGTAACCCTGTCGCCATCCCGTGAATACAACTTTTGCGTTCCCCGTGGCAAAGACATCCGTACCGATGGGGGCGGAGAAGTCCATGCCCGCGTGGAAGCGGCGGACGTGATAGACAGGGTCGATGCGCATGCCGTATCCCGATGCCGTACGCTTGAGGTCTTTGTTGAGAACGGGCTGTATGGCAGGCAGGTTCTCCATGCGGACTTCCTGCGTCTTCGCCAACTCCAGCAGTTCATCGTAGGACTTGGCTTGGATATAGGTCTCTTTAGCGAGGAGGTCCACTTTCATTGTGAGGTCGGCAGCCAGTTGCGAGTTGGTCATACGGGCAATGGAATCGTAGTAAACGATACGCCTGTTCGCGCCTGTTCGCACCGATAGCGGAATAGGCTCCGCGCCGAACAATACGCGATACAGGTTTTCATCGCGCTGTTCAAAGTCTTTCATCACAATCTGCATCTGGTCAACCTGCTTGTTGAGCACCTGCAACTGTGCCTCCAAGTTGCGGTTCTGCTGCTTGAGTTGGGACTCACGCGGAGAGGGAAAGAAATAGAAGAATACCAAGAAGAATACGATTCCTATGCAGACACCCCCGATGAGGTACCATCCGGAACGGCGCAGCCAGTACTTAAACCCCATTTCCACTCGCTCCATGGCAAGTGTTTTCGGGTTAATCTGATATCTTGTCTTGCGTAGTTGCATGAGTTATTTTGTGTTTATCATTGCGTGTTCTTCCACCAGAAGAAGTATTGGTTTTGTTGCTTTTTCTCTTTCGGGGTGCGGGCGACGTAAACAGGTTGCATGGTATATGGGTTAAGCCCTGTGTAGAACATGGTGGTGGAGAGGGTCATGGGCGTGGGGGTGAAGTCCTGCACCTGTTCTGGGCGATAGTGCATCTTCTTTGTCCATTCCGCAAGATGCGCCATGTCGCGGTTGGTGCACCCCGGATGGGAAGATATGAAGTACGGAATGAGTTGCTGGTGCATATTCGACTGCTCGTTGGTGCGGAGGAAGAACTCGCGGAACTGCAAGAAATGTTCCCACGAGGGCTTGCGCATCAGTTTCAGCACCTCCGCCGAGGTATGCTCTGGTGCCACTTTGAGCCGTCCGCTTACATGCCGCGTAATGAGTTGCTTGCCGTACTCTTCGGACATTAAATCATAGCGAATACCCGATCCTACGAACGCATGCTTCACTTCGGGCAGATTGTCCACTGTTCTGTATATATCCAGCAACGGACGGAAATCCTGATTGAGGTTCTTGCAGATAGCGGGCGTGAGGCACGAGGGGCGGGCACACTGTCGGCAGAGAGAGGGGTCTTTACCGTGCATGCCGTACATATTGGCCGATGGTCCGCCCAAGTCGGAGATGACGCCACGCCATTCGGGAAGCGTCTGCAACTGCTTTATTTGGCGCAGGATGGATGCTTTGGAACGCGAGACTATCTGCTTACCTTGGTGAGCAGAGATAGTGCAGAAGGAGCAACCTCCGAAGCAACCGCGGTGCATGCAGACCGAGAAACGAATCATCTCGTAGGCGGGGATACGCTTATCCCTGTATTTAGGGTGCGGCAAGTACTGGAAAGGAAGGTCGTAGATGGCGTCCAACTCGTCTTGCGAGACGGGCGGATACGGAGGATTGACCACCACAGCCTGCTGTTTTCCGACGGGTTGGATAAGGCGACGGGCTTGTATCTTGTTGCTCTCGGTCTCGATATGTCGGAAGTTCTCCGCATGCTTGCGCTTGTCTTGGCAGGCGGCTTCATGGGAATGGAGGAGAATATCATCCGCCGAGGGAACCACATCGGCGGCGAGATAGGCTGTTTGGGGAATGTCTGTCAGCGGTTGGCGGGCGGCTATATGTTCCGCAATTGCAAGGATGGCTTGCTCGCCCATGCCATAGATGAGCAGGTCGGCTTGGGAATCCGCCAGGATAGAGGGGCGCAGACTATCCGCCCAATAGTCGTAATGGGTCAGTCGGCGCATAGAAGCCTCTATGCCGCCAATCACGATGGGTATGTCGGGAAAATGCTGCCGAAGGATTTGGCAATAGGTGACGGTGCAATAGTCGGGACGCATACCGGCTTTGCCATCCGGGGTGTAGGCATCATCCGACCGTTTGCGCTTGGCTGCCGTGTAGTGGTTCACCATAGAGTCCATCGCTCCTGCTGTTACACCGAAGAAAAGGCGGGGTTTGCCCAACTTGGTGAAGTCACGGTGGTCTCCCCTCCAGTCGGGTTGCGGCACCAGTGCCACCCGATAACCCGCACGCTCCAACACACGTCCGATGACCGCCGCCCCAAACTGCGGGTGGTCCACATACGCATCACCGGAGAAGAGGATGATATCCACTTCGTCCCATCCGCGGATGTCTAACTCTTTACGAGTAGTAGGGAGATATGCTTTCAGGTCGGGCAAGGTGATAGTATTTTCGTTATTGGTGCTGTTGGGAGTGTTCGCGCGGTTTGCGTAGATAACGCAAGCAGCGAAAAACACCTAAACAACACATTAAATCAATCAGTCTATCTGTAAGGCGAACTGCTCTTTGAGGATGTTGAGTGAAGCATTCTCTTCGAGCATTACTTTGTAGCGCTCCTCTGCGGTATAGGCTTTCTGCTCGTGGGTATATTGCGCCACCTTGAGGGTCAGCGTCAGTTGGTCGTTCTGCAGTTGTTCATGCAGATAAGCGTGAATACGCGGAAGGACTTTACGCACCTCCTCCATTTCCCATTGATTAGGCAGTTCAAGGGTGGCGGACTGTTGGTTATGGAGCACCGGTCGGTAAAACGACACTACGTTTTGGAGACGCGACTCTTCTTTGCCGAAGTAGCTTGTTAGACCGACCCACGCGTCATTGAACCGGTCTATCGTAAAAGGGTTGTTCCGAGGGGCAGCGGAAGGTGTTTCGGATTGCGGCGCGGATGCCGCAGGTGCCGCCGTAGGGATAGCCCCTACCCCGTTAAGGGTGGGTATCTTCGGGATGGAAGGTATCGATGGGATAATAGGTGTCTTGGGAACAACCGGAGTTTTCGGAGCATTCTGAGCACTCGGACTACTCGGTACACCCTGTGTGTTCTGACTGCTCTGCGTATGCTGACTACTCCGGGCATTCTGCGTATTCTGAATACTCGGAACAGACGCGGGCGTGGAGGCGGGATCCTGCACGCCCGACTGCGTCAGACGGATAAGGGCTAACTCAACGGTGAGGCGTTTGTTCTTCGCCGTACGGTAGTGGATGTCGCACGTATTGAGTATGTCCAGCGCGGCAAAGAGCCACTGCGGCGTGCAGTGTTGCGCCTGCGCGGCATAGTGTCGGCGAATAGTATCCGCCGTCTCCAGCAAGGTGATGGTCTGCGAGTCTTTGGCAACGAGTACGTCACGGAGGTGCTGCGCCAAACCTGTGATGAAATTTCCGGCATCGAACCCTTTCTGCAAGACCTCGTTGAGCAACAGCAACGCACCCGTAACGTCATGCGCCAGCGCGAAATCCGTTAAGCGGAAATAGTAGTCGGAGTCCAGTACATTCAGTACCTCAATCGTACGCTCATAGGTAATTGTGTCGCCGCAGAAAGAAACGAGTTGGTCAAAGATACTCAGCGCATCGCGCATACCGCCGTCCGCTTTCTGCGCTACCACGTTCAATGCCTCTTCCGACACGCTCACACCCTCCTGCTGAGCCACGTGCTGCAAGTGGGCAATGGTGTCGCCAATGGTGATACGCGCGAAGTCATAGACTTGGCAACGGCTGAGAATGGTAGGTAGCACCTTGTGTTTCTCGGTGGTTGCCAAGATGAAGATGGCATACGAGGGCGGTTCCTCCAAGGTTTTCAGGAGCGCATTGAAAGCGCCCGTGGAGAGCATGTGCACCTCATCGATGATATAGACGGAGTACTTGCCTATCTGCGGCGGTATGCGTACTTGGTCTATAAGTGCGCGAATGTCCTCCACGGAGTTGTTGGACGCAGCATCCAACTCATGGATATTGAAGGACCGTCCTTCGTTGAACGCACGGCAGGACTCGCACTCGTTGCACGCATCGTGCCCCGATGTGGGATTCAAGCAGTTGATAGTCTTGGCAAAAATACGGGCACAGGTGGTCTTCCCCACCCCGCGCGGCCCGCAGAAGAGATAGGCGTGCGCCAAATGATTCTGCCTGATAGCATTCTGCAAGGTCTGCGTGAGTGCTTTCTGCCCGACTACACTCTCGAAATTGAGCGGACGATATTTGCGTGCAGAGACGATGTAGTTTTCCATAATTGCCGTAGGTTATGCTCCCGATAATGGTTACTCTGCAATAACTTCCGGGGCTATCTTGTGTATCAATCCTTTTAGTACATCTCCGGGACCGAACTCGTAGAAATGGTCTGCACCGTCCACAATCATGTTGCGTACCGTCTGCGTCCAACGCACGGAACTGGTTAATTGCGACAGCAGGTTCTCTCTAATCTGCTCGGGATGGGTCTGCGGATAAGCATTGACGTTCTGATAAATCGGGCAGAACGGTGTGTGGAACTCCGTCGTCATAATAGCCTCTTTCAGTTCCTCGGCTGCCGGTTGCATGAGCGGAGAATGGAAAGCGCCTCCCACGGGCAACCTGAGGGCACGTTTTGCGCCGTTCTCCTTCATGATAGCGCACAACTTGTCCACTCCTTCCACCTCGCCGGAGATAACTACCTGTCCGGGACAATTGAAGTTAGCAGCCACTACATGGCAATCCGAATTCAGTTGGCACAACTCATCCACCCTGTCATCTGGCAATCCGAGTACCGCTGCCATCGTTCCCGGTCTCACCTCACATGCCCGCTGCATCGCTTGAGCACGCTTGCTCACCAAGATAAGGGCGTCCTCAAAACGAAGCGCACCGCAAGCCACCAGCGCACTGAACTCACCCAAGCTATGACCTGCCACCATATCGGGCTTCAGCGTGGTCAGCAAACGAGCCGCCACAACCGAATGAAGGAAAACGGCAGGCTGGGTTACATCCGTACGCTTCAAATCTTCAGCCGTACCCTCAAACATAATATCTGTCAAGCGAAATCCGAGGAGTTCATTGGCTTTCTCGCACATCTCACGCGCTTCTTTGTGAGCATCATAAAGGTCCTTGCACATACCCGTAAATTGGGCACCTTGACCGGGAAATACAAATGCGTTCATTATCATCAAAAATTAAGATTGTTAACACTTAGGGTTATATGTATCGTGTGGGGTGGTAGTGAAATCGACTGCAAAGATACGAAAAATTATTGATATACACACTACCTAACACGAAAAAAATAAGATATTACACCCTTTTTGGGTGTTTTTTTTTGTTTGGAAAAGCACTATTCTATTTTCTTGTTTCGCTCTCGCTGAGTTTATAGAAAACGGTCGCAACTTTACTCCATTGCCTGCAGTTTGTCTTCCATCTGCAACATCTCGTCGCGCAGGAAAGCGGCTTGGTCGAAGTTGAGGTCTTTTGCGGCAGCCAGCATAGCACGGCGTTTCTGCTCAATGGCTTTCCGCAGGTCTTTGGCATTCATCTGCTGCCATGCCGCCGTCTTCCAGCCCTCTTTTATCTTCTCCTCTACACGCTGTTTCTCCGCCTCAGGGTCTTTGTAGAGTGCCGAGAGTGCCGAGGTGGTGATGGCTTTTTGCAGCGGTGTGGGTGTGATACCGTGCGCCTCGTTGTACGCCATCTGTATGGTGCGGCGGCGGTTAGTCTCATCAATGGTGGCTTGCATGGCAGGTGTGATACTGTCGCCGTACATAATCACCTTTCCGTGCACGTGCCGTGCCGCGCGTCCTGCCGTCTGCGTGAGAGAGCGTTGGTCGCGCAGAAAACCGGGCTTATCGGCATCCAGTATCGCCACGAGCGACACTTCCGGCAAGTCCAGACCCTCGCGCAGCAGGTTCACGCCTACCAAAACGTCGTACAGCCCCTTGCGCAGATCTTCCATAATCTTCACGCGCCCAATGGTGTCTATATCCGAATGGATATACGCCGACCGTATGCCGTAGCGGCGCAGGTAGTCGTCCAGTTCCTCCGCCATGCGTTTGGTGAGCGTGGTCACCAGCACGCGCTCGTTAAGGCGGATACGCTGCTGTATCTCGTCCATCAGGTCGTCCACTTGGTGCTCGCTCGGACGCACATCTATTTCGGGGTCAAGCAAGCCCGTGGGACGAATCAACTGGTCGATTACCACACCCTCCGCACGTTGCAGTTCGTACTCGTCCGGCGTAGCGGAGACAAAGATGGTCTGCCCTGTCTTCTCCAAGAACTCGTCGAAAGTCAGCGGACGGTTGTCGCGGGCGGCAGGCAGGCGGAAACCGTAGTTCACAAGGTTGTCTTTCCGCGCTTTGTCGCCCCCGTACATACCGCGTATCTGCGGCACGGTCACATGGCTCTCGTCTATCACGAGGAGCATGTCCTTCGGGAAATAGTCCAGCAGGCAATAGGGCGGCGTACCCGGCTCGCGTCCGTCAAAATAGCGGCTGTAGTTCTCCACGCCGGAGCAATAGCCGAGTTCCTGAATCATTTCCAAGTCATATTTCACGCGGTCTTCTATGCGCTTGGCATAGAGCGGCTCGCCTATCTCTTGGAAGTACATCACTTGGTTGGCGAGGTCGAGTTTTATCTGCCCCATGGCGGCTTCTATCCGCTCGCGGGAGGTTACGAAGATAGTGGCGGGAGAGATGTTGTATTCCGCAAACTGCGCCCCCTCCGTCCCCGTAAGCGTGCTGACCTCGGAGATGCTGTCTATCTCGTTGCCAAAGAACTCCACGCGCAGCACTATCTCTGCATACGCCAGCGCGATATCCACCGTGTCGCCTTTCACACGGAAGCGTCCGCGGGTCAGTTCCAAATCATTGCGGATATACTGCGCCGCCACCAGCATCTTCAGGAAGTCGTCCATCGGCAGCAGGTCGCCCACGCGCAGGCGGATACTCTGCGCCGACATATCCTGCGGCGACCCCAAGCCGTAGATACAACTCACCGACGACACCACAATCACGTCCTTCCGCCCGCTGAGCAACGCCGCGGTAGCTGAAAGACGCAGGCGGTCTATCTCCTCGTTGATACTCAGGTCTTTGTCTATATAAGTATCGGTGGATGGTATGTAGGCTTCGGGCTGGTAGTAGTCGTAGTAGGAAACGAAATACTCCACGGCGTTATGGGGGAAAAACGCCTTCATCTCCGAATAGAGTTGGGCGGCAAGGGTCTTGTTGTGGCTCATGATTAGTGTGGGACGGTTCAACTGCGCTATCACATTGGCAACCGTAAATGTCTTGCCGCTACCCGTAACGCCGAGCAGCACCTGCGCGTCGGCGCCTGCCTTGATTCCGTCCACCAGGGCTTTTATCGCCTGCGGCTGGTCGCCAGTGGGCTTGTATGCACTCTCTAACTGAAACATATACTATTTTAGTTACATATTCACTCCGTACACTTCGCGATGGATAGTCTCCTTCACTCGCCCGAAGTCCCTGTCCGGCACAAGATTTCCCTGTGCCATGAGAAACAAAGGTAATGGGGCATCCGAAGGGCGGTAGGGCGGCTGCCTGTAATCACAATCGCTCCACAGCGTGAAACCGTTGCGTTCATAGAAAGCAATACGGCGGCGCGACAGGTCATCAGCGGGAATCTCTACCTCCAATACGAAAGGCATGGGAGCGGCATACCGGGTGTCAAGGTGAGCACGCAGGGCGGCGAGTATCTGTGCCCCATAGCCCTTGTTTCGGCAGGCGGGGTCTGTTGCCAAATGCTCTCCGTAACAGAAACCGTCAAAGTGCCAGTAGGTGATAAATCCCACCGCTTGCCCGTCATCCTCCGCCAGCAGGCAATGGAAGTCGGCTCGCGCGTCTGTATTGTTGCGTTGCGCCTCGGTGTCGCGCCGCTCGTTGTGTGGAAAAGAAGCAAGCCACAACTGTTCAACCCACGGATATGCGGAATCGGAAGTATGTATTTCTCGAAGCGTCAACATAATATACGAGGAATCATGGAAAAGTTTGCGTATTTCAGAAAAAAGCAGTACTTTTGCACCACATTGCTATACGCACCATGTGTGCGATAGTACGAAAAAAGGGTAAGCAATCTACATCGCACCGCTACAACCTCTTACCCTTGCTTCGGTCAAGACCTGGGGGAATTGGGAGGGAGCTGGTCGTGTAGGACTTACCCTAAACCGACTGCAAAGGTACTGCTTTTTTTTGATATGAGCAAATAAATTGAGAAAAAAGTGAAAATAATTGCATGTTAGAGGACTTTATCATACAGCGTATCCGTGCCGAATTGCCTTTCGTGCCTAACGGGGAGAAGGAAGGTCTGTTTCGGTTGCTGGGAGCTTTCCTTGTGTCACCCTGCCGCGAAAAATGCTTTTTGCTCAAAGGTTACGCAGGCACAGGAAAGACCAGCGTGGTGAGTGCGCTGGTGCGGGCGTTGGATGGCTTGCAGCAGCGCTGTATCTTGTTGGCGCCTACGGGCAGGGCGGCGAAAGTGCTTGCCCGCTACTCCGGCAAGCCTGCTTTCACGATACACAAATGTATTTACCGCCAGCAACAGTTGGGCGTGGAAGCCTTCTCGCTTGCCGACAACCGCCACAAGCAGACGCTGTTCATCGTGGACGAGGCATCCATGCTCTCCGCCACGCGCGACAACGGCGTCTTCGGCAGCGGAAGCCTGCTGGACGACCTCATCAAGTACGTCTATTCGGGCGACGGTTGCTCGCTGTTGCTGTTGGGTGATGATGCGCAGCTGCCGCCTGTGGGGAGCCTTGGCAGTCCTGCCTTGGACGCAGACCGCCTACGCGGCTACGGTTTGAATGTGTCGGCTTTCTCCCTCACGCAGGTCGCCCGCCAGGCTTTGGATTCTGGTATCTTAGCCAACGCCACACGCATTCGGGAGCAACTGAACAGCCCCTCAACAAGTGCTCACGGGGAACGGATAGAGTTGGAAAGCGCTCCCGATGTGAAGTCGTTGTCGGGCGAGACGTTTCTGGAAACTTTGGAGCAAGCCTATCGCGAGGTAGGCGAGGAAGATACACTCATCATCACACGGAGCAACAAACGCACCAACCTCTTCAACCGGGGGGTGCGCGCGCGGATACTATGGAAAGAGGACGAGCTCTCCACGGGAGACCGACTGATGGTCAGCAAAAACAACTACTTCTGGACGCAAGACTACGACAATCTGCCTTTCATCGCCAACGGTGACATGTTCGAAGTCGTGCGCCTGCGCAACGAGCGCGAAATGTACGGTTTCCGCTTTGTGGACGCTTCCTTACGGGCTATGGACTATGATTTTGAGATAGATTGCATGCTGTGGATAGACAGCCTAACGGTGGATTCGCCTGCCGATACCGCTACGCTGCAGAAACAACTCTTCACCCGCATCGCTGAAGACTACCCGGAGGTACGCAACCGCAAGGAGATAACGAAGAAAGTCTTTGAGTCGCCCTACTACAATGCACTGCAAGTGCGTTTTGCCTATGCCGTAACCTGCCACAAGGCGCAGGGCGGGCAGTGGAAACGCGTATTTCTCGACCTGCCTCTCACCGCTTCTTCTACGACTGTCGAGGGCGGGCATCCCATGCAGCAATCGGAATACCTCCGCTGGCTCTACACCGCCATTACCCGCGCCACCGAAACACTCTATGTGCTCCGATAAACCCAATCGGAACGAGAGTCCGTTTTTAGGAACCCTATCCGTCGCGAGTCTATCGCGGGTCTATCGCGGGTCGGTCGCGGGTCTGTCGCGGGTCGGTAGCGGGTCGGTTGCGGATAGCCTAAGGGTAGCGCAAGGGTAGCGCAAAGGTAGCGGAAAGGTGGCGGAAATTTTCGCAGGTTTATCGTAACATTATCGCAGGTCGGTCGCAAGTCTATCGCAAGTCTATCGCAGGTCTATCGCAGGTCGATCGCAGGTCGATCGCAGGTCGGTCGCAAGTCTATCGCAGGTCTATCGTAACATTATCGCAGGTCGTCCGCGGATCGGTCGTGTGTTCGTTCGCCGCTGCGATATATCCTTTCCCCCTCCCTTTGTAGGGAGGGACGGGGTGGGTCTTGCAGGTCGTCCGTCCATCTCCCGTAGGTTTCTTTCCCCCTCCCTTTGTAGGGAGGGACGGGGAGGGTCTTGCAGGTCGGTTGCCCATCTCCCGTAGGTTTCTTTCCCCCCTCCCTTTGTAGGGAGGGACGGGGTGGGTCTTGCACCATTATCATCAAGAAAACAACAATACGATATCGAAACATTCCTTTTTCATAGCCTACATTCTTTTATAGTTCAAGAAATACATCATCTTCCGCGAAATCACTCCATTCCTCCGAGGCATAAATCACCTCAATAGCGTCGGGAGTAAAACCCAATGAAGGACGAACAACGCCTATGCTCAAAGTGATAACCAACGCCACAGACACCGCCGCGGCAGTAATCCAATAACTTATCTTGCGTTTTGCCAGACTGTAATTCATCTTCGCCGCCCCTATGGTAGAGCCCGTGACGGCGGCTATCTCGTCATAAGACATATCCTCATGGTATCGCAGGTTGAACACCGCGCGCTGAGCAGGCGGCAAGCGCAGAATGGTTTGCTCCAATCGCGCCAACAGTTCTTGCCCCATCTCTACTTGCGGCTCTGCTTTCAAGGTTTGCAGCGTCTGTGTATCCACGTCGTCCAGCGATTCACACACCTTCTCATCACGCAGCCACATCAAGGCGCAATTGGTTGCCACACGATAGATATACGCCCGCTCGGAGGGCTGCTCGCGCAACTCTCCGAGGTGGATAAACAGTTGTATCCACGTGTTTTGCAGCACATCCTTGGCATCCTCGCTATTGCGGAGCATACGCCGCAGATAGCGATAGAGCGGTTGCTGATAGGTTTTGACGATTCGCTCCATCACTTTTGGATTTTCTCTTTACGACTTTTCTCATCATCGTAGATTTGTTGAATCTGCGTTGGCGACAGCACTTTACGGAGTTTGTGATAATACTCTAACCGCAGGTCGATAATGGCGCGTTGCCGACTGAATCGAGCCAAAATCTCATTCTCCAACGCTTCTTCGGTAGGCTCCTCTGCCTTAGGAACGGCATATAGCCGCTTCAAAGCCAGCATTTGTTTGTTGTAGTCAGCATAGATTTGCCGGAAAGTGGCGGCTTGCGTTTCATCCAGCGCAAAAGTCTGAATATACCCGTCGGTCAATTCGGTGAGTTGTTGCTGACGAGCCGCTTTTTTCTGTTCTTTACTGAGGTCTGCTTCCGCCATCAGACCAATGCTCAACATAAGTGTTAGCACCACGATTGAAATTCGTTTCATACCATTCATTTTTGTGAAGTTAGACATGTTCGTTAATGGTTCTATTAGTATAAATGCACAAAAAAGTCAAAAGTAAAATGCACATATCAAAAAATCTGCTTGCCTGCCAAGTTTCATGAAACATACAATACCATGACCTTATCGAGACGATAGTTAGTAATTGTCGGGTGGTTATCGCATGATTACCGTGTGATTCAGCGGAGTATTCCCTGACTTTTCCACACCTTCGTTTATACAAGAGGCTGCCTAACTCAACTCGTTAGACAGCCCCATATCCATGCCTGCAATGGTGTTTTTTTTCTGCGAATACGCACTACACGATTGTGTGTACATTATTCGCCTTGGTATTTTTTCATTACATACTATCGTTTCAGCACTCTACATACACCTCCAGCAACTCGGACGGCTTCTCCGGAACCACTACTATATCGTTCAGGCATGCGGGTATCAGCACCGCCTCGCCTTTCTGCAAAGTTACTTCCGCGGGCACATCCGTACCCTCCTCGCAGTCCAACGCCTTGACGGAAACAGCCCCCTCCGTACAAATATAAATGACAAACGAGTCCAACGCCGCATAATCGCGCTGCACAGGTGCCGCAACAGACAAACGGTTGGTAGTGAAATAAGGTGTCTTGGCAAGCGAGACAACATCCGCCTTTGTCTCACCGTCCGCCTTCGAATAGTGCTCCACCCTGCACGCCTCATTGGCAGTAAAGTCCAGCACCTCCAAAGCCGACGCAAGGTGCAGCGGGCGCAACTTGCCGTCGTTGCCCACACGGTTGTAATCATACAGGCGGTAAGTAGTATCGCTGTTCTCTTGAATTTCAGCCACCACCGTGCCTTTCTTGATGGCATGCACGGTCTTCGCCTCTATCAGTGCCACATCACCGCGCTTCACGGGGAAGAATTGCAGATGGTCTTGCAGGTCGCCTTCGTGTATCGCCTCGCGGATATGCGCCTCGTCCACATCGTGCTTCCAGCCGAGCAAAAGTCCCGCCTCCGGCTCCGAGTCCATCACATACCACATCTCCGTCTTGCCCATCGTACCCACATGCTCCCACGCATAGTCGTCATCGGGGTGCACCTGGATACTCAAGTCGTCTGCCGCATCGATAAACTTCACCAACAACGGAAACGTATTGCCAAAGGTCTCATACACACGGTCGCCCGCCAACTCGCTCATATACACTTCCAGCAAGTCTTGCAGGCTATCCCCCGCATGAGGACCGTTCGACACCTCGGTAGGATACTTCTCCACCGCCGAAATAAGCCAACTCTCGCCCACGTTCTCAAAACTATCCGAGGCGGGACGATACCACTCTTTGATATGCTCCCCGCCCCAGATTTTATGAAACAAACGCGGTGTAAACTTCAATAAATAAAGCACCTTTTTGCTAATTAAGAATTATGAATTAAGAATTAAGACGGTGCGGTCTTCCGACCGCACCGAATGTCGGACGCCAAAGGCGGTCTTTCAGCGTAGCGGTCGGACAGCGCGAAGCGCGGTCTTACTGGATATTCCGCAGCCGCTTCTCCCAGTTCCATGCCGAAACCAGCACGTCCTTCACCGGCGTATCGGCTTTCCAGCCCAGCACCTCGTTGGCTTTCTTCGGGTTAGCCCATACCTTCTCAATATCGCCTTCGCGACGACCAACAATCTTGTAAGGCACATTCACGCCCGTAGCCTCCATGAAGTCGCGCACAATCTCCAGCACCGACAGACCGCGACCGGTACCCAAGTTAAACACCTCTACCTGCTCGGTCGGCTTGCCTGCCAGCATGCGCTCCACGGCTTTCACGTGTGCCTTAGCCAAGTCCACCACGTAGATGTAGTCGCGAATACAAGAGCCGTCCGGCGTGTCGTAGTCATCGCCGAACACCCTCAGTTCCGACCGCAAGCCCGCTGCAGTCTGCGTAACGAAAGGAAGCAGGTTGTTAGGCACGCCGTTGGGCAACTCGCCTATCAATGCAGACGGGTGCGCACCTATCGGGTTGAAATAGCGCAAGATAGTCGCATGCAACGATTTGTCGGCATGTGCCTCATCGTAGATGATATCTTCGTTTATCTGCTTCGTGTTGCCGTAGGGCGACAAGGCTTTCTGTATCGGTGCCGTCTCGTCCACGGGCAGGTGGTCTTTGTCCGGCTGACCGTAAACAGTGCAGGACGAAGAGAACACGATATTGCAAACATGATACCGCCGCATCACCTCCAGCAACGTAATGAGCGAGCCAATGTTATTTCGGTAATACATCAGCGGTTTCTCCACCGACTCACCCACTGCCTTGCTTGCTGCGAAATGGATAACACCCACAATATCAGGATACTGCTTAAACACAGCCTCCAGATTCACGTAGTCGTTGCAATCGATATTTGCGAACTCGGGACGCTTGCCCACAATAGCGGATATACCGTCCAGTACATCCACGCTGGAGTTGCTCAGGTTATCCACGATGGTTACATCATACCCCTGTTGCATTAACTCCACCACGGTATGCGAGCCGATATAGCCCGTACCGCCTGTTACTAAAATTCGTGCCATGAGATTCTATTATTTTTAGAACAACTTCTCGGGATAAACACCTTCTTTCACAAGGTTGTTAATCTTCATCACCACCTGCGGACGGTCCCCAGCGTAGGTAACGCCAAACCATTTAGATGTGGTGTCCAGCACCTTGCAAGTCGCCTCGCCGTTGCGAATCATGTCGTTCACCAGCGTCGGGATATAGAACTCCGACTTCAACTCCTGCCCGCGCGTCTTCAGGAACTCCACAAAGGCTTTCTCCACATAGCCAAAATACTCAGGCGTAAAGCCCCACATGTTCATCGAAACCGGCGAGTTGGGAGCAATCTCCGTATCCACACCGTCTTCCGTGTAGATAATCTTATCGCCCACTTTCTCAATCTTCGTGCGCTCTACCACATCGGTCAGATAGCCGTTCTCATCCGTTGCGCACACACCGCGACTCACGCTGCCGTTCTCGCTCAACGTATTCGCCACGCGGTAACCCACCATGCAATACTTGCCCGTTGTGCCTTCCACGGATTTCAGGTAGTCCGCCAGCACTTGGAACGAATCGCGACCATAGAAATCGTCTGCATTGATAACGGCAAACGGCTCTTTTATCAGGTCTTTCGCCATCAGCACGGCATGATTCGTACCCCATGGCTTGGTACGCTCGGGATTGTAGGTGCAACCCTCCGGCACGCTATCCACCGACTGGAAACACACCTCGCAAGGCACTTTGTCAGCATACTTCGAGATAACCACCTCGCGGAAAGCCTCCTCAAAATCCTTGCGAATCACAAATACTACCTTGCCGAAACCGGCACGAAGCGCATCATACACGCTATAATCCATGATTGTTTCACCACTCGGACCAAGACCGTCAATCTGCTTCAGTCCACCATAACGGCTGCCCATTCCCGCAGCCAAGACAAAAAGAGTCGGTTTCATATCTTTTAAGTATAAGAAAATAAATATCCCAAACGCAAATCGTAATTCGTAAATCGTAAATTCGTAAATCACTCCGTGGTATCCACCTCTATCTTCCCGTGCCGTTTCTTGTGTTTCGCCCATAGCCCATACACCTCCGAGCAGTTGCCTGCCGTCGTGAACGCGTGGATATGGTTCTCCGACATAAACTTCATCAGCGACGCAA
>JBJEJX010000104.1:0-18367 GCA_051878345.1 Paludibacteraceae bacterium | reverse complement strand
TGAGTTTTGCCGCCATGCAGATGACATGGTACGGAGTGAACTACCTCCCCTCGGCGGAACTAAGTCTGCATACCTACAGCAGATAGAAACATGCAATGATTAACAGGTACTGACCAACGCGCAACGACCAACAGGAACTGAATAACAGAACATACAATATAAACTCAAACTAACAAATTAACAAAAACACCATGACAACAACAACCAAGAAAGTGCTGTACATTCTTCTCGCGGTGGTATTGCTGGGTATTGCCGGCTATGCTATCTACGGACACTGTAAGCACAACGGTATCCCTGCGGATGCCGCTCAGGAAGAGCAAGTAATGGCAGTGCTGACCCGCAACGACTGCTTTGTCTGCCACTCGGCTACGCCCGCGTTGCCTTTCTACGCTTCTTTCCCCGTTATCGGTCCCATGCTGGACAGCCATGTGCACCACGCGCAGCGTTTCACCGACCTCCAAGCCGCAACGGCAGACCTTGCCGCTATCAGCGAGCCGGAGTTGGCTAAACTGGAGTACAGCGTGCTGACAGGCAGCATGCCTATCCACCAGTATCGCATGATTCACTGGGGCACGGGGCTGAACGGCAAGGAGAAAGCCGTTCTCCTGCAATGGATTGCAGATGTCCGCGCCGCCCGTTTCAGCAACGGTCTGTCGGCAGTGGAGCATGCCAACGAGCCCTTGCAGCCACTGCCCGCCTGCCTCGCCACCGATGTCGAGCAGGTAGCCTTGGGCGAGCGTATGTACAACGACCCGCGTATCTCGCTGGACGGCACCATTTCCTGCGCTTCCTGCCATATTTTGGAGCAGGGCGGCGCTGACGAGGCGCACGAGCGCACCTCGGAAGGTATCTACGGACAGTTCGGCGGCGTGAATGCACCCACCGTTTACAATGCGTTCTACAATGTGCAACAGTTCTGGAACGGACGCGCTGCCGACCTGCAAGAGCAGGCTGCAGGTCCTCCCGTGAACCCCGTGGAGATGGGCGACCAGACATGGGATGATATCGTGGCACGCCTGCGCCAGGACAAAGCGCTTGTCAAAGAGTTCGAGCGGCTCTACCCGGGCGAGGGACTCACGCAGAACACCGTCACGCTGGCTATCGCCGAGTACGAGAAGACGCTCCTCACACCCGACTGCCCCTTCGACCTCTGGCTGAGAGGCAACGCCGATGCACTGACCGCCGATGAGAAGAAAGGCTACGAAGCGTTCAAAGAGTTGGGTTGCGCTACCTGCCATGCGGGTGTTATTGTCGGCGGACAATCTTTCGAGTACCTGCCAATCTACGGCAACTACTTCGCCGACCGCGACACCGCCATTGCCTACTGCGCCGACGACGATGGCCTGAAAGGATTCACCGGCAACGATGCAGACCTCCACAAGTTCAAAGTGCCGACGCTGCGCAATATCGCCCTTACGCCGCCTTATTTCCACGACGGCTCGCAAGTTACGCTGGAAGACGCGGTACGCGCGATGGGCAGATACGAACTGAACAAAGAACTCAGCGATACCGATGTTGCCCTCCTCGTAGGCTTCATGAACACCCTCACCGGCAAACACGAGAAGTTGCAGTAAATAATTTTGAATTATGAATTATGAGCGCATTGGAACTGAGTTTTAGAGCATGTCCCCTCATAATTCATAATTCATAATTCGAAAAACCCTTGACCCTCACCTTACTCTCTCCTGCTCGCGACCTTACTGTCGCAAAAGCCGCTGTTCAGGCAGGCGCGGACGCCGTCTATATCGGTGCTCCGCGCTTTGGAGCGCGGCAGGCGGCGGGCAACAGTTTGGACGACTTGCAGGCATTGGTGCGGTACGCTCACACCTATGGTGTGCAGGTGTTGGTTACGCTCAACACTCTGCTCCGTGAAGAGGAATACTCCGAGGCGGTGGAGATGGCGTGGACGCTCTACCGCATAGGCATAGACGCTCTTATCATTCAGGACCTCCGCCTCTTGACCTTCCGCCTTCCTCCTGTCCGCCTGCATGCCTCCACCCAGTGCGACAACCGCACCGCCGAGCAGGTGATACGCCTGCAAGAGTTGGGCTTTCGGCGCGTGGTGCTGGCACGCGAGTTGTCCATTGACGAGATCCGCGCCATTCGCGATGCCGTGCTCGCCCACTCCCGTTCGCACGGACAGACACCCATTGAGCTGGAAGCCTTTGTGCATGGTGCGCTCTGTGTTTCCTATTCGGGGCGGTGTTACATGAGCGAGGTGCTGACGGGGCGCAGTGCCAACCGTGGCGCCTGTTCACAGATGTGCCGTATGCAGTACGACCTGCTCGACGCGGATATGCAGGAAGTCAAAGACGATGAGGGCAGACCCGTCCACCAGCGTTATCTCCTCTCCTTGCAGGACATGGACCGCTCCGCCCATTTGCAAGAACTCATTGACGCGGGTGTTACCACCTTCAAGATAGAGGGGCGGCTGAAAGACGCGGACTATGTAACCAACATTACTGCCTACTACCGAAACAAGTTAGACCAACTCTCCGCTCTCCACTCTCAACTCTCCACTCTCCACTACTCTTTCTCCCCCGACCCTGCCAAGACTTTCCATCGTGGGGGTATCGACTATTTCCTCCACGGGCGTACGCCGCACATGGCGAACTGGGAAACTCCCAAATCCACGGGCGAGTACATTGGACAAGTAGCCGCCATACGCAACGGCAGGATTCGGCTCTCTTTGCAAGAGGGTATCACGCTCCACAACGGCGACGGACTTTGCTTTGGCGACCAAGGTTTCAGCGTCAACGGAGTAGAGGGCGACTGGATTCTGCCTAACACTTTCCCGAAAGACCTGCGCACGGGCGATAGACTGTTCCGCAACCTCGACACGACTTTCGTCAAGTCGCTCCGCTGCGAGCGGCGTATACCGGTGGACATTGTCTTTGCGGAAACGGCAGACGGTTTCCGGCTGCGAGTAGGGAATGCCGAGAAACAGTTTACCTGCGCCCATGAGCCTGCCAAGAATCCCGAAAGAGCCTTGCAGACCCTCCGCGACCAACTCTCCAAGTTGGGCGACACTCCTTACTCTATCCGCCGACTCACCATAGATACCCGCCCCTATTTTATCCCTATCAGCGTACTCAACGGCTGGCGCCGAGAAGTAGTGGATGCCCTCTCCGGCTCCTCCTTGAATGAGGAGGGAGAAGGTTTAGCCCCTGTCGTCGAAGGTAATTTATATACCCCCTCCCTTTTCGGGGCCCCCGCAAGCAACGCGCAGTGGGGTGAGTTTAGGGAGGGACGGAGTGGGTCTTTTCACTCTCCCTCTGATGTGGAGTCGGAGAGGGGCGTTAAGGGGGAGCAGGAGAAGGCCTTGATGACCTGCCGCTATTGCTTGCTCCACGAGATGGGGCACTGTCGCAAGACAGCCCCGCTTCGCAACGAGCCCCGTTACCTCCGCCTGCGCAACGGCACTACCCTCCGTCTCCATTTCGACTGCCAACGCTGCGAGATGCGGATACTGAAAGATTAGAAGATGCGGGGATGCAGGAGTCTCTCTCCGCCTGCTGAACCTGGAACCTGAAACTATAAACTTGAAATCAAACTTATCACCATGTTCCTCTTAGGTCTTATCCTCACTCTCTCCGCGGGCGACCCTATCTCGCCTGCCATTGACTCGGCTCGCGCGGTCTATGCTGCCTCTGGCGAGCGCACCACTATCTACCTCGCTCCGGGCAACTACGAAGAAGCACTCACTATTGATGTGCCCGGTTTGCGCCTTGTCAACGCTGCCCGCCGCCCGTCTATCGCCCTGCAAAACGGTGGCGTGGACATTGACCCGCAGGCGGTACGTATCACCTCCTACTACGGGCACGGCTACCAATACGCCTCCATGGGCGATACATTCAACTACGGCGGCAAACGCACCCGCCGATGGAACGCCTCCGTACTCGTTACCGCGCCCGACTTCTACGCCGAGGGTATCATTTTCGAGAACTCTTTTAACCAATATGTCTCCGCTGCCGAAGCCGCCGATACCCTTGTCGATATTAGCCAAGCCAAGACTGATTGGACGGAGAAAGAACGCCCCAAACGCCAAATGCCTCTGCGCCCCAAGACCGTTGGCTCCACCGAAGTGCAGCAGAAACGCTTTATTGAGCGGGCGGCGGCTATCTCGTTCACCGAGACTGCCACTAACGCAGTGCTCCGCAACTGCCGTTGTGTCGGACACCAGGATGTGCTCTACGGTGACCAAGGCGCATCTGTCTATGTGGACGGCGGTATCTTACAGGGCGGCGTGGACTTTATTTTCGGTGGGCTTATGCTTGCCGTCTGCCGCACCACTATCGTCGTGAATGTGAGTGATGAGAAGGGCGACCGTTGCTATATCTCCGCCTCACGCAACGACCCCGACGGCACTCACGAGACGGCAGACAAATACGGCAATCCCGCGCCAGGGGCGAACCCTCGTGGCATGCTCTTCTATCGCTGCCATATCCGCTTTGCTACTGCCGACGAATTGGCGCACCCGGGCAACACGCCCGCCTACCTTGCCCGCCCGTGGCGTTGGTGGGGAGAGACCGTCTGGGCATACACTACGTGGGATGAAGGTTGCCTCGCGCCCGAGGCATGGCACACGGGGCTCACCAAAGGTACGCCCTGCCCGTACAGTTATGAATACCGCTCGCAGGACAAGTCTGTCGGTCGCCCCGATTGGGTAACCGTCCTCCGCCGTCCACGCCTGCCCGACGGCACCAAAATCACCCCCCGCAACTGGAAAGTCAAACCATAGCCGCCTGCCCACCCCACTTCAGCGCAATTTAGCAATAACCATCTTAACAAAACCTAACGCGAGCAACATAGATTTACAGCACCAAACAACGACATTATGGACGGAATAACAATAAAGGAATATATTTTGGTAAAAGATTCCACCATAGAAGAATTCATAACGTACGCCCAAAAAAAAGGAATATTATTAAAAGCAGACCCCAATTACCTCATCTCCCCTTCGGAATTGAAGGTCGTAGATCCTGTGTTCTATTTCCAACTGCGTTTCCCTCGGCGAGACTTAAAAGAATTGCTTTCCAAAAACATTTCATCCCAACCACTCTCACAAAAAGGTACGACTACAGAAGAAAAGGATGTCCCTGAAAAATATGCTCTTGACAAACAAGGAATGAAATTAATCAAAGCAGGAAAGTACTTTGGTCTTAGTTGGGATAAAATTAGTACCTATCTCGATTCCATAGGACTTCCTATTGTATTATCACCAAGCACTCGCCTAAGTGATGAGCAGTATGATGCCCTTAATGCCCATTGGGGAAAGGCTGTAAAACCATCTCAATTAAGACTTCCATTTGATGACATCCTATGTCGTGATGATAGTGCGAACACCTTTATTGGTGCTGTGCAATTCTATGATAATTATCGCAACTTTTTTGGCTATCTCAGCACAAATGCCCTATTTGCGCCCCGAAAAACAGAAAGTTCATTACGGTTTGAGCGGGAAAATATCACAGCATCGGTTCCCAAAGATGATGATTTGGTGTTTTTTGAACCTGACGCCTATGGGAAAGCTACTAACATCATTACAATCACCTCAACCACACCTATCAATTGGTATTGTGTACTCCGATACATAAAACCATATGACACTATCCATGTAACTCGCCGTTCTGGTTCAGATAGTACTATTTCTAATGTTATAGAAAAAGTTATTCGCATCAGTACCAACGGATTGACAGAAACAATTTTATCTATTCTGGAGAAACTCAAACAGACTCCCGAACGCCAAACTGCTTTCATAAACGAATATTTATCTATTCCGTACATATACGATGCAGTTAAAGATCATATTAAAAATGCTGATTTTAGTTATGTTGACACAACCAAGACGCTCATTGATAGCGTCCTATCCAAGTCGTTTGATGTCCACGAGTTTGACTTGTTCTTTCAGTACAAAGATAGATATCCACAAATTCCTTTTCCCTCTGAAATGCCGGAGGCGATACGATGCAAGGCATTTGCCCACTACAAAGATGTAAGCCTTTTGAAAGGCCTCCCTGACGTAGAGGGTAGCAACCGATTGCTTGCGCAATCCATAATGGAGAAACCCGATAATATCCAGTATGAGTTGCTTAATCTTCTAAATGAGCCCCTACGGGAAGAATTACTGCTAAACTATTTTCGCGATTCATCCATCGGTAATATATTCCTTACAGAACAATGGAACAAGATAAAAAGTTCACTCCCCTACGTAGTATTTGATATAGAAAGCGATGGAGAGAATATCCGTCAGTTCACCTTCAAGCAAGAGGATAATATCCGAGAATATACCAATGAAAAACAATTACGGTCTCTAAAACGTGCTCTCGAGAATCAACCTATTGTGGTTGGGCATAACATACGCATTTGGGATTTACCAATTCTTAAGAGTAAAGGAATTATTACAAATTCTTTTGTATGGGATACATTAGAAATAGAAATCCTGCTCAATCCATGTCGTTATGCTTATTCATTGCATACCACACATAATGCTACATCAGATACGGAATTAACCGACAAACTATTTTGGAATCAATTGTATCGTTTGGCTCAAGATCCTGAGCTCTGTACCGAGCTTAAAGAATTTTTGCCTATAGAGATTGATTCTATAATAGACACCATTCGTCAATCGAAATATGCTAATCTTCTTCGCAAAGAAGCAAGCGTAAATACACAATTTTTTCAGGAAATAATAGAACCGTGTCCAGATGTCATTAAGTCGCTAAAACGTATTAACAGTATCAAGGAACAATCATTGATAATTGCGCCTAAAAGCCTTTGGCCGCGTATCGCTCAATATGTACATGTTCAATTTCCAAGCTCCAATCACGAATTGAATTACATGGTGATTGATACTGCGCAAGTACACTCTTCGCTTGATTTGCAGGCAATGAAAAAGTGCATCTTGGAACGATTTGTACGCTTATCAGCAACCCCAATTGTAGCAAACTTGGCACAATATCTCCGCATAGAGAATAAAAGTAATGACCTTATTCAGATATCAGACTCTATTCTTTCCTCACATACCAAACCCTCATGTAGCCACATTGACTGCATTGATATTGACGCTTTTTCTGATTCTACCATATTAAGTACTGATTACAAACATGTATTTATTATCGGATCGGAGTTACAAGATCGCACCCATAAGTGCCAATTGGGCAATCCGTTTACGTTCTCCGAGTTGTTAGCCCTGCATAGCAAGCTGCCCCTATACATGGCCTCCACTAATTATTGCCGGGTTGATGACTCCGAGATTCACAAGTTAGGCATAGAGAAACCTTCAAAGACAGCTAATATCTGGGCTGAAAGAGATGATTACGGTTGTTTCGTTATTTACCATAACTTTGAGTATCAACAATATCGAAAAGATTTTCTCCAACATTTTAATACCGCACCAGATTTTATCACTTGGGAACTCAATCATACAAAGATGGATACTCGGAATATCATCTTGTACGCAACTGATAAGAAAGCAGATTTTGATAGTAGTATATATCGTTTGACACCTTCCACTACAATTCGCTCAAAATACTGGGTTTATCAATTTGCATTCCTTCAAAAAATCCATACCGATTATCCTTCGCTACCTATTATATTTATCATAGACTCGCAAAAAGAGGTTAATGCTCTAACAAGCTATGCTCGTTCTTTAGGATTCTATGTCCCACAAGAAGGAACATCTTTCCGTAAACTTGAATATATTGCCACTCATAATAATGGTCTTATCTTCATTGATAAAAATCAATTTATGAATGGTATCGGAAGCTATCGAACGGATTATGCTTTTTGCTATGTATGGGATAATATGGATGTAGAGCGCCACCAACTCATGTGGAGCAAGTTACCATTTGAAGATGACAAAGTTGATATCAACGATGATACAGAATTCCAAAATGAGGGCACAACTGCCAAACAATGCATATTAGCAGAGTGGCCTATTTTCGAGCAATACTACTCACTGATAGCGGCCAACAATCGTATGTCAAAGTTGTTTATCATCGAACCAAGCATCGAAGAACATGCCGATGTAGCAGATTTAGTTGGATGTTCAGAGTATGATGTTGTACTTTGGAATTCCACTCAATCGTATCAACAAGAATTAGATAATGCAAAAAAATATTTTACAGAAGCTTCTATCTCAGAATGTCCTTCTGAGACAGAAAAAGCTATGGCAGTTATTAAAGAAAGTTTCCTATCGCACAATAACGATTGGTACGATTATCAACGAGATATTTTACCTATAATTTTGCAAAAGCAATCGGATTGTATAGTCTCTATTCCAACCGGAGGAGGGAAATCTGTTTTATTTCAAGGTCCTGCTATCTACCGAGCCGCTTACTCTCATAAGTTGAGTCTTGTCGTAACACCACTACGTGCTTTGATGCAGGACCAAGTGGAAGAACTCTACCATAAAGGCTTCTATACTAACGTAGATTATTTGAGCGGAGACAAGATTTATGCAGAAATACAACAGGTTTATCGGCGCATTGCCAGCGGGGAAATTGCTCTACTCTATGTTACCCCCGAAAGGTTCCGAGTACGTTCTTTCATTGAAGTACTCCGCCAACGCATAGAAATGGATAATGGGCTTGAGTACATAATATATGATGAGGCACATTGTATCTCCCAATGGGGACAAGACTTTCGACCAGATTATCGAAACGCTGTTCAAAGATGCATAGAACTAAAAAAGCAACATCCGTTTACAATGGCTTTTTTCTCAGCCACTATAACCTCACAAGTTGAAAATGATTTAAAAAGTCAAGTAAGCAATTTGCTTCGAATAGGACAGTCTTCTAATGACTATAATCCCATCCGCACGCATATCGACATCCGTTTCTTACAATGCCAACATGAAGACAAAGAACGCATAGATGAGATTGCTCAATTTATCACAAAACAAAAAATCAATTTCACAAAAAGTAGAATGCTTATCTTTTGCCGAACCCATAAGCAATGCGAAGAAACGGCAAACACACTGGAGCAAATTTTTATTCAAAGCGATGACCCTATATTGTCGTCATGCTCAGGACATATTACCTATTTTCATGCAGGATTAGATGCGGAACAACGTGATGACATCTACCAGCACTTCAAATCGAATGCTGAGAATCATTACTACATTCTTTGTGCGACTAAGGCGTTTGGCATGGGTATGGATATTCCCAACATCCACTACATAGTCCATTTGAACCCACCATCTATTTTGGAAGATTATCTCCAAGAAGTAGGACGCGCCGGGCGAAATGAAAAAATGTACAAAGATGCATTCCCGTCCGATAGTAAAATTCCTGCATTATGTTTATTATCTGCTGATGATTTCAAAAAGCTCAAAGACCTATTGATCAAGAGTTTAATAACATGGTCTGATCTAAAAGAAGCACGAACGAACCTGATAGAATTTATCACACAATTTCAATCCATTGAGGAAACACACCATCGCCCTATTGTATTACCATATAGTTTTTGGAGAAAAAATAATATCTCTGCCAATATAAGTGATACAACTTCTGCCAAACTTGCATTGCACTGGTTAGAACATGTTGGTTATGTAAAACAAGGCTACATTAGCCAAGCATACTTGAATATCACGCTACCAGAATATCATCGCCATATTACCAATGGCATCATGTCCAAAAGAGCAGAAGATATTTACAATTATGTAAAAGCGCATACCATGACACAAGGTACGCCTACCTTGATTTCCGTTATAGATCTTCGAAACCAACTGCATTATTCAATACCCAGTATGTTCGATGCACTCATTGAATGCCAAAAACAAGGTAATTTAAGATTGAATGATAAGATGCGGTGTAGCATTTTTCCTCGTCGCTATGCGGAGACACATTACATGCTTGACGAGCAAACCAATATTTTCACTCTGCACATTATAATGGAGGGCATGCGTAAGGTACTATCTGACTGCAAGGTCGGTCGGAAACGTATTCTTCACCCTATAGAAGTTGAAGAAATTTGTAAACATTTGTTGGATGATGTGCATTACGAAACCATTAGTCAAATAAAAAAGAAAAAAAATGGTCAGCAAGAGGAAACTATATATATGCCCTGGTTAGGACATAAAATTTCACCGCAGAAAGGGGTTGTCACAAAAGCAGAAACTTTCAAAAAAAATATCGTAACACGTGCCGGGCTACAGATATTCTCCATTATGAATTTCATTCCAGGTATTCGTTGCGAACTTAAGAAAATAGGAGATGACATTTGCAGAGTCATAACTATTCAGACCAATGATTGGAACAAATATGTGCAACAATTGGAAGATGATTGTTGGAAATGGTTACATTATGTATATAGAAAAGATACTTCATTTGAATGGGCAGATGCACTAATTAGTTTGAGATTTGATGCGTCTTCACATCGAGGATATAAATATTTCACACACATACTGACCATTCTGCGTTTACTCTCGTACATAGATTATACACCTACCATCCAAACCGGCATTGAGATTTATACAACTGATACCACAATGGCAGATTGGGATTCCGGAGAATCAAGTGATAGTCCTTATCACACGTTCCGCGAAGAATTTGATCAGCAGGAAGCACTAAAGAAAATTCGTCTCTCTGCAATGAACGTATTTTCCCTGATACCTATAAATCAACAAAGCGAATATATACGCAAATATTTCCTATGTCGCAATTATTCCGACTTCCTATCATTAGTCGGAGAATACGTACCTGAAAACTCAGACATACTCTCTCAACTTAAAGAGGAGGCTCTCAAGAGAGAAGAAGCACTCTTAAACGAAGAGCAGAGGGCTATTTATATGGCAGATAAGTCTGAAAACATCAATGTACTGGCAGGTCCCGGTGCAGGAAAAACACATGTACTCACATTACGATGCGCCAGACTTATCTACCGCGAGGCTGTTGACCCCAACCAAATTCTCGTTTTGGCGTACAATAGAGCAGTTGTCGCAGAACTTCGGACTCGTTTGGATTCACTATTTATCAAGTTGGGAATGAGTCGGGTTGCCCACCAACTCCATGTGCATACTTTCCACGCATTAGCAAAGAAAACAATGGGAAGTCTTTTAGAGACTACACCCACAGATATGTGGGAACAAAAATTCAAGGAATACCTAACCGAGCACACACATGATTTCTTCGCAATGTATCCAAACTTAAAATATATTATGATTGACGAGTTTCAAGATATTACTCAAGTTCGTTTAGACACTCTAATGGAACTACATGCCATATATTCGAAAGCCAAATTTTTCACTATTGGTGATATCAATCAAAGCATATATGGTTTTGATCGTGTTCCTCGCTATTTCGATGGAACTGATGATGAATACGCGCAATGGTTGGATCCTCATCCATATTACAAACAATTGCAAGATCGGCTTTCTCCTAAAGAGATGTATATGTTCACTAATTACCGATCATTTCAAGACATATTAGATGCCGCTTCTCAATTTCTCCCGGAGGGCAGCAATCTGATGCCAAAATCGGTACCCACATTGCAAGAGTGCGCAGGAGATAAAACCCATGTCTTTTATACAGACAACACTCACAAGGGTAGTTCCTCTTGGTTCAAAGACCTTCCTAAAATTATTCAAAAGGCGAAAGAAGAAAATAGATCGAATGATTCAAAATTGAGAATACGAAATATCGCTGTATTTTTCCGTACAAACGCGGAAGTATATCGAGGATTATCACAAATTAAAAAAGAGCAAATGCCCTCCATAGATGAGGTACGTATTCGGATTCAGGGAGCGAGCAGTTGTGAACTATGGCGAGAAAGAGAAATCTATGAGATTATCAGATATTTAGAAACCAATTCCAATCGCCTTGTTTCTTTACGTAATTCAGAAACACAAGATGAATTACGCAAATATATAAAAGAGTTGCATTCCTGCTATACCAATTGGGATACTGAATATTTAGATATTGCCTATTCTTTGGTTCTCAGTTATATAGACTCTATTCGATCCGATGAAGAACAACATACATGGGCAGAAATAAGCACCTATATTCGAGACACTGCCGGTAGCGATGATGGCGGGCAAGTGTATAAAATATACGATCAATATAACGAGGATCATTTGTGGCAGGACGAGAGGTTAACTATCATACTTACCACTATGCATAAGGTCAAAGGGTTGGAATTTGATATAGTTATTTTAACACCTTCATTTGCAGATCTTCCCCTCAAACTAAAGAAACGATACGGACAACCTGCATTTACAAATGGGGATCTAATTGTTCCTGATGTTTCAAGTCTAAATCCCAGCAAGAAAGATATTGCCGACATCAATGAAGAAAAAAGACTATTATTTGTTGCTTACACACGTGCTAAGAAATTCCTCTATGTCTATAAATGGAAACGTGAATGGGCTATAGAACAAAATCACTTGTTCAATATGCCCCAAAATAATAATTTACGTTTTACTGAAACAGAAGCAGGCATTGATAAATATATGTTGTCTTTCACCGCCTCACAATATAATTACCCGATTGACCAATACATACGAGAGAATGTTAGCAAGGACGATCCCGTATCTATCGAGACTGACAGATGGGGGAATTATTGCATTATGCACAACGGACGCGCAATCGGCAGATTATCTAGCAAAAGCAACATAATGATACAAGCAACAAATGCCAATGTTAAAAAATTGCACGGTTTTTTTATCAGCGATGTATTTGCGTGGTCTTATGAAGAGACCAAAGAGGCAGATGTAAGAAACGGAACGGATTTTGCCGATAAATGGTGTCCGATGGCACAACAACAAGGATTTATAACCATCGTCCAGATCGCAGGATATGGCGAGATCATATAAATAGCAATATTATGGAAGAAGCTAAGAAACAACTTGAAGAATGTTACAACAGAGCGAAAAAAGCTTATGAAGAGAAAGATTATGAAATCTGCCTGGGCAAACTTCGCGTGTCTATTGAATGGCTATCCAAAGTACTGATTTATGAATTCGCAGGGCAAGAACAAGGTACAAAATTATTAACCCGTAATCAAAAAGTCCTGTTAGGGACACCCATTGTACCACCCGACAAGCATCTGGAATCAACATATCTTATCAAAGCCATTCCCGCAGTATTAACTGCCATGAATACATACAGATTGGTTAAAGGAGATAAAAGTCGTGCAAAAGAAACTATTAAGAAACAAGTTGATGCATTGGTTGCTGTTTATGGAGTTTGCAGCGAAATCGCGATGCATGCAAGTGGGCACAACATGAATCTCAAAGCGCAAGCCGAAAATTGTGCTCCAACAATACGTGCATTTATAGATATTCTGCATAGCGTAGGGATTCTCAAAGATACACCCTATAGAGCACTGTCATCAATCCTTCCTTCTATTATCAGCAGTTCTGAAAACAACGTTAGCCAATTGAAATCCGACTTGGATGAAGCAAACAAAAAATTAGACAAAATAAGCAAAGATGCGCAAACACGTAGTACTGAACAGGAAAGTATAATTGATAATTTGCAGATTGAGAAAAACGACTTGGAACTACGACTATTTGAGACCAAGCAGGAGGCTCTCAGAGCTAATCAATTGGCTCAAGAGAAAGAGCAAATGTCGGAAAACGAAATTAAAGCACTACAACAAAAAATACAGGAACTTGAACGGCAACTCGAACAATCGGAGTCCACTCGACCTGACAATCAACACCTGCCAGAATTACAACAATCAGCTAATACGATTAAGGTGGATCTTGGTTCTTTAGACGATGACCAAATAGACTTGATTGAACAAAATTTTTCCGAATCAATGCTCGTTGCAGGTTGCGCCGGTAGCGGAAAGTCAGTCATAGCCATGCACAAAGCACAACAAATTATAGATGCCGGTGCTAGCGTTATCTTGATTGCATATACGAAATCTCTCCAAAAATTCATGAATATGGGATGGAATAGAGATCTACAAAATCATTGCATGTATTACTATCAATGGAAGAAGCAGAAGATGCCTTCTGCGGACTACATTATTGTTGATGAGATTCAGGATTTCACAAAAGATGAGATTGAAGAGTTTATACATGCTGCTAAAAAGTGCTTTTTCTTCTTTGGGGATACAGCCCAATCCATATACAATTTCACCACACGTCCTACGATGTCTGTTGAACAAGTTGCTGAAAGGACAGGTTTGACTCCCCTAATACTGTACAATAACTATCGCCTTCCACGTTCTGTTGCCAAAATTACACAAGATTTTGTAGGTGTTGGTGTAAAACCATACAGCGACAAAGTATATAAAAGCAAAGAAACCACCCTCCCTCATATCATAGGTTTTCCGACAGATGAGGCACAGATTGAAACCATCATCAGTTTATTGCAAAAAGAAGATTTTAGTGAAAGAGGTATCTTGTTGCCTAACAATGACGAAGTGGCAAATTTATATAAGAGATTATTAGAATCCCGCATCACTTCTGAATGTAAATACTCACTAGGAACGAATATCTATAATAATTCTTTGGATTTCTCCACTTCTTTACCAAAAATAATGACCTACCATAGTGCAAAGGGTCTACAATTTGATACCGTTATATTACCATTTTGTCAGTCTGTTAGAAATGAGGAAGAACGGAAAGCACTCTATGTGGCAATGACACGAACAAAGAAGAATCTATTTATACTATATACCGGAACAGAATGCCCGGAACCTCTTAATAAGGTACCGGAACACCTTTTTATGAAGGAAATAAACTAACTTTCATTCGCACATACCCAAAATAAGTAGTTACACCTTAATTCCCCCTGTGTATTTTTTGACGCTTTTTGCAGGAAAAGGAGGAAGCGTTTGCGTATCTCGGCAAAAAGGGCTATCTTTGCATTGTCTTTTTCGGACATTTATTCACTATTTCAAAACTTACATTCACTTAATCGTAAAACCAACATGAAAAAAACATTGACAATGGTAACATTGGCATTAGCCACCATGGCGTATGCCGGCACTACGCTGGAGACAAAATTGTACTCTACCAATTTCCAAGATTGGGACGCTATCAGCAGTAGTGAGACCTCAACCACCAAAAACTTTACCACCGCGGGGACCAACGAGGCTCTCGCTATTACCCTTGCGGAGGTAGAAGTATCTCCTACCGGCACAAACACTAAATTTACCAACACCGAAGTGATTACCGCCGGCTATGCTATGGCGGCAAAGAGTGCCACACCGTACATTGAGACGAGTGTATTGAAAAACGTTACCCGAGTGCACTATGTACACGCTGCCACAGGGAGCAACCGCGGGTGGGGTTTGATGTGTAAGGCACAAGACGCTACGAAGTGGGACACTATCTCCACCGCCTATTGCGCACAAGCCGGAACTGCGGTGGATATTGATATCAACCGCGAGAATGTACAACTGCGCTGGTACAATCTCAATTCAGGTCAGAATGCATACATGACCGAGATGGCTATCTACGGCAATATAGAGCGCGACTTCACCAACTTCGAGATAGACCTAACAAAGGACATTATAACCCTGCCCGCAGGCGTTACAGAGATTAGCAACGGCGGTTACAATGGCAGCCAACACGGCTGGGTGAACTACACATTATCCTTTAAGGTGGATGGTCCTGTGAAGATGACCTTCGGCGGATGCAACTTTGCCAGCAAACCTGCTACTGTTACTTCCGGAACGACAGGCGAGGTGCTTGGGAGCATTGACACGAAGACCGCCGGATGTAGCGGTACAGCGACATGGATTTACAATGTGGAGGCAGCCGACTCCCTCGTGGTCTATCTCGGGGAATATAGCCCTTATTTCAAGGCAGAGGTTTGCACCTTCATTCCAAATTACGTAATTACATATTTTGACCAAGACGACAAAGAGTTAGGCAGAGACACCGTGCAACCCGGTGCCGTCTTCACCCCGAAATATACCGAAGCAAACCTCACCATTGCCGAGGGTATGGCATTCCGCGGATGGGTAACGGCAGACGACATCAAGAAAGCAGAAGGCAGCCTTATTGACGGAGACTTGAAACTCTATGCCAAAGTAACCGCTATTGAATACGCCACTACGGGTACGCACTATAAGTACGACCTGACGAAGAACTCGTTCTATATGGAAGACCACGAACTGATTGCCGGCACGGGCAAGTATCACTCCAACCACGGCTTTGTTTTCAGCAATGGTCAAGAGATGACCCTCGTGGTATCGCCGAAGGCGTATGTATCCGTGGGACTCTGCACCTACACCAACACTTCCGCGCAAGTTATCCGCAACGCGGCAGGCGACTCGGTGGCAGTGATGAATGTTATCAGAAACGGGTCAGAAGGGGCTACCGCCGACGGCGCTCTCTGCTCGTTCTATGTGGAGAGTGATAAGCAAGACACGCTCCATTTCAACTTTACCACCACCTCCTACATCCACTCCGTGGAGGTTTATAACGTGGCTGCTCCGCTCAACAAAACAGGACACACCTACGATATTGCCGCAGGCGATGCTGCCACGCTGATGATGGTATGCAATATCCTGCAAGACGGCGACACCGTGCTGCTCCACGATGGTATCTACGACCTCGGCGAGACCGTACTCACCACGATTAGTGCGAGCCATGTGGTAGTGAAAGGCGAGTCGATGGAAGGCACCATTATCAAGAACGCCCCCGATGTAAAGATGGAATCTATCAACAATACCGCCACCATCCTCAACACGGGTAGCGACAACACCTTCGAGAACCTGACACTGCAAAACGCATTAGACTACTATAAAGCCGACAACGGGCGTGCTGTCTGCCTGCAAGACAAAGGCACGCACACCGCTTGCTACAGCGTGCGTATGCTCTCGTACCAAGACACCTACTACAGCAACAAGCCCGGACAGGAGTGCTGGTTTGAAGATTGCGAGATACACGGAACGGTGGACTTCATCTGCGGTAGCGGCTCCATCTATTTCTACAACACCCTACTCTACTGCGAGAAACGTGCTTCCAGCGGTGGCGGCAGCGACTGCATCACCGCCAACAACAGCCAGACAGCGCAACAAGACAAGGGCTATGTGTTCGACCGCTGCACCATCCAATCGGAGTGTCCCCTGGTATCGCTGAGCCGCTCTTGGAACGACCAGCCGCAAGTGGCATACCTGCTCACCACGCTGGACATGAGCAAGGGTAACTTCTCGCTCAGCGACGGCAGCAAGATACAGCGCTGGACGATTGACGGTATGAACAACTGCGTGCCTTACGATTTCTCCGAGTACAACACCATGGACACCGAAGGCAATGTTATCTCGCCCGCATCGAACAAGGTGCAGTTCTTCGGCAAAGCAGAGAATGAGATGGAGACCATCATCGGCTATGAGGCAGCCGAGGCTAAGTCTTACACCCACTTCTTCCGTAACGATTGGGCACCCGCCCGCAACTATGTGGCATTCCCGTCTCCCTCTACGCAGATTGAGAATGCGGTAAGCGGCAACAACGCCCCTACGAAGATTCTCCACAATGGTCAACTGCTGATTATACACAACGGTGTTACATACAACCTGTTAGGTAACAAGCAATAACAGCAAGCACCGACATATCGGCGAATATCATCGAGACAGTCTAACGTTGATTACGTTAGACTGTCTTGATTTCAACGGGATAGAGTAGTTTGGAGTTTAGCAAATCCATCATTGAGAATAAGATCAGGGATAGCATACACCCCTTGTTGTCCTAACATGAATTCGATATAAATCCCAACTTGTAAGTCCTATTTCGGTACTCACGGTACTATGCGAAGAAAGGATTACACATCTATACACATTATTTCCTTGCTTCGGGAGGAGGTGAATCTTAATAATAGTACATTTTGCGGGCAGGTTTGCCTTGCTATCGACCTGCGATAGACCCGCGACCGACCCGCGATAAACTCCCGACAAGGTCGCAACAGGAGAAATCTTAAAAATCGTACTGTTTTGGGGATAAGCACGCGACGGCGAGGAGAGTGTGCGGCAGGTCGGGAGGGAAACAGCAATTTCTGTAAACTCACCCGCGCGCGTGCGCACACACTAATTTAGGAACTACCGGCACGCCGGCACACCTCTCGTTGTCCTTTTCCTACCCGCTATCTGAGTATTGGCAGAAAGTACATTAGTCTTCGATTGCTGAATGTATTCGCGCCTATGTTGAACTCACGTTATTTACAGGAAGAAATAGCATTGCAACCGGCGAAGTACGCCGGCGAGGAGTATGATTTTTGGCACGATGCGTCATTGGGGATGATGTAGTCTTTTCGTTGAAAAATACTCAAAATATACAAATCCTGTCAAAACCCCGTCAAAATAAACAAACAAATAATCGCAAACCATTATTTTTCAATAGTCTGCGATTATAACTTGCGCTCCCTCAAGGACTTGAACCTTGGACCCCCTGATTAACAGTCAGATGCTC
>JBJEJX010000103.1:0-3987 GCA_051878345.1 Paludibacteraceae bacterium | reverse complement strand
GCCACGGGGTTCTCGTAGGTGCGTTCATCGCCCATCACGCCCACGCTGCGCACCTCGCTCAGCAGGATGGCGCCTGCCTGCCATATCTGGTCGTAAAGGCTCACCTCTATCTCGCCGTTCTCCATGTTAGCAGGCACGCCCGCAGCCAGCACGGCACGCGCCTCCTCGCCGCTCAACCGCACCTTGTAGTCCCGCAGACCGCGGATGAAGATATCGTCCGCCTCTTGCAGCACGCGCACTTTCTCGCGAGTGATATCGCCCAAGATACGCACTGCCAGTCCCGGTCCGGGGAACGGATGGCGGGTAATCAGGTGCTCAGGCATACCCATCGAGCGCCCCACGCGGCGCACCTCGTCTTTGAACAGCCATTTCAGCGGCTCGCAGAGTTGCAGGTGCATATCCTCTGGCAGACCGCCCACGTTGTGGTGGCTCTTAATGACCTTGCCCGTGATGTTCAGCGACTCGATACGGTCGGGATAGATAGTGCCCTGCGCCAGCCACTTGGCGTCCGTTATCTTCCTCGCTTCGGCGTTGAAGACCTCCACAAAGTCGCGCCCGATAATCTTGCGTTTCTTCTCCGGTTCGGTAACGCCTGCCAAGTCGGAAAGGAAACGATCGCTGGCATCCACGCCTATCACATGCAAACCGAGACACTCGTAGTCGCGCATCACGTCCTCAAACTCGTTCTTGCGGAGCATGCCGTGGTCAACGAAGATACAGGTCAGTTGGTCGCCTATCGCCCTGTTGAGCAACACCGCCACCACGGACGAATCCACGCCGCCGGAGAGACCGAGAATGACACGGTCGGTGCCAATCTGCTCGCGCAGTTCTCTCACCGTGCTCTCCACAAACGCATCGGCACTCCACTCCTGCTTGCTGCCGCATACATCCACCACAAAGTTCTTCAGCAGCAGCGTGCCTTGCAGCGAATGGAACACTTCGGGGTGGAACTGCGTACCGAACACGGGCACCTCGCCGGGGATATAGTAGGCGGCGTTCTGCACCGTCTCGGTGGAGGCAACCACGCGCGCCCCCTCGGGCAGGCGGGTGATACTGTCGCCATGCGACATCCACACCTGCGAATGGGCTTCAAACCCACGGAAGATGGGACAGGTGGTGTCCACAAACTGCAAGTTCTGACGACCGTACTCGCGCGTTCCCGCGCTCTCCACCCTGCCGCCATAGATATGGCTCATGTACTGCGCACCATAGCAGATACCCAAAATGGGCAACCGACCGCGAATCCGGCTCAAATCGACATGGAAAGCATCGTCGGCATACACGCTCAGAGGCGACCCGGAGAGGATGACACCTATCACGTCCGAGTCGTCTTCGGGGTACTTGTTATAGGGCAGTATCTCGCAGAAAGTATCCAACTCTCGGACACGCCGCCCGATGAGTTGGGTGGTCTGCGACCCAAAGTCCAATATAATAATCTTTTGCATACTTTTTTAGCGTAGCGGTTCTTTATCCAAACATCATTTCGTGCTATAGTTCGGTGCCTCGCTGGTGATGGTGATGTCGTGCGGGTGGCTCTCGCTCATACCGGCAGCAGAGATTTTGACGAACTTCGCCTGCTGCAACTCTTCTAAATTATGCGCACCCACATAGCCCATACCTGAGCGGAGACCGCCCATCAGCTGGTAGATAGTCTCGCTCACGCTCCCCTTGTAAGGCACACGCCCGACGATGCCTTCCGGCACCAGTTTCGACACATTCTTCTCCCCGCCTTGGAAATAGCGGTCGGCAGACCCTGCTTTCATGGCATCGATAGAGCCCATGCCGCGGTAGGTCTTGAACTTACGACCGTTGTAAATAATCGTCTCCCCGGGGGCTTCATCCGTGCCTGCGAACATCGACCCGCACATCACGCAGTTGCCGCCTGCCGCCAATGCTTTCACCACATCGCCCGAATAGCGCAGACCGCCGTCGGCAATGACAGGCACACCCGAACCCTTGATGGCGGCAGAAGTCTCGAAAATGGCGGTCAACTGGGGCACGCCCACACCGGCAATAATGCGCGTAGTGCATATAGAGCCCGGACCGATACCTACTTTCACGCCGTCGGCACCGTTCTCCACAAGGTACTTGGCAGCCTCCGCCGTAGCGATATTGCCCACCACGACATCCAAGTTCGGATACTTCGCCTTGATGGTACGCAGTGCGTTCACGATATTCTTCGAGTGCCCGTGCGCAGAGTCCAGCACGATGGCATCCACACCCTCTTTGTAGAGCGCGTCCACACGGTGCATATAGTCCGCCGTGATACCCACGCCGGCAGCGCAACGCAGACGCCCTTTCCCGTCTTTGCAGGCGTTGGGGAAGTCTTTCAGTTTGGTAATGTCTTTGTAGGTAACAAGCCCGATAAGTTTGCCTTCCTTATCCACCACGGGCAGTTTCTCCACCTTGTGGGTCTGCAAGGCGTGCATGATGGTCTCATTGTCGGTGGATGAGATGGTGATAAGGTCTTTGCTTGTCATCACCTCTGCGATAGGACGCTGCATATTCGTCTCGAAACGCAGGTCGCGGTTGGTAACGATACCCACCAGCATATCCCTGTTGTCCACCACGGGGATCCCGCCGATATGGTTGTCTTGCATCATCTGCAACGCATCGCCGACGGTCTGCTCCGCCGTGATGGTAATCGGGTCGGAGATAAGCCCGTTCTCCGCACGCTTCACGCGGCGCACTTGTGCCGCCTGCGCTTCGATAGGCATGTTCTTGTGGATAACGCCGATACCGCCTTCGCGGGCGATGGCAATCGCCATCGTGGACTCCGTAACAGTGTCCATCGCCGCCGACACCACGGGAATGTTCAAGCGGATATTACGGGAGAACTGACAACGGAGATCTACCTCGCGGGGAAGTACCTCCGAATAAGCGGGCACCAACAACACATCGTCAAATGTGAGCCCCTCTTCAATAATTCGATTCGTCATATGGGATAAAGGATATAGGATAGTTTACAATTCGTAAATTATTAACTACAACGCATGGTCGCAGTAGTAGCAGCGCAGCACGCCGTCGGCATCGCGATAGGCTTTCTTCTCTACGGGCTCGGTGGTGGAGATACAACGGTCGTTGTGGCACGGGCAGTCGGTAGCCTCTGCCGCTACGTGGGCAGGCTGGCTCTGTTCCTTCCATTGCAGCAGGGTGTAGATAAGCGCCATGCGCACATACTTTCCGTTCTCCACTTGGCGGAAATAGGCGGCACGCGGGTCTTTGTCCACCTCCACGGTTATCTCGTTCACGCGCGGTAGCGGGTGGAGCACTATCATGCTCGGCTTGCCCAGTGCCATCTTCTCGGTATCGAGGATGAACGAGTCTTTCAGCCGCTCATACTCCGCCTTGTCGGCAAAACGCTCCTGCTGCACGCGCGTCATGTAGAGCACATCCAAGAGCGGCATCGCCTCCTCCAGCGTGCTGCACTCGCGGTAGTTGTCGCCCAACTCGTTCTTCATGTAGTCCGGCAGGCGCAACTCCTTCGGCGAGATAAGCACGAACTGCACACCCTCGTAGCGGCGCATCGCCTTAATGAGTGAGTGGACGGTGCGCCCGTATTTCAGGTCGCCGCAGAGACCTACCGTCAGGTGGTCAAAGTGTCCCAACTCGCGGCGTATCGTCAGCAGGTCGGTCATGGTCTGCGTGGGGTGAGAGTGCCCGCCGTCGCCGGCATTGATGATGGGAATACGGCTGTACTCGGATGCCACGCGCGGCGCACCTTCCTTATAGTGGCGCATCGCCACGATGTCGGCAAACGCACTTACCACGCGTATCGTATCAGCCACCGTCTCGCCTTTGCTCACGCTGCTGCTGCGGGCGTCGGAGAAGCCCAGCACGTTGCCGCCTAACTCCATCATGGCAGCCGTGAAACTCAGTCGTGTACGGGTGCTCGGCTCGTAGAACAGCGTCGCGAGTTTCTTCCCGCGGCAAGCATCGGCGTACTTGTCTTTGTGGTCAATAATATCCAGCGCACGCTCGATAATC
>JBJEJX010000102.1:59154-62941 GCA_051878345.1 Paludibacteraceae bacterium | reverse complement strand
GGTAGCGCATTGGTAGCGCATTGGTAGCGCATTGGTAGCGCATTGGTAGCGCATTGGTAGCGGAAACACCCGTAAAGAAAAAGTGCACCTTGCGGGGACTCCCGCAAGGTGCACTGATTCAGAACTACTTCGTTACGACTCCGAAACGACTCCACTGCTGCTTCATTACGGCTCCGAAACGACTCCACCGCTGCTTCGTTACGACTCCGAAACGGATCCACTACTGCTTCGTTACGACTCCGAAACGACTCCACTGCTGCTTCGTTACGGATTCGAAACGGATTCACTGCCGCTTCGTTACGACTCCGTGGAGAGTGCGTGGAGAGTGCGTGGGTTCTGCTACTCTACGCTCACACCCAGCACGGTATATGACTTGTCGCCGCGACGGATAATGAGTTGACCGTCTTGCAGGTGCTTGCTCGTACCGACAGCGTCCTCGCGAACAGAGGTCAGGTCGGTGTGTATCTCATCGTAAACGATATAGACTTTCACACCGAAGGAATTCTCGCCATCCACTACAAGACGCATCTTCGTGCCTTTCTTCTCCACGGTAACCGTACCATCTACAATGAAATAGAACGGGTCGGAATAGTAGAGGTTGCCTTCCTCATCCGAGATCAACGAAGCGAAGAAAGAGGGAGAGATACTGTTCTGCGTAAAGTCAATGCCCGTCGAAGCATACACCGTACCATACTGGGAAGTGCCGTCAATGGGATATACCCCCGGAGCAATAACAATATCGGGGTCATCTTCTTCCACCGACATCCACAGGACGAGTTGCTCCTTGAAATCGCGGCTCGTGATGGTCAATTGGTGGAAGTAGCGGATTTCTATCTCCTTGTAATCGCGCTCATCGTATTCCCTCACGAGTTCACCTTCTTCCGTATCGCCTTCCAAATGTTGGCTCACGCTGTATGCCGTGCGGAAGTCGAAGCGATAGAATACGGAGTCGGTGCAGAGCATCTCGCCGTGCACAAACATCGAGTCCACGCCGTCAAACTCTACATCCACCGTTCCGTAGAGCATAAAGCCCTGTGTGGACTCGCCGCCCGGCTCGTCCAAATAGTGGAGGATAAAGGAACGATACACATCCTTCTGGGTATAGGTACCGTCAGGTATCTCGTTCGTGTAGAGGTTCATGGCGAGATAATAGAGCGAGTCGGCGGTATAGCCGAGGAACGTTACATTCTGCGCAAACGCAATGTTGTCGTAGAACTCCATATTTTGGAACGTCAGTTCCACCGTGTCTTTGGCAACGGGCAGACGATACTCCATGCTGACATGGTACAGCCTGCCGTTCTCGCACTGCAAGTCAGCGGTAACGAAGCGGCATGTGTCGCGTATATCCGTCTCCACCTCGGCATATACGGCGCTGTAATTCAGATAAGCGCCGCTGGGCAGTATCTCCGTAACATAGGCATACACCTGCTGTGCCTTATAGGTACCCGATGCAATCTCGCCCGTCTGGATATAAATCTCCACCTGATACTCTTCCCCAAAGGCTTGGCAGCCCCATTCATCGGGCAGGTTGGCTTCTTGCAATTCCCAGTTATCAAAGTAAACATCCGCGGTGTCCGTCGGCGCGGGGACGGGGGCGTCCAACTTGATGATATGCAGATTCTCGTCGGTGCCGAAAATCTCCGCCGTGAGGTGATACATGCGGTTCTCGTCAAGCGTGATGACCGCCGAAGGACTACTGAGCGGCGTGATGGTGTCTTGGTTGTAGGCGACAAAGGTGTTCTTGTCGAACACATGCCCCGGCGTTTTCTCGCCAAAGTAAGTGATGTAGTTGTCGTAGCAAACCGATACCACCCATTTGTCCAGTGCCTCGCCGCGGAAGATAGCAGAGTCCTTCATCACGAGTTCACCCTTCGGAACAACATGCTCGAAGGTATCTTTCGGATTGGGCTTTGTCCAAAGCATATTAATGATATACATCGTGGTATCGGTGGCATAGATACCGGAGATAGCCTTGAGCGTAGTCAGGATATGCACCGCTGTGTCGCGGCTGCCGGTTACCTCCGCCACTATCTCAGTCGCCAACTTAGGCATGTTGCTAATGATAAGACCGCCGTTGTAGGTGTATTCGGCAATCTGCTCGCCGGTGAAGGTGCCCGTCATGTCCTCCGCAGGCGCGTACCACTCCAGCGTGAAGACATAGCGCTTGCCGCTTTGTGTGGTCTCGCCGGTGTATGTCCACATCGCATTCTCCTCGCTATAAGCGAAATAGGAGGGGTGCTGGATAGACACCTGTACGGTATCTACCGTATTGGCTGCGAAGCACGCCATAGCGCACCAGCACAGCAAAAGAGATAATGTTTTCTTCATATCTTACTCTGTATGTTTATAAATGGTTGATAAGTAAATCTCGCGCAAAGTTAGTGTTTTTCTCCCGAATATGCAAATTTTAGGTGCATAAAAATGCGAAATGCTTGCATAATTGCCTTTTTTTGCGTACCTTTGCACTCCGTTTCACTTATTGATTCATAATTCTTTACCGACCTGTCAGAGCATAAGCGCTCACAAATCATCGACATGCGTATATCTTTACTTGTAACAGGCAAGACCACGGACGCCCGCCTTGTGTCGCTGATAGACGATTATCAGAGTCGTTTGCAGCACTATGTGCCTTTCTCGTTGGAAGTGCTGCCGGAGTTGCGCAACGCCAAGTCGCTGAGCGAGGAACAGCAGAAACGATTAGAGGGCGAAGAACTGCTGAAGCGCGTGCCCGCCTCGGCGGAAATGGTGCTGCTCGACGAGCATGGCAAGGAGTTTCGGTCGATAGAGTTCAGCGACTACTTGCAGAAGAAGATGTCCGCAGGCAGGGATGTGGTGTTCGTCGTAGGCGGACCTTACGGCTTTTCGGACGCCGTCTATGCCCGCGCCAACGGCAAGATTTCCCTGAGCAAGATGACCTTCTCCCACCAAATGGTGCGCCTCTTCTTCGTGGAACAACTGTACCGCGCCATGACCATCCTCCGCCACGAACCCTACCACCATGAGTAGTTTTTTTCTCCTTTCCGACAGGCACCGGAAAGGAGGGTACAACGTTTTTTTTGAAAAAAAAGTGCGGGAAAATTTGGTCATATCAAAAAAAAGCAGTACCTTTGCACCCGCTTTCGTGATCCCGACCCGTCGGGACAAGTCGAGAGAGCCCAGATGGCGGAATCGGTAGACGCGCTGGTCTCAAACACCAGTGGAGCAATCCGTGCCGGTTCGACCCCGGCTCTGGGTACTCGGGGCGGTACATGCCGCCCTAATGTTTAACAAAGGGTCAAGCGGAAGACTTAAAAATGACGCTATCACACTCGGAGTCCCGTAAATCGGGAGAGAGTAACTGAAAAGGAGGTGTATGCGATGATTGTTGTACCGGTAAAAGAAGGCGAGAACATTGAGCGCGCGATTAAGAAGTTCAAACGCAAGTTCGACAAGACGGGCGTTATCAAAGAGTTGCGCCGTCGTCAGCAATTCAACAAGCCGTCGGAGGTGAAACGCGTAAAGATGGCACACGCAAAGTACGTGCAATCGCTCCACGCACACGACGATATGTAATTCACATCGTCTGTTGCACAAGCAAAGGAACTGCCCGATAGTTATCGGGCAGTTTTCTTTTTTGTGTTCACGCCAACTGCGGGACAAGACTGTCGGACAGGGAAAAAAGAGGTTTTGTTGGAGAAAAATTTGGATATTGCAAAAAAAAGCAGTACCTTTGTCGTCGGAATAAACTCCGCGTCGTCGGAATGGACTACGCGAAAGAAACGCGCGCTGCGCGTTTGGCGCTACGTCC
>JBJEJX010000102.1:0-59054 GCA_051878345.1 Paludibacteraceae bacterium | reverse complement strand
ATTCCTCCTCTCCGAAAAATCAGAGATTTTTCGGGGTGCCATGCGGGGGAGGAACGCCATGGCGGATAGGCGACACAAAAGAAATGCGCGACGCGCGTTTGGCGCTACGTCCATTCCTCCTCTCCGAAAAATCAGAGATTTTTCGGGGTGCCATGCGGGGGAGGAACACCATGGAACGGACTATGAAAAGGAAATAATGACTACTACAGAACGGACTATGAAAAAGAAATAAGGACTGCTGCGGAACGGACTACGAGAAAGAAACAAAGAGCACTTTGCAGGTGGCGCGGTACTTGGCAGCATGGCGGTTGCTCTGCGTTAGCAGTTGTTCTGCATTGGCGGTTACTCTGCGTTGGCGGTTGCTTCGCGTTAGCAGTTGCTCTGCATTGGCGGTTGCTCTGCGTTGGCAGTTGCTCTGCATTGGCGGTTGCTCTGCATTGGCGGTTGCTTCGCGTTAGCAGTTGTTCTGCATTAGCGGTTGCTCTGCATTAGCGGTTGCTCTGCATTAGCGGTTGCTCTGCATTAGCGGTTGCTCTGCATTAGCGGTTTGATAACTATAACATTATGAAGAAAAGTGAGAAGATAGTTTTTGTGTGCTTGCTGGTGTTCCTGCTGTTGCCCAACATCATCGGCGTATTCTTGGCGCAGGACTTGCAGACGATGGGACAGCGGGCGATATACATGCTCACGAGCATCAGTATTTACGGATTAGGTTTGTGTATCTGGCGGCGGCGGACATTCTTCTACGTGGCGTCCGCAGGCTTGCTTTTCTCGGCGATAGAGTTGGTGCATCTGATTATCAATCAGGCGACTACATCGCTGCTCTTCGTGTTCACGATTATCAAGTCGGAGAAAGGGGAGTTTATGGAGTTGCTGAGCACCTATTGGCCGCTTGTGATAGTGTTCCTCGCGCTGTGGGGCGTGTATTTCTACCTGAATCACCGGTTTATCGCAAAGGAGTATTTGGGCGAGACCACACCCCGACCTTTCCTGCAAAGAGAGGGAGGAGATTCCGTCCCCACCAAATCATATTCTGCGAAAAAGGGCAGGATAGCGCGGTACGTGATGGCGGGAGTGTTCGGGTTGTACTTGACAGCCTGCGTAGTGGGGTTGAAGTTGCGACCGAAGTTCCAAAACGAGTTTACTTTTCGGGGGGATGATATCCGTACCGCCGCGTGGGTAGGCGCAGAGAAAGTGTGCCCGATTAACTTCGTGCTGATAGCATACCACCTGAGCGACATGGCACTCGAGATACGGCGGCAGAACGAGGCATTGCGGTATTTCACATTCGGCGTGGAAGCACCCACCGCCCTACAAGCCACACCCCGCCCCTCCGAGACCCACCCCAACCCTCCCTACGAAGGGAGGGAGGAACATCGTGGTAGTTCCAAGGCTTGCGCCTTGACCGCAGAGAGCACCCCACTTCGCATTGCTTGCGGAGACCCCGCAGGCGGGACGCCTGCGTCCACAGCAGGCAGTGCTACGGCACCGGTGGTGGTGCTGGTGTTGGGGGAAACCTCGCGGTATGACCACTGGCAGGTGAACGGCTATGAGCGGGAGACCTCGCCGCGGCTGGCAAAACGGGAATTGGTGTCGTTCGACAGTTGTTTCTCGGTCGCCAATCTGACCACCGTTTCGGTTCCCTTCATGCTCTCGCGGGCTACTCCCACCAATCAGGGGCTGTATTTCCAAGAGAAGTCGGTGGTGGACGCGTTCCACGAGGCGGGCTATGAGACCTCGTGGATAGCCGACCAGAGTTTCAACAACCATTTCCTCCTGCGCATAGCGGAGTGTTGCGACCATACCTTCTATTTCGCCCCCCGCCGCGGGGAGCAGTTGCTGGATACGGTGCTGCTGCCGCCCGTGCGAACGGTGCTGAACGATAGGGGGGGCTTGTCTTCGCCCAAACCGCAGATGATGGTGGTACACTCGCTGGGGTGCCACTTCAAATACTCGCAACGCTACCCCGATGAGTTCCAGCAGTTTGTGCCCGACATGAAAGGTATGCACATCAGGGCACTGATGCCGGATTTCGACTCTATCAGCGAAGGCATACGGCTGAACAACCGCAGGAACAGTCCGGCATTGGTGCGGAACGTGCGCGACGTGCTGGTGAACTCCTACGACAACGCGATACTCTACACGGACTATTTCCTCGACAGCCTGATACAGATACTGGAAGACAGCGGACGACCGGCGGTGATGGTGTACGTAGGCGACCACGGGGAGAACCTGATGGACGACGAGAAGCACATGCTGCTGCACGGGACTTACGCCGGGTCGGTATATGAATACCACGTGCCTCTGTTCGTGTGGATGTCCGAGGAATACCAAACGATGTACCCCGACAAGATGGAGACGCTACGGGGGAATACCAACAAGAAGATGACCACGATGTACCTCTTCCACTCGCTGCTCCATCTCGGCGGCATACGGTACCGGCATATCGACTTGGACAAGTGCATAGACAGTCCCGCCATGGAGGCGCAGGACACCGTCTATACCATTGATGCGAACATGAACGCGGTGGTGCTGGAGTTGTGATGATTCCGACTGCCCGTGATCCGAATGACCGACGAACGGCATTTTGACGACAAATGCTCCGTATTATCAGGCAACACCCTTCCATAAACTATCAAACAACAGGGAGAATAGCAAAGAATTACATTGGGCAACATATATTTTTGCAGGAAAAATTTGGAAATTGCGAAAAAATGTAGTATCTTTGCACCCGCGAAGGAAAAATCAACAATCTACACATATACCATGAACGTAAGTTTTCAAATCAACTACCGCGCGGAGTACGGACAGAGCCTCTGCGTCATCGAGACCCAAGCCTCCATCCTCGGTTGGACGGAGGAGCACCCGCTGGTGCTCAACTGCCACGGGCAGGACTTCTGGACAGCCAGCCTTCCCATCAGCGATTTTGCGGGAGAGGTGCAGTACAAATACGCTATCCGTCTGCAAAACGGCGGATATATCTATGAGGCGGGCGAGCCGCGCAGGCTGCAGTTGAACGCCAACGACAAGAAGTTGGTGGTGCGCGACCAGTGGCAAGCGGACGACTACGAGAAGGCCTTTATGACCACGGCGTTCAAGGAGGCTTTGTTCAGGAGACAAGACCCGCCCCAAAACGCCCCGCAAAAAGAGGGAGAGAAGGGCAACGTGCGGTTCAGCATCGTGGTGCCGCAGGTGCAGCCGACGCAGGGCGTTGCCATCGTGGGTAACATACCCGAATTGGGCAACTGGAACACCGATGACAAGGTGGCGATGTGCGACTGCGAGTTCCCGCTGTGGCAAGTGGCGATACAGGCAGCGGCAGACCAAGTGATAGAATACAAGTACGTGGTGTACGACCTGCACTCGGGCAAGGTAACAGATATGGAATGGGGCGAGAACCGCGTGGTGTGGGGTCTGCAAGAGAACATGGTGATATGCCAGAACGACCGCACCTTCCGCCGCACGCAACCGCGTTTCAAAGGCGCAGGCGTGGCAGTGCCGGTGTTCTCGCTGCGCACGGAGGACGGCTTCGGCATAGGCGAGTTTCAAGACCTGAAGAAACTGGCAGACTGGGCGGCAAAGACGGGGCAGAAAATGATACAGACACTGCCCATCAACGACACCACGCTGACGCATACCAACCGCGACTCGTACCCCTACAACGCCGTGAGCGTGTTTGCGCTGCACCCGATATATATCAACATCGAGAAGATGGGCAGACTTACCCCCGCGCAGAAGAAGAAATACGAGGCAACGAAAGCGGAGTTCAACGCAAAGGCGATAGCCGACTACCAGTGCGTGTACGATGAGAAGATGAAGTACTTCAAGTCGCTCTTCAAGCGCGACAAGGAGGCGCTGTTCAGCAGCGAGGAGTACAAATCGTTCTGGCTGAAGAACCAAGACTGGCTGGAGCCGTACGCCGCCTTCCTCGCCAAGCGCGACAAGGAGCCGAAGGAGTTGTACTACTACCTGCAGTTCCATGCCGACAAGCAGTTGGCGGACGCGGTGGCTTATGCCCACTCGATAGGCGTGGCGATGAAGGGCGACATCCCCATCGGTATCTCGCCCGACTCGGTGGACGCGTATATCCATCCCGAACTCTTCAACCTCGATGCCTCGGCAGGTGCGCCGCCCGATGATTTCTCCATCAGCGGTCAGAACTGGGGCTTCCCGACCTACAACTGGGACGAGATGGCGAAAGACGGCTTTCTCTGGTGGCGCAAGCGCTTCCAGAAGATGCAGGACTATTTCGATGCTTACCGCATAGACCATATCCTCGGTTTCTTCCGTATATGGCAGATGCGCAAGTGCGATGTATGGGGACTGTGCGGACATTTCGTGCCGGCATTGCCCTACTCGGCGCAAGACCTGTGGAACATGGGCGTGTGCCTTGACGTGGATCGTATGGTGAGACCCTATATCCGCGCGAACTTCCTCGGCGACGTGTTCGGCTACGACACGGAGATAACCAAAGAGCGTTTCCTGCGCACCAACGACGGGTATGTGTACTACTTCCCCGAAGAGTTTGACACGCAGGTGAAGGTGGAGACCTACTTCAACCACCTGATAGCCGATGATGCGGCACGGCAGGCGGCAGGGCTGAGCAAAGAGCAATGCGAGAACCTGCGCAACGGTATGATTTATCTCCACTGCGAGGTGCTGTTCGTGCAAGACCAGCGTAATCCGGATATGCTCCACCCGCGTATCAGCATCTATCAGAGCCACTCGTTCAACGAACTGTACGATGACCAGAAGCGCGTGCTGATGGATATCTACAACGACTATTTCTTCCGCCGCCACACCGATTTCTGGTGGCAGAGCGCCATGCGCAAGTTGCCTACCCTCATCAACGCGACGCACATGCTCTGCTGCGGCGAGGACTTGGGAATGGTGCCCGCCTGCGTGCCTGACGTGATGCACCGCTTGCAGATACTGAGCCTCGAAATTCAGCGCATGCCGAAAGACCCGACGGTGGACTTCGCCCACCCCGCCAACGCGCCTTACCTGAGCGTATGCACCACGGGCACCCACGACACCAACCCGCTGCGGGCATGGTGGGAGGAAGACCGCGCGGTAACGCAGAAGTTCTACAACGAGCAGATGGGCTGGTGGGGCGAAGCGCCGCAAGTGATGACGCCGGAGATAGCCGAGTTCATCGTGAACCAGCACATGTACTCGCCCGCAATGTGGGTGGTTCTGCCGCTGCAAGACTGGCTGGCGATAGACGAGAAAGTGCGGCTGGCAGACGCGCACGCCGAGCGTATCAACGTGCCCTCCAACCCGCACCACTTCTGGAACTACCGCATGCACCTCACCATAGAGCAGTTGCTCAAAGAAGACAATTTCAACGAACATGTGAAGAAACTTACATCCGTCAGGTAATTATGAATTATGAATTATGAGTGCTCATGCTCTGAAAAGCGGCACCGGGTTACCCATAATTCATATCTTCATTTCGCTACGAACAATTTTTCATAATTATCCATGCACCCATAACCCGTATCTTCGCCACAAACGATTTCCTTTCGTAATTCATTGATTGGTATGAAGTTGGAAAATGTTTTATTGGATAAAAGTAAGGACTTCGCCATTCGTATCGTGAGGTTGTACAAATATCTAACGCAGAATCCGGACGTTTCAAAAAGGGAGTTCGTCTTATCCAAACAGATACTGAAAAGCGGAACGAGTATCGGAGCCAACGCCCGCGAATCGAGGAGAGCATAAAGCACAGCCGACTTCATATCCAAACTAAGCATAGCAGAAAAAGAAGCAGACGACACAAGTTATTGGTTAGAACTTTTGTATGCCACAGACTATATCAACAAAGAAATGTACGATAGTTTGTATGCTGATTGCGAAGAACTGTTAAAGTTATTGGCATCCATCATAAAGACAATAAACAAGTGAATTGTGTCCGCCGCACGGCACAATAAACAAGTGAATTGTGTCCGCCGCACGGCACAATAAACAAGTGAATTGTGTCCGCCGCACGGCACTCATAATTCTTATCTTCGCTTCGCTTCGCTACGCTACGAACGATTTTTTCATAATTCATAATTCATAATTGTAATATGGCTACGCAAGAAGAAACATTCAAGAAACTGGTGGCGCACTGCAAGGAGTACGGTTTCGTGTTCCCCAGCAGCGACATCTATGACGGACTGGGCGCCGTGTATGACTACGGTCAGAACGGCGTGGAACTGAAAAACAACATCAAGAAATACTGGTGGGACTCGATGACCCTGCTGCACGAGAACATCGTGGGCATAGACGCCGCCATCTTCATGCACCCGACGGTGTGGAAAGCGAGCGGACACGTGGATGCCTTCAACGACCCGCTGATAGACAACCGCGACTCGAAGAAACGCTACCGCGCCGACGTGCTGATAGAAGACCAGATAGCGAAGATAGAGGAGAAGATAGAGAAAGAGTTGGCAAAAGCCCGCAAACGCTTCGGCGAGAACTTCGATGAGGAACTCTACAAGCAGACCAACGAGCGCGTGCGCGAGCACGCGGAGCACCGCAACACGCTGCACGAGCGCTACGCCAAAGCGATGAACGACAACGACCTGGCGGAGTTGAAACAAATCATCCTCGATGAGGAGATTGTCTGCCCCATCAGCGGCACGCGCAACTGGACGGACGTGCGCCAGTTTAACCTGATGTTCCAAACGGAGATGGGTTCCACGGCGGACGGCGCAATGAAGATTTACCTCCGCCCCGAGACGGCGCAGGGTATCTTCGTGAACTTCCTGAACGTGCAGAAGACGGGACGCATGAAGATTCCGTTCGGTATCGCACAAATCGGCAAGGCGTTCCGCAACGAGATAGTGGCGCGGCAGTTCGTGTTCCGTATGCGCGAGTTCGAGCAGATGGAGATGCAGTTCTTCGTGCGTCCGGGCGAGGAGTTGAAGTGGTTTGAACACTGGAAGCAGTTCCGCCTGCGCTGGCACAAGGCGCTGGGGCTGGGGGACGAGAAATACCGCTTCCACGACCACGAGAAACTGGCGCACTATGCGAATGCCGCCACGGACATCGAGTTCGAGATGCCGTTCGGCTTCAAGGAGGTGGAGGGTATCCACAGCCGCACCAACTTCGACCTGTCGCAACACGCGAAATACAGCGGCAAGAAAATGGAGTATTTCGACCCCGAATTGAACCAGAGTTACACGCCCTACGTCATAGAGACCTCCATCGGCGTGGACAGAATGTTCCTGTCGGTGATGTGCGCCGCCTACAAGGAGGAGACGCTGGAGGGCGGGGACACGCGCGTGGTGCTGAACCTGCCGCCCGTGCTGGCGCCGGTGAAAGCCTGCGTGATGCCGCTGGTGAAGAAAGACGGACTGCCCGAGAAAGCCCGCGAGATACAGGACATGCTCAAGTTCGACTTCCACACCAACTATGACGAGAAAGACTCCATCGGCAAACGCTACCGCCGCCAAGACGCCATCGGCACGCCGTTCTGCATCACCGTTGACCACGACACGCTGAGCGACAACTGCGTTACCGTGCGCTACCGCGACACCATGCAGCAAGACCGCGTGAACATCAACGACCTGCACGCGCTGATACAGAAAGCCGTTGACCCGAAGGTGCTCTACCGGAAGATTGTGAACGGCTGACACGCCCGCCCCGACACCAACGGGTCGGCACAATGAAACGGTGCTGTCTGACAAGAGTCGGGCAGCACCGTTTTTGTGTCCCCTTCGGGAGGGACAAACATCCGTTTTGCTCCCAAATGCCCCCATGAAGCCCACGCTCCCGAAAAGCAGCCCTTGCCCCGACAGAAAGCGCGGGAAAGCCCGAAGAACCCCCGAAAAATCCCCAAGAAGCCCTGACAAGGCGGCTTGCCGCCTTATTCTATGGTTTTTATACAGAATATGTCAATTTCTCAACAAGCGAGTCGCGGCTGTGTAGTACCTTTGCAAGCGGTTTCGACCCGATACACGGTGTATCCTCTTAATCCCTAAATAAAACAACAATTCTCATGAAAAAAATCTTTCTCCTGCTGCCGGCGTTGGTTTGCTCGTTGGCATCCATGGCAGCGGTAACCATTACGAAGACCGCAGGTTGGTTTGAGAGTGGTTACGTAACTTGGACGAATGTGTCCGGCTTGACCTACAAGGTGTATGTGCGTCCCGAAGGGGGCACCTACACGCAGTTGGACAACGAGTTGGTGCGCAACTACGGTTCGTACGGTCGTGCCGATGCACTCGGTCTGAAAGCGGGCAAGTACCAACTGAAAGTGGCGGCATCGAACGGCGAAGAAGCCGAGTCGGAGGTGTTCACCGCCGTGGCGCACGACCGCAACGGCTTTGCCCATGACGGCTGGTCGGACGGCATCGGTGCGTACAAGAACGACGGCACCCTAAAAGACGGCACGCGCGTGCTCTACCTGACCGCCGCCAACGCCAAAACCATCAAATGCAACGTGATGGTGGACAAGACGGATACCGAGATTACCGGCATTCAGGCCATCCTCGCCAAGTTGGAGAAGGGTACGGAGACACGCCCCATCTGCGTGCGTATCGTGGGGACCATCAAGAAAGCCGACCTTGATGCCATCGGATCTTCGTCAGAAGGCTTGCAGGTGAAAGGCAAGAACGGCACCACGCCCATGAACCTGACCATCGAGGGCGTGGGCAACGACGCCACGGTGCACGGCTTCGGCTTCCTCGTGCGCAATGCCTGCTCGGTGGAGATGCGCAACTTCGCCAGCATGATTTGCATGGACGACTGCATGTCGCTCGACACGGACAACCACCGTGTGTGGATTCACAACATGGACTTCTTCTACGGCGGCACGGGCAGCGACTCCGACCAAGCCAAAGGCGACGGCACGGTGGACATCAAGGGCAAGAGTTCGCACGTAACCGTCAGTTACAACCACTTCTGGGATAGCGGCAAGTGCTCGCTGGGCGGCATGAAAAGCGAGACGACCGACTGTTGGATGACCTACCACCACAACTGGTTCGACCACTCCGACAGCCGCCACCCGCGTATCCGCACCGCCTTCTACCACTGCTACAACAACTACTACGACGGTATCTCGAAATACGGCGTGGGCGTTACCTGCGGCGGATCGGCGTTCGTGGAGAGCAACTATTTCCGCAACTGCAAGTACCCGATGCTGGCGTCCAAGCAGGGCACGGACGCCGAGGGCGACGGCACCTTCTCGGGAGAGAACGGCGGCGTGAACAAGGCGTACAACAACAAGATTATCAACCCGCGTCAGGTACTCTATTGGTCTGCTGCCAAAGAGGCTAACGGCGAGTGGGATGCCGTGCTGACGGAGACGCGCGACGGCGCGGTGAGCGCCAAGGCCTACACGGGAGGCACGGCGTACAACTCGGCAGCCGATGAGGCAGCCCGCAAGGCGGTGCCGGATGCGGCTATTGACCCCGTGGAGGATGTGGCGCTGATTTGCCGCGGCGAGAAAGCAGGCCGCGAAGGACTGGGCGCAGGCCGTATCGATGGCGGAGACTTCCAATGGACTTTCTACTACCCGACGCAGGACGCCAACTACGATGTGATTACCGACCTGAAACAGGCATTGCTGAACTACCAGTCCACCCTCGTGGGCTTCTACGGCGAGAGCGCGCTGCCCAACGGCGGTGCCACCGAGACGGTGAACGGCGGCGACGGCAAAGGCAAGACGCAGGCAATAGATGAGAACACGGTGAAGCCCGAATGGGCAGGCGGCAGCGGCGCCGACGAGAGTCAGATGGTGCCCTTCATCACGGGCGAAGAAGGCGACTACTACTGGTTCAACGCCGACAACGACACGCAGACCAAGCAGTATATCGCCGACGGCACGATTATCTTGGCGGAGGGCGGCAGTTCGTATGGTTCGGACAAGCAGGCTACCTCCTCCGATGAGACATTCAGCGACCCCTACACGGGCGCCATCGAGGTGAAGAAGAGCGGCTGCTACGTAACATTCTACTGCCCCGACAGCATTACCCTCTTTGCCATGAACGCCACCCGTGCGGGATCGGCGAAGGGCGAGATTCAGATGTCGAACGACGGCAAGAACTTCTCCACCCTTGCAGAATACTCCACTACCAAGAAAGGCAACTTCAAGACGACGAATGCCTTGTCCGAACCCGCACTGTATGTGCGCGTGACCAACGGATCCACGGGCACGCTCTTTATCCACGGTATCAAGGTGTACAAGCCCGGTATCCCCGAACCGACCAACCCCGATGAACCCGAAAATCCCGATGAACCGACCAACCCCGATGAGCCCGAAAATCCCGAAGAGGCGATAAGGAACACGACGATTGACGGCGCGGCATACAAGGTGCTGCAAGACGGGCAGTTGTTCATCATCCGAGAAGGACATACCTACAACATGCAGGGCGTGATGATTCGATAACAGCGGGTCAAGCGCAGAAAAAAAGGACCCACCCCGGCCCTCCCTACAAAGGGGATAGGACCCACCCCAGCCCTCCCTACAAAGGGGATAGGACCCTCCCCGACCCTCCCTACAAAGGGAGGGGGTAGATACCCGCGACAGACCCGCGATAATGTTCCGATAGACCCGCGACAGACACGCGATAGACCCGCGATAGACACGCGAAAAACCAGCCCCTTACACACAAGCAGAGCCATAACATGTTATGGCTCTACTCTACATTTGCAAACGCCCCGCAGCAGACCCGCGGCGCACTCATAATTCATAATTCATAATTCATAATTCATAATTATAAGCCCGCTTTCATGCCGCGGCGCACTCATAATTCTTATCTTCGCTTCGCTACGAACGATTTTTTCATAATTCATAATTCATAATTTATAACCCCGCTTTCACGCCGCGGCGCCGTTTGTAGCAGGCGTATGCCACTGCCAGCAAGAGCAGGGGCAGCAGGGAGTCGCCTACGGGTAGTGGCGGCTCTTCGGTCAGGTCGCCCGGCGGCGTACCCGCTCCGCGGGCGCGTTGTATGGGGCGATTCTCCCCCTGCTGATAGATGGTGCCGTCCTCCATGAGCATGGGCGCGGCGGACAGTCCGGCAAAGCCGACGGTGCCCATGGTACGCGGCATCATCTCTTCGGGTCGGACTGCCGTGGTGCCTGCCGCCGAGGAGGCAAACGCCTCCATCATGAAGAAGTTGTCAGACTGCGGACTCACCGTCTGCATGATGAAGAAGTTGTCGGACTGCGGGATCACCGTCTGCATGATGAAGAGGCCGTCGGACAAGGGACTCCCCGTCTGCATGATGAAGAAGTTCTCGGACTGCGGGCTCACCGTCTGCATAATGAAGAAGTTGTCGGACTGCGGGCTGCCCGCCTGCATGATGCGGCGACCGTCGGACAGGTGGCTCCCCGTCTGCATGAGGCGGCGGGAGAGGTTCTCCTGCGTGCCGCGTTCGGAGCCGTAGAGCATCGGGGCAACAGAGGTAAAAGGCAGGTAAGCGTTCTCCGCCGAAGTCCGGACGCGGAGCGAGAACGCTTCCGCCCGAACCACACCTCCATGCAGCAGCAGGAGGGCGAGGAAGATACAAGTATGCAGGTGCGTAGATTTCATGGTACGGTATGTTGAGGGTTGGTTTATCTCACCACCTTGCGGGTGTGTTGGTGTTGTGTGGTCTTGGCTTCTATCAGGTACACTCCCTGCGTCTCGGGGAGGAGGATGTCCCAGAGCGGCGCGTCGGAGTCGTACTGCGCGCAGAGTCTGCCGGCGGCGTCGTAAACCGCCACGCGGAGGCGTTCCCCGGAGGTGTTGGTAAAGATAGCCTTATCCTCGTCGGCGGAGATGGCGACGATGCCCGTGGTAGGTCCTGAGGGCGATTCGGGGGCATTGCTCGTTATGAGGAAGCGGTGCTCGAGGTCGTAGGTCTGCGAGGAGAACGAGTAGGTCGAGGTGTTATCAACGGGGGTGTAGCAGTCGGTCTCGCTGTCGTAGAGGTAGAGCGTCTCGGCGCCATCATACTCGAAGCGGATGGTGTAGGTGTCGTCCTCGCCGCGATAGAAGCCCAGACGGGTACCGTCGAAGGAGGGCTGGGTGGACACAGCGAACTGACTGAGGTCTTGCTCCACAAAGAGTTGCACCGCGCGTTCGTCGCCAAGCATCTTCGTGCCGTCCCAACCGTTGTCGAAGCCGTTGGTGCACTCGTCGTTGCGGAAAAGATAGACTTGGTCGCTGAAACGCTCGCCGTCCACGAGGATATGCAGGCGCTCGGTGATACCGCCGCCGTAGCCGTTGCGGGCGGCTGCGCGCATGGGCTGGCGGTTGACTTCTGAGGTGCGGACAAGGCTGTTGTAGCGCAGTTTAACGCTCGCACCCTCAGCCGTGGCATTCACTTGGAAGGCCTGCATGGCGGGGATTACTTGTATTGCTTCGGGTAACTCGCTTTCCGTGAAAATGGGTACCGACACATACTGCCCCGCGGTAGTATTATTCTCACCTGTGATTACATCTCCCGTTCCATTCGGGTCAAGTCCCGTGTTGAACATGATGATGGTCGCCTCGCAGTTGGTGAAGTCGCCTTCTTGGAAACCCGCGATGTTGATGGGTGCCGTCCACGAGTTGCCTATCAGGTTGAATTTCCCCATCCCGTCCGTGGCGGTCTCCGCATCGTAGTGGAGCGCAATGGTGGTGTCCTGCGCATGGACGAGGTTCCCCGCGATGGTGTAGGTGGCACCTCCGCTCTCTTGCGTTTCCTGCGTGAACGAATAGCCGCCGAAGGGGCGCATGCTGTCTTCGTTGCGCAAGAGGGTTGTCCAACCATGCGTCTCGTTGCTCCATTCGTATATCCACGCGCCGTAGAAATAGTTCTCCGCTTTCCCCATGTCGTGTATCGGAATGGTCATCCATTGCCATTGGCAGTTTGTGGGAGCGCCGGAGGCTTTGGAGTAGTACTGCACGGTGGCAGGCACTTCCCATTCGCTTGTGCCGCTGTGAACCAGCGTGCCGGCACCGCCATCATCGGCTTTGATAAGAATGGTGGAGGCGGAGGTAATACGATCTATTGCCAACGTATTCTGTTTGTCGCAGTAGCCTATGCGATTGGACACTTGCAGCGCGGCATTGGCGTTGATGGTGAGTTTTTTATCTGCCCATATCTTCAACTCGCCTGCCACGGCTTCTAAGTCATCCACCTCGCAGTCGGCATGGATATGCACGGTGCTTGACCGAGTGGGCAGTTTGCCGGTGTCCCAGTTGTCCGCCTCTGACCACTTACCTGTACCCGTTCCTCCTTTGTTATCGAAGATACATCCGCAGTCCTGTACTTCGGCATAGTCGTTTATGAGCAAATAGTCCATCATACTGAGGATGGTGTTGCAGCCCGTGGGGGTGAGTTTGGACATGGCTTGTGCGTTGACGGAGAGCACCATCAGTCGGGCATCAAGGTTGTTCTGCCGTTCGCAGCATGCCACAAGCAGGGTGTCGCTGCTGCCGCTGCGATACGGAATGGTGGCGATATTCATAAAACCCGTCATATTTTCTTTCAGGAAGCCTTGCAAGCCCTTCTTTTGGTCGTAGCCGCCGTCGCTCAGCAGTGTCAGTAGCCCGTCCGATTCCGTTGCATTGGGGGTTAGTATCTCGCCTTTCACACGGTTGAAAATGGTGTGCTGCGAGCAGACAAGGTCGAGCATCGTCTGTGTCGTAACGGGTGCAAGCGGTGTAGCCACGAAGCCGAGGGCTTTCCATTTGTCCATGCCGTCTTTCGCCATGTGGGCTTTCAGCGAGAGGAAAGGCTTGCTGTCCACAAGTTCGGCAAGGTCGTTCAGGTAGGGAGCACCGGTTTGCCCGTCCACTTTCTTGTCGGTCTTGGGGAAGTCGGTCAGCAAAACGAGGTCGAAGGGCTCGTAGTTGTACTTGTTGAACGGTGCATAGCCGTTGACGGCGGTGGCGGTATACTGCTTGCAGGTGTCGATGGCATGCCACAGCGAGTCAGGGTCGGTGCTCCAAGAGGCGCCGCCGCTGGAGGAGTAGCCGCTCATCGCCAGCAGGTCGCTGGGGTTATAGCCCGTCAGGAAATCCCCGCCGTAGGTGATGGTGTTCCCGTTGCCGCCCGACACGATATACGCCACCGATCGGGTGTCTTTCCCCTTAACAATCAGTCGGATACTGTCGGCTGCCGCCTCGGAGTATACATTGCAGGCGTCCACGGGTCGCACGGAGATAACCACCGTATCGCCTTCGCTCAGGAAAGAGGACTCGCTGTTCAGATTGGCAAGCACCTGCATATCAAGCAAGACGGTGTCATTTTTTGCCGTAATCCACTTGGTTACATTTTCCAAGTAGGTCTGTTCGCTGCCCGATATCTTGCGGGCAAAGGGTTTCCATGTTCCCCCGTCGGCGGTACCTCGGCTGACTACTTTGAAGAGGTGGCGCAAGGGGTTGTCGTTATTGCCTGTGTAGTCGCAGCCATTGCGATAGTAGTGGAAAGGCGTGAGGCGGGTAACTTCGGGCTGCGGCACGGGGCTGGTAATCACGGCGGAGTTGGTGGACATCTCGCGACAATCGGCTGACGACACATATTCCACGGTGTAGGTGCCAATCGTGGTGGCGGTGTAGGTGGCTTCGGTCGCGCCGCTAATAGCCGCGCCGTTGCGATACCATTGGAAAGAACCGCTGTCGTATTCGTCACCATTATCCGAGCGGACGGCCTTTAGTTCTATCTGTTCGTTGCACCCGTTAATAACACTTTTGCCCGGTTGGATAAGGGGTGCCACGGCACAGTGGACGGTAAGGGTATAGGTAACGGTCTGTTCGCAGTAGTCCCCATCGCCCGCGTAGGTAGCGGAAATGGTGGTGGTACCTACGCCTACGATAGTAACAGTGCCTTCTTCGTCAATGGTAGCCACATCCTCATCGCTGCTGGAGTAAGTAACCGACAGAGTATTGGGGTTAGTAAGCGGGGGGGAAGAGAATGCCTCTCCGACCACACCCTCTGCAGAAGTCTCAGGCCATGCCAATCCGGGACTAATGCACTCCTTCCCGCAACCCGATAACTCTATGCTTTGGAGGTAAGCAGTGCCCTCCACACGCGTTATGTAAAAGACATTTTCCGATACTTCTTCATCAACGGTAATTGTTTCCGTATAAGTTCCTCCTGTAGTTTGAATAACACGGCATATCTCGGTTGACTTGTCTGACTTTAATATCTTGATACCTCTGTCATTACCTACCTTGTAGGTCATTGTTATTTCAGTACCCTTAGCCAAAACCACACCCTCGGAGAGGGTAACCTTCAGATAATCACTACTTGAGCCAAACCGCAAGCCGTCAGAAGTGAATGACATATCGGCGCTGTTATCACACAATACCGTTCCCCCTGTTATAGTGGCATAGTCCGTCAATTCCGATTGTCCGCTGACAGTGCCGCCGGTGGCGGTTATTTCCATGGAGAAGCACGGAGTGGACTCTGCGTTGGCGGTAACGGCAACCACATCGGAGGTAGCGGAGCCGCAGGTGCCTGTTACCGTTACTTTATAGTATGTCGTGCCTGCTGTGGCGGGGGTAACGGAATAGGAGTCGGCTGTTGCGTCGCCTATGGTTTGCGGGTTGCTGCCGTCTGCATCGCAGGTGTACCATTGGTAGGTGAGTGTGCCCGTACCCGTTGCCTCGACGGTCAGCGTGGCTTTCTCGTCTACCGACACCGTTTTAGAGGCGGGTTGGGTGGTGATAGCCGTAGCGGCATTGATAGTGATGACTGCCTCGTCAGAGGTCGTGCTTGCGGGGGTGTGGTCGGCGAGGGTGTTGGTAACCACGCAGGTGTATGTGCCTGCTTCGGTAGGGGTGTAGGTGGCTTCGGTCGCGCCGCTAATGTCCGCACCGTCTTTCTGCCATTGGTAAGAGAGTGCGCCGCCATCGCTGACGCTTGCCTCTATCGTCAGGTTCGTGATCGTCTCGCCTGCGCAGTAGGTGGCAGAGGTGGGTTGGGTGGTGATACTCGGCGTCTCGCAGTCGGGGAGGGTAACGGTCAGTTCGTAAGAGGCTTCTCCTTCGCAGTAGTCGCCCTCAGCAGGGGTGGATGCGGTGATGGTGGTCGTGCCCGCGCCTACCAAACTAACTTCACCCGTGTTGGCATCCACCGTAGCCACGGAGGTGTTGCTGCTGGAGTAGGTAGCAGTAGCCGTTGTGGTTTGGGTGAGCGTGGGAGTGGTAAAAGTTTCTCCCAACTCCACCGAGTATTCCGCTTGGGGGAAAGATAAGCCCGCCGAGTTGCAAGACTTATTAATGGTGGCTTTGATATAAGCGAAACAGCAAGCGTCGCCTGCACCTTGCAGGTAATAGGTTCCTGCGGAAAGGTCGGATTTCTCCACTTCGTAGATTGTTTCTTTTGCTGCAATTTTAACATTCCACTCCGAGCAGTTGCTTCCGTTGGCTTGGAGTGCTTCGCCTTTGTTTAATCCGAAATACTTTTCACTCGAAGCCGCATAAGCGATGTTTAGGGTTAGCGTATAGCCATCCGGCACCACGAACATAATGTTATATTTACTGTCACTACCACCTTGTCGTATGGCTTTAGAGTATGTTCCCGTGGGGGTGTAGGTGCTAACATCTACGAGCGCATCTTTTTGACCGCTAAGTTTCCATTGGAATCCTGTGGTGGCATCGGAATGGTCCTCGCTTGTACTATAATTAGTACCTTTCGTTGAGGTGTTTGCTTCATCAGCACCTGCTGCACCATTGAAGATGACGATACTAACTCCCTCTTGCTTTTCCCATTGTGCGTAGAGGGTGATGTCGGCGGCGGGGGTGTAGGAATCACCTGCTGCGCCGACCAGTGTGCCGTCGGTGGCGGCCGTGTACCATCCTTTGAAAGTGTAGCCCGTGCGGGTGGGTGTGGGCAAGATGACGGACTCACCATCGGTGCAGGTCGCAGAGGCAGTCCCACACTCTCCTTCGTTGGCGTTGTAGGTTATGGTGTGGACTTTCTTCCACTGTGCGGTGAGCGTTACATCGGCGGCAGACATGGTATATGTGTCGCCCGCGGCGTAGGTCGTAGTGCCGTCGTTCCAACCTGCAAAGGTGTAGCCGTCTTTCGTGATACCGTCTGCGGAGGCGAGGTTGAACTTTTCGCCCTCGTACTTGTCGGTTTCGGTAGGCGCTGTGCCTGTGGCTCCCTCACCGAGGGCGTATGTTACTGTATAGGTTGGCAGGGCATTCCATACGGCGGTGAGCGTTACATCGGCGGCAGACATGGTATATGTGTCGCCCGCGGCGTAGGTCGTAGTGCCGTCGTTCCAACCTGCAAAGGTGTAGCCGTCTTTCGTGATACCGTCTGCGGAGGCTACGGTGAAAGTCGCCCCTGCACAAAGAGCCTCTTGCGTGGGCGCATCGCCGCTGCCGCCATTGAGGGCATAAGTTACGGTATAGAGTTTTTCCCATTGCGCATAGAGAGTTACATTGGATTCAGGTTGGTTGAGGTCGTATGTGCCGTTCGGGGAGAGTATGGTGCCGAAACCGTCTTGTGCAGCCGTCCAACCTTTGAACTTATAGCCCGCGGGAGCGGTGGGGGCGTCGGGAAGGGTGAGCGTTTTGCTGCTTTCCGCCGAACAGTCCTCGCTCTCCGTATCAGCAGGTTGCCCGCTTGCTTCGGCAGGATAGTTGGCATTGTAAATAATATGGTAGTATGGTACAAAGTGGCAGACGAAATTCTTGGTATTATTATTGTTGCAAGAGTTATCCCAGATGCGGAAGACGCCTTTCTGCCCTTCGGAATAGGATGATACATCTGATTTCCACCCCCCATTGACATATGTGCCAATAGTATTCATCACCGCCGTCTCGCTATTGCCGCAAAAGGTGTAGCCATTATCCGATGTGAGCAAACCCACATGGTAAGAGTATGTGCCTCCCACCATTTCCGCGGTGAGGCTCACCACTTCCGTTATCCATGTATGCTCAGAGATATACTTAAACGGATAAGTCGCCCATGTACTGCCACTGACCCCATACATCAAGCCGTAGCCGTTGGGGATAAAGCCGACATAGAGGTTGTCGTCGCTATAATCTTCATAGATACGGAGTGTACCAATGGCTTTATGCCCGTTGGTAGTGGACTTTTCCCACCCGAGCGTTTTTGCCGTACACCCGGAGCCTTGCAAATTAGCCAACGGCATATCAACGAAATATAAGTCAGCAGATTTTGATTGTCCCGACGAACCTAAGTTGTCATTGTACCAAGAGTCATTATACCCCACATAACAGGCTTGGTTAGTGTTGACATCGGGAAATACAAAGTTATTGATTTGCCACTCGTTAGTAGTGCCTACACGGTGAAAATCAAGAATTGCGTAGCCACTACCACCCTTCTCTCCGTAGTGGAAAGTATAGGGCGTTTCCGAAGGTGACAGCGTCCCCCCAACTAACATCTTCGGGAAACAAAGATATTTAGGGCTACTATTAAAATATACGAAAGTTTTTACATAGAACTCTCCTGTGAGATTTTGCAATCCTCCCTCGTCGGACAAACTGGCACTTAGGGTATAATTAGTCGTACCAGTCTCCTTATACTTAGTAATCGTTAGACTCTCGGTGGCATAGAGCGTGTCACCCGTATTACTCAGAATAAGCACTCTCCAAGAAAAATTAGCACCAACTGCCAAATCCATATCCAAGGAAGTAAGACTATACTTGTACCTTGATCCTACGGTAACTTTGTATCCCACATATACAGCGGTATCAAACGCTGTAGCACTCGTAGCCCATTTATAGCATGGCTTGGCATAGTATTCAGTAGAACCTCCATGGTACATCACTTTGTCTCCATTATCATACTGCGCAAGTACAGTGGTTTTCGAGCCCAGCACTTTTTCGACAGTTAAGTTTGTAGCACTTACTATCGATTCCGTACCGGGGGCGTCTTTGCTGGTTCCCAGCGTTGTCTCAATACCAATCGTCTCTCCCCACGCGGTGGCACTAAACACGAGTGCGAAGAGCGCGAGCATAGAGAGACGCAAAGTGTTGCGTCTCAATAGTCCTGCGAGGAGCAGGAAACGACGGGTGCCGATGGCGGCGCAGGAAAGGGAATGGGAGAAGAATCGGGACGAGATGTTTCTCATGGTGCTAACTATTTGGGCGCAGAGAACCGCAACCCCCTGTCCGACCCGACTTTCCGAATGCACGGGAGAGAATGATACTTACCTTACACAACGGCAACCGCTTGGAAGACCCTGGAGAGCAAGCCCGTCGCTGCGCACCAATACGGTCTATAAACGGCTGATTTTCAGTGTGTTACCACCCCCCCCCCCACGAATCTCGAAAGAAACGAGAGCGCAGGGATTAGCGTCTATTTGCGCGAGTTTTCCTTAATTTTTGTGCAAAGATACTGATTTTGCGGGGATAAAGTGTGCAAATTTTGACGAAACGGCGTGTAAAAACCGACATTCTGCTCCCACACCCTCTTTTTTCCATTTCTTCCCTCCGTTCCTTCCCCTACGCCCTTTTCTTCTACCCTCCCTCCTTAGTCACCCATTTCGTCCCTCTTTTCTCCCGCGCCCTTCCTTTCCCCTACACTCCTTTTTCCCAACCTCCCTCTCCCAAAAACCTTTCCCCAACCTCCCCTCCCAAAAACCTTTCTCCAAACCTTCCGCAAATCTTCCCCTACCCCACCCTCGAAATCACCCAACCCCGAAACCGCCCGACCTTCACCCACTCCCCAAAGCCACCGCACCACTACCACTCCCCAAAGCCACCCGACCTTCACCCACTCCCCAAAGCCACCGCAGCACTACCACGACACAACCGCGGCAGCACCACCCTTTTCTCTCCCCCCCCCCCCACCCTCCTTTCTCCTTTCCTCCCCCAAGACCGTCTGCATGCAATCTTGGATGGTTATCGGGTGATTATCGGGTGATTATCGGGTGATTCCGCCGACTCTGTCACGAGGATACGGACACCTTGCCGAGGGGCGGATGGAGGCGGGCGGAAGGGCGACGGCATCTCCCCTAATCCCCGGATACCCGAATAAATAACAGAAAATTTGCCCATGTAATTTTTTTTTCGTACCTTTGCACACGAATACTAAAAACGATATTCCCATGAACAACATCCATTTCTACACCCTCATCGGAAACGGGGGTATGCGGTTGGAAGTAACCAACTACGGTGCCAAACTCACGCGCTGGCTTGTGCCAGACGCGGCGGGAGAAGTGAAAGACGTGCTGCTGGGCTTCAACACCCTTGACGAGTGGCTCACCAAAGAAGTCTATTTCAACGGCGTATGCGGGCGCACGGCGGGACGCATCGCCAACGCGGAGTTCACGCTGGACGGCGCCACCTACCGCCTTGCGCAGAACAGCGGCGCCCATTCCCTCCACGGAGGAGTGCACGGCTTCAATGATAAAGTGTGGGAGGTGGTGGCGCAGGACATGCACTCCATCACCCTGCGCTACCGTTCCGCCGACGGCGAGGAAGGCTTCCCCGGCAACCTCGAAGTGCAGGTGCGCTACCAACTGCGACGCGACAACGCGCTGAGCATACAATACCGCGCCAAGACCGATGCGCCCACCGTCATCAACCTGACCAACCACGCCTATTTCAACCTCAAGGGAGAGGGCGAAGGCGACATACGCGACCACAGCCTGCAAGTGTTTGCCGACGAGTTCATCCCCTACAATGCCGACACGCTCCCCACGGGCGAGGTGGCGACGGTAGAGGGTACGCCGATGGACTTCCGCGAGCCCGTGGTGATTGGCGAGCGCATAGACGACCCCTTCTTCGAGTCGGGACGCGGAATAGACAACGGATGGGCGCTGCCGGGATGGGACACGGGCAAGCACACGATGCAGAAAGCCGCCGTCCTCACAGGCGGCACGCGCACTATGGAGGTATGGACAGACTGCCCCTGCATGCAGGTCTATACGGGCAACTATGTGGAGCGGAACGCAGGCAAGAGCGGACGCACCTACGATGTGCAGACCGCCGTTTGCCTTGAGGCGGAGGACTTCCCCGATGCCATCCACCATGCCGCGTTCCCCTCTCCCGTACTGCGCCCGGGAGACAAGTGGCACCGCGAGACAGTCTATAAATTTGTCTGATTTATGAAACGGCTTGCTCTTCTTGCGTGGGGCGTTGTGTGCTCCCTCACGCTGTCGGCGGTTTCTTATTCCGGGACGCTCCCCGTGCTCTTCGTCAACACCGAGAACGGCGCGGACATCACGGACAAAGAGACCTACCTTTCCGCCACCTACTACCTTGACCCCATGGGAGACCCCGCCGTGGCCGCTTTCGGCTCCGAGGAAAGCCCGTTGCCGCTCCAGATAAGAGGGCGCGGCAACTGGACTTGGTCGGGCTTCGAGAAGAAACCCTACCGGCTGAAACTCAACAGCAAAGCGGCACTCCTCGGGATGAAAGCCAACAAGCATTTCGCCCTCCTCGCCCATGCCGACGACCCGCACGGGTTTATGCGCAATACGGTGGGCTTCTTCCTCTCCGAACGCTTCGAACTGCCGTGGACGCCCGCGCAGCGTCCCGTGGAACTCGTGCTCAACGGTGATTATCGGGGGATCTATTTCCTTACCGAACTCATACGGGTGGACAAAGACAGGGTGGACATAACCGAGCAGGAAGACCTCTGCACGAATCCCGATTCCGTCACGGGCGGCTGGTTGGTGGAGATAGACAACTACGATACCGACCCCCATATCACCATTACGGAGGGTGACGGGCGTCCTATTATCTTCACCTACAAGACCCCAGAGGTGCTCTCTGCCGCACAAGCCGACTTCCTTACCGCCGAGATGACACGCCTCAACACCCTTATCTACGGCGACAAACAGAGCGACGAACTGTGGCGGTACCTCGATATGGAAGACCTTGCACGCTTCTTCCTCGTGCAGGAACTCGCGGACAACTACGAGTCTTTCCACGGCAGTTGCTACCTCTACCGCGAAATGGGGGAAACCGAGAAATGGCACTTCGGACCCGTTTGGGACTTCGGCAGTTCCCTCAACAACTCCAAGACGCAACCTTTCTACGAAGGGCGGGAGCACCACAACACATGGGCACCGCAGTTGGCGCAGTTCCCTGCCTTTCAGGCAAAACTCAAAGAACTGTGGGAGCGCTATTCGGTGGATTTCACTACCGATTTGGATGCCTGCCTGCAAGACTTCGTTGCCTCTATTGAGGGGGCGGTGGCAAACGACGCCGAGCGATGGAAGAGCCAGGGCTACGGCAATGCCGATTTGCAGCAGGACTTGCAGCACGTGCGGCAGTTCATGCGCAATGCCGCCGTGTGGGAAAGCAACCGCTTGGGCATATCCTCCACAGAACCTACCATCACCGTCCGCTGGCGACCCATTCCCGAATGGACGGACACGCAGACGGCTTTCGTCTGGGGCGACGGGGGAGAACCGAGATTCGTCATGCCTACGCGGGTGGGAGACTACTACCAATACGTTACCGCCGCCGCATACCTGAACATCCTCTTTGTCAACGGTACCAATTGGACGACGCACGACAACCAGACCGTGGATATCAACGACCTCATCGCCGACGCTTGCTACGAAGTGCTGGAGACAACCGCCACGCAGGCGCCCGATAACGGTAAGCGGGAAGTGAAAGCCATAGACTGCTCCCTGACGCCTGTCGAGAGCACTTATTCGGCATCGGATGTTTCACCCTGCTTCCGCAAGGTCTTGCGGAACGGGCAACTGATTCTCTTCCGCAACGGACAGGCGTATTCCGTCTTGGGCAACCCCGTTGCGCCTATTGGACAATAGACGCCCCGCCGCCGTTCGTTTCCCGTATCACGGTTGCCATATGCCGGAAGCGGGGCAGCGTATGGCGGAAACAGGCTTTGTACCCTTCGCACAGGATGTGCCTGCCGTCCTCGCCCCGATAGCGCGGACAGCCCCCGTAGCAGAGACGCAGGTACTCGCAAGAAAGGCACGACGGGGCGGCAGGCATCTTCGCCTCTGCCAAACTGCGCAGTTCGGGATGGGACAAGAGAGAAAGCAAGGGGGTGGAGAACATGTTGCCCAAGTGCAGTTCGGGTACAAAATGGTCGCAGGCGAACACGTCTCCGTTTGCTTCCAGTGCCAAAGCACTACCGCAGTGGTCTGAGAACACACAGGTGGAGGAAGGGTATCCCATCAGCATGGCGAGCGTGTTGTCAAACATTTCGATATATACCTTTCCGATATCGTGTGTGTACCATTCGTCAAAGACGGAGCAATAGAAATGGGCAAACGCTTCGGGGGATACTCTTCCCGGAAGAGAGGGCTCGCATTGCGGTTCAAACTGCAAGAAACAAGTTCCCAGTTGCCGCAAAAAACGGTACACCTCCAGAGGCTGTCGGGCGCTTCTGTCCGTGATAACACCCATGACGGTGTAAGCCGTACCGTGCTTTCGGAGTAACTCTACCCCTTTCATTACTTGCGGGAAGCATGCCCCTCGGTAGTGTTCATGTATCTCCTTCGGACCATCTACCGACACCCCTACCATCCACTGTTCGTCATGAAAGAAACGGCACCACTCCTCGTTGAGTAGTGTCCCGTTGGTTTGTATGATGTTGGATATGGGATGTCCGTCCGCATATTGCTTCTGCAATCTGACAGCCTCTTGGTAGAAAGCAACCGGTTGCAGCAAGGGCTCGCCTCCGTGCCATATAAACACCACCTCCTCTCCGAGCGGTCTCAATTGGATATACTGGCGGATATAAGCCGACAACCATTCCGATTCCTTCCCCGATGCTTGCCCAAACGAAGAGATACCGGCGCTCCGGATACCGTCGCGGTAATAGCAATAGTCGCACCGCAGGTTGCATTTGGGTCCGCAGGGCTTTGCCATCACATAATGAATTCCCGACTGCCAGTTCAATTTGTTTTCGTTTTACGATAGTTAGACGGAGTGATACCGAAGCGTTCCTTGAAACAATGGGAGAAATACTTAGGCGATTGGAAACCGAGGTCGTAGGCTATCTCCGAGATATTGCAATCGGGCCTGCTGAGGAGCCATTCCGCTGCGCGTTGCAACCTGCGTTCTGCGATGAGTTGCTGCGGTGAGGTACCGTATACTTCGCGGAAGACCTGGAACAGGCGCGTGCGCCCTATGCCCAACTGACGGCACAGCCGCGCCACATCCAACTCCGTATCGCTCAGGTGTGCATCTATATAAGCGTCGATGTCGGTACGCAAGTCCTGGTAGCGGTTCTGTTCCTGCGTCTGCAATGCCAGATGGAAACGGCGGCGCAGGTAGTAGAAAGCCGCTACGACGGCGGCAATCAGCAGCAGGACATAGCATACGATAGCGCCCCACGAGAGGTAGAACGGCGGACGGACACGGATAGAGAGCGTGCGGCTTGTCAGTACGCTGTTCGTCTGACGGTCGATGACTTGCAGTTCCAGACTGTTGGTACCATAGTGCAGGTTCATCAACTGTACGTCCCCGATCCAGTCGTTCAGTTCCTGCGTAGAGGAGTTGTAGCGGCAGGCTATGCTGTAGCGCAGCGACAGGCTCTCCGGGAAGAGGTTGTTGGTCAGGATACAATAGTGCAGCCGGATGTCGCGCTGGTGGTGCGGCAGGGTGATTTTGTCGGTATATTGATAGGGGTGCTCCCATACGATAGCGGGCTCCACGGGCAACTGCCGAAGGTGCTCTTCGCGGAACTTGATCATACCGTCCATACCTGCGAGCAGGATGTCGCCGTTGGGCGCGAGTGCCACACCGCCATTGTAGAGCGAAGTGAGGGGGAGATAGGTTCCCGGGCTGTAGTTGGTGACGGGATAAGGTACGGCGGCGGTGCTGTCGTGCGAGAGGATGATAGAGTAGCCCCGCGTGGTAACCACCATGAGGTGTCCCATCGGCGTGAGCAGGAGGTTGCGTATATAGTCGTTCTGCAATCCGCAGGTGCGCGAAGTGTAGGCCACGGGCGGGGCAGGCTGCAAGTTTGCGGTTTCCGGTTTCAGGTCATCCACCATACATTGCCACACGCCGTTGCCATCGGTGCCTATCCAGAGCCTGCCCATGCGGTCGAGCAACAGTTTCTCTATATTGCGGAAAGGCATTTCTACGGTAGCGGCACGGTCGTACTTCATGTCGTAGCGCACCAACCTTTCGCCTCCCACATAGAGCGTAGCGCCGTCCTCGGAAAGCACCATGTTGACCACTTTGGTGACGGTTTCGTCCAGTGCCTGCGAGAGCAGGCGGAAGGTGCCGTCTTCGGGCGAGAAAGAGAAGACTCCGTTGTGCGTACCCAGCAGCAGGGAATCGCCGGCCGGCAGGATAGAACGCACAATCTGGCAGCCGTTGCGGTGCGGGAAAGGCAGGTCGTAGTGGATGGCTTTCAGAGAAAGAGCGGGAAGACCCTCCCGACCTCTTTTAGAGGAAAGACCCGGGTGCTGAAGGGGAGCCAGCGAGACGGCATACAGACCGTGCAGGTGGGTACCGAGATAGAGCATGGCGCGGTCGGCATCGTAATAGGTGGCCTTGATGTTGGGTATATCCACATGGCTGATAATCCTGCCCTCGCTTGTGGCCACATACAGGCCGTCCCCTTCCGTGGAGAGCACCAAGAGATGGTCGGGCAAGGGGAGGATATGGCTGATGACGGGGAAGTTCTCGAAGGGCAAAGGAATGGTGCAATAGTAGTCTATCGACGGATTGAAGAAGAACACCCCGTCGAAATAGGTGCCCGCCCACAGGTTTCCGCCCCTGTCCGCATTGAGCCGCCATACGGATTGTCCCTGCAAGAACAGGCGATGGTCGGGCAGCCGCTGCAAGCCCACATCGGTACCTATCCACAGCGTGTTGTGGGAGTCTTCATAGACAGAACGCACAAAGTCCGAGGCCAGTCCGTCCGCTTTGGTTAGATGGATAAGTCCGCCGGTATTGAGTTGGTACAAACCGTCCGCCCATGTGCCGATATAGGTATGATGGGAGCGGGTCTCGTAGATACAGGCAATCTGACTACCCAGTTCGTAGAGCAAAGTGAGGGCGTGCGTATAGGTAAGACTATACAGTTTACCCTCCACCGTACCGATATACAGGATACCGTGCAGGCAACGGAGGATGCAGATACCTTCCACATCGGACAGAGCACACACCTTCTGCACGCTGTCCGTCAGGGCATTGTAGGCGTACAGGTTGTTCTCTGCCACGAAGTACAGCCCGTCCTGCGTGGCGGTCATGGCACAAACTGTCTGATTGCAAAGCATGTGCATGCTGTTGGTGCGCAGGTTGTAGCGGTTGATACCCGTGGTGCGGATATAGATATTCGCGAGGGTATCCCCTTCTATCTGCTCCACTACGGGGGACAAGAGGGAATGGATATCTTCGGCATCGGGATTGAACACCTCCATGCTACGCCCGTCATAGCGTGCCGCGCCCTGACGGGTAGCAAACCACATATAGCCTTCACTGTCTTGATAAACATCCGCCACCGACATCTGCGGCAAACCCTGCTCTATGCTGATATGACGGAAGAAATAATCTTCCGCCCGCATAGAGCATACTCCGATTAGGCACAAAGCAAAGAATACTATATGGTGAAATTTGTTCATGAAGCGGTTAAGACCTTCTAAGTCCTCCCTTAAGGGGGACTTCGGGTCAGTATTAGTAGTTAGTGATTAGTGGTTGGTGGTCAGTTTACTGTTCATTGTTCTTGTGGAGGGCATGCCGTGTTGGCAGGTGAAGGTGAGGGCTTGCCCTTGAAGAGTGAGGGTGACGGTGCTCGGACGGGAGGGATTGTCTTTCCACGGATAGGAGTAGATGATACGCTCCGTGCGTTTTCCATCGGCATCGTAGGTCTCATCCGAGGGACCTTCGTAGAGGTGCAGGTCGGGGTCTGCCACGCTAACGACCAGTCCTGAGTCGGTAGGGCAAGTCATCACAAGACACGGGGCACTGTTGCCGAGTGCAGCATCGGGCTCGAAGAGGACATAACCCGTCATACCCGTCTGCTTGTCCCGCACTATATGAGCGGCAGAGTCGGCACGCAAGACCTCATAGGAGAGGTCGGCATGTACCTCGTCCTCCGCAGGCTGCACCCGTATGGCGTATTGGTAGGAGGCATGGTGCGGACATACTCCGTGCACAATAGAGGCGGTACGGAAACTGCCCTCTGTGGGCGCCGCCGTTTCCTCGTGGCGGGAGTGCTGTACGCCCTCGAAGAGCCGAACGGAATCGGCGGTGTAATAGTAGTTGCCGTAGCCGTCGCAGAGGGGTGTTGCCGGTTTCAACGTTTCAAGTTTCACAGTTTCAGGTTCCAAGGGCTTGTTGTCCGCCACTTGGAAGAGAGTGGTTTCGACAGGTGCGTCGAGACGGCACTCAATGTCGGTGCCGAGGCAAATGATACGGTTGTCGAAGCAGAAGACCGATTTACGGGCGCGAAGCGTGCCGTCGTACTTGTCGTGGCTGTGCAGTTTCATGCCCCATATACCGTTGCCGCCAAGCGAGAGCCCGTTGCAGAAGGTCTCATCGCTGAGCAACATCTCCTCAAAGCCTGAGTTGACATCCAAGTTGCGTATGCGGCAGCAGAGCGAGTCAACAGGCAGAACGGCTGCTGTAGTGCCGGGCCACCGATTCCAGTCCCATCCTTCCTGCCGGAAGCCGGAAGAGAAATTGGAGATAGGGTCGCCGCTACCCATGATTTGGATATTGCCGTAGTTGAGATAACGTCCGTATAGGTTGCAGCGCTCGTAGGTCTCGGTGTTCCAAATATAACGGCTGTGTCCTTTGACAGCCACCATCCAGTCGCCGCGGCGCTGCACCTGCAAGCAGGAATAGGGGAACGACCATGCCCCTTCGGGGGCTTTCTCCGCCGCTGTATCGCCCTTGTGGACAAGTCTGAGGTAGGCTGCCTGCAAGTCGGGGTCGGTCTTGTACTTCCCATCGGGACTGCCGCATTGTGCCAACTGCTTGTAATGGCGCGGGATAAGATGGCCTTTGCCGTCGGGGTGCCTACCGGAAAGGGAGAGCGGCCAGGCGGTAAGGTTGCAATAAATGCGCATGCTGAGCAGGGACTGCTTGAGAATCTCGTGGCTCTCTTGGCTGACCGCCCACTCGGTGCCGTGGAGCAACCATGTGGCTTTTACCGCGCCCGTGAGTCCTCCCACAGCGTAGGCGGGATAGTGGTTGCAATGGTGAAAGACGGTGCCGTCGGGTTTGAAGCAGCCGCTCAGACCGTCGCTGTAGCGGAAGCCGTTGTCCACCCATCGGGAGAAGGCATTGAGGTAGCGCACCTGCCCGCGCGTGTCGTCCATCATCAGTATGCTCAGCAGCCGCCCTTCGAGGCTGGTATTGAAAGCGTCTATATCCATACCGGGCTTGCGCGGCAGCACTTTCACTTCGCCAGCGCCGCTGAACCACTCCATTGCCTGCTGCACTTCGCGGAGCATACCCGCGTCACGCAAGACGTCGCGCATGAGGTACATGGCGGGATAGAAATAGCGCATGGAATAGCCCAAGTGGTGTAGCGTACCCATAGCGCTTCCCGCTTGGAAACCCTGGTCGAGCATGTGGCGCGTGAGGGAGAGGAACATGTGGTTTATCTCATCGCTGTCCGCGGTGAGTCGGCAACGGGCAAGGGCGAGATCGTAAAGGAGTCGGTTGGCTTGGGAGAGCCCCATATCGCCGATTTTCTGCGTGTAGGTGGTAGTGTTATCGTAGTGAGAGTAGGTCTCGCCGAAGCGTTCGAAGAAGACAGGCAGTCCCTGGGTGCCGTTGCCGAGACGGTAGGTGCCATATCGTGCACGCAGAGAGTCAAGATCGGGCGTGTCTGTCAGGCGACTGCCGATGAGTTCCTTGTCCATGCGCTGCCGGATACGGCGAATGTCCCGCAGTTGTGCCTTGGTTACTTTGTCGGGTAACGGCAACTCAAAATCCTGCTGCCATGATTGGAGCAGTACGAGCCAATGGCTCTCTGAACGGGGGTTAATGTAGGGTGCCTGGAAATCCGCCGTGTGGTGGCGCACATCTTGCAGGGAGGACAGGATGACATGGTCGAGGTATAGGCGACGGGCGTTGGATCCTTTTCTTTCCGCAGGCGCAACGCCCGCGCACCCGGTAGGCGCATAAATACGCAACTCGTCCATCCCTTCCTCGGGCGTGCCCTGCATGTCGCGGCGGAAGGAAAGCCAGGCTCCCCGCCAGCCGCTGAACTGTGCGCCATAGTTGAACCAACAGCATACCTTTCCCTGCTTGCGGAATTCAAAACGGACGGAGTCGGCAAGCGGTTGCTCCAAATACATCCAAAAGACGAATGTATAGACGCTGTTGTCGGTGTTCACCGTCTTGTGGTGTTCGTATGCAACGGGCTGACGGACAGAGAGATAAGCGCCCTCCCGTGTCCACGACCACAACAACGAGCGGCAACCGTGTTTGTAGTGGTCGCCACTCGTGGTAATAGTCCCTCCCCTCGAAGCAATGAACGGTTGGACAGAATGCTCAAAACTCAATATATCGGAGTGGTTGTATTCGCCGTAAGCAACAACATGTGCGGCTATGCAACAAAGCAAGCACACAATATATTTTCGTGTTTGTTTCATTCTACGCCAAATTTGACTTGCCTATTCATCACATAAAAATTTCTATTCCGACAGGGTCTTTTTCTGCCCGCGAGCGGGCGGGGTGACTCCGCTGCGCTGGTGGCTTAAGGGTAGCCTAAGGGTAGCCTAAGGGTAGCCTAAGGGTGGCCTAAGGGTGGCCTAAGGGTGGCCTAAGGGTGGCTTAAAGGTGACCTAAGGATAGCCTAAGGGTAGCGCAAAGGTAGCCTAAGGGTAGCGCAAGGGTAGCGCAAAGGTAGCGCAAGGGTAGCGCGAGGGTAGCGGATTTTCCCGTTTAGGGCAGGTCTTTCCCCTCGGCGCGGAGGAGCGCTTCGAGGTAGTAGTAGTCCGCATAGTTAATGGGCACATCGATCTCGCCGCCGAAAGGCAGTGCACCCGTGGAGTGCATGAGAAGGAAGTTGCCGTTGGTGCCGACGAGCGCCAAGTAAGCGGGCGACGAGAGGGATACCATAATCTTGTCCGCCGTAGCGCGGTACTCGGGAATCCACTCGCTCAAGAGATAGAGCGCCGAGGCAGTAACCGCTGCCGAAGAAGCATCACGCGGCGCGTTGGGGATAGCGGGGTCGTCGTAGTCCCAATAAGGCACGAGGTCTTCGGGCAGGCGCGGGTGGGTGAAGATATAGTTGTACACCTGTTTGCAACGCTCGAGGTAACGCTCGTCGTGTGTATAGTAGTAGCAGACAGCGAAGCCGTAGAGCGCCCATGTCTCGCCGCGTGCCCAGCATGACTCGTCGAAGAGTCCCTGTGCGGTGCAACGGCGGCGCACACCACCGTTCACCTTGTCGTAGTCAACCACATGGTAGGTGGAGTAGTCGTCGCGGAAATGGTACTTGAGCGTGGTGTCGGCATGGCTGACCGCCATGTGCCAGAATGTGGAGTCGCCACTGATTTGTGTCGCCTTGAACATCAATTCGAGGTTCATCATGTTGTCAATGATAGTGGGGCACATCCATCCGCGCTCTCCCTGCCATCCGCGGTCTTCATCCCAAGACTGGAACACGCCTGCGGCAGGACGGAAACGGGTAGCGAGCGAGCGTGCGGTTTCCACCATCACTTCTGCATACGCGGGATTGCCCGTTGCGGACAAGCCTTGACCGTAGGAGCAGTCCATCATGAAGCCTACATCGTGGTGCCATTTCAGGTGTTTAATGCTGTCCAGTGCCTCGGTGTATTTCTCGGCATAGGGAAGGTATTTCTCATCGCCCGTGAGGCGGTACATCTCCCACACAATGCCCGGGAAGAAACCGGAGCACCAATCGTCAATGGGGATATACTGGATAACGCCGTTCAGTACCGAACGGGGGTTGAGCACCTGTGTTTGGTCTTCTTCGACCAACTTTATCTGGTAGTCAATCTGTGCTTCCGCCACTTCGAGGATATGCGCCTTGTCGTAGGCAGGTTTCTCGGGCGTACATCCTGTCCACGCCACTATCAGCAAGCCGCATAAAGCAGCCAAAGAGATTTTTTTCATACTATAATTAGAGTTAAGAATTAATAATAATCAATATAACATGCCACTGTTTCGGGTAGGCAGGCGGCGCAGGCGTCATACCTGCAAGGCGCAAGCCTTGTTTGAATATAAATCATACTCTCAAACGGTTTGTCCCAAACTGCCCGCGTCCCCCGATAATTATTTTAGTGGTCGTCCAAGCACATCGTGTGCCTGTCCTGCGCGAAAGATAAGTACCTGTCCGTCGCGTATTATCTTCCGCAGGGACTCCACCGCAGTATCATCGGCGGGGTGCTCTACGGACGAGATAAAGCCATAGACCACCGCGTTGAAATATACGGGTTCGCCGTCGGTGAACGTAATGGTAACCTCTGTCTGTCCGTCCTTCGGCTCCTCGAACACCACTGCCTCGTTGGCCGTCTCCGCCATCCACTCGCCCTCAAGGGTGAGGGTCGCCGTGGTGGGCGTGGAGACCCAACCGTAAACAGCATCGGTCTGCGGCTCGAGATTGGGGTTGCAAGCGGCGAAAGCATGTTGCTCCGCGTCTGCATCGTATGTATCAAGCAAGAGGTGCTGGTGCGTAGCCGCGCGGACGATACCGAAAGTGAGGTTCTCCGCGGATCCGTAGAACGCATACGCCGTGGTGTTGCCGTGCTGTACGGCATGCAGTTGGGTGGTTTTGCTCAGGACGGTGTATGCCGTACCTGCTTCGAACCGTTGTGCCCAAGCCGCCATGCCGGTGGCGTCGGTGGCGGGCACTACCGCGAACTCGTAGGACGCATCCTGTGCCTTGCTGCCGTGGTTGATATATGCCTTTGCCGCCGTGGCCGTAGCCGTGGTAGCATTGGTCTTGTGGGACGGCGTGGTCTGCGAGCCGTAAATGACCTGTACATTACTCACCGCTGCGGGCAGCCAGTAGCCCGTGGAGGTAGGTGCGAGCAGCCAGTTGCTTTGGTCAGACGGCAGTACTGCGTTGTAGTCGGACGATACCTCCGTGCCGTTCACCAGCAGTTGGTTCTTGTTGGAAACGGTAATGAGCGACTGGAAGAGGTTGGTTGCCGTCAGGCGGTCGTCGGAATAAGTGCCCGAAGAGTTGATGTCCGAGCCGAGTGCCACCATGAAATCGCCGAAGATAAACACGGACTTGTGCGCCGTGAGGTTGGTGGGCGTAAAGCACCGGTTTCCCCAACTATCGGTCTGCGAGAGGTTGGCAGCGAAGATACCCATGCTGTCTGCTGCCAATGCTCCGGCAAAGTTCGTGCCGTTGCTGTACTGGTCGAAACGCTGGGTGGTATTGCTTTGAGGCATCATCTCCGTCCAGTCAGTGTAGTGGACGGTGGTAGTACCCGGAATGACGTTCCAATCCCAACCTGCACCGTCGTTGGCAGTAGGATAGCCGCTGGCGGCAAGATCCGTGCCCGCGTACATCACTTCCAAGGAGCCGTGGCTCTGGTAGCGTCCGAAGCGGTTGGTGCCCGAGTAGATTTCGGCTCCCCAAAACTTGCTCGTGGGAGCACGCATGGTGGCTACCCAGTTGCCTTTGCGCACTACGGCGATGGGGCTATAGTTGAACTGGTACACGCCTTCCATCTCCTGCGCTTCCACACCGGAGAAATTGGACGAACCCGGGTAGCAGGCGTTGTAGAGCCCTTTCAACCGGGTCTGCAAGTCGCTATACGGGCAGACTTCCGCTATGTTGTGCAAACGCGCACGCTGGAATGCCAGTTTCGCGCCGGAACCGAACGTGTTGCGTCCGCTCAGCGAGTTGGCGAAATAGCGTGTATCCACCGAGGAGGTGCTGACCATCGGGGTCGCCATGATATACTCGCTTTCCAAAGCCTTGGCGAAGTGGGCGTATGCCGTTTCGGAAATCTGAAAGCAAGTTCCGCGAAGGTCATATACCGCGTCCGCGAAGGTCTGGAAAGAGTACATATAGTTGTTGTAGTGGGTGTTGTGGTGGAAGCCCGTGCCGTCCAATTTGAGCATATCGCCTCCACCCGGGACATAGTCCATATTGCGCTCCATGAAGCGTTTCACCGCCTTGAGGTCGCGCACCGCCGTGGCATCATCGGGATGGAGGGCTGCCGCTTGTAACATCCATTGCATGGAGAGATAGACAATATCGGAATTGATATTGCTCAGGTAGGTCTCTTCGGGGTAGTAGCACGCACCATAGTAGCACACCCATTTGACAAGCCCTATGACTCCTTCTTTCTGCCTGTCGGAGCAGAAGGGGATGATAGAGAGCATCGCGGGGATGAATTGCCGCGGCGTGGTGTAACTATTGCTGGCAAAGATAATGTTACCACCCTCTGCAAAACCTTGGTCAAGCAGGAGGTCGAGATAGTTGTCAAACGCTTCTTGACAGCCGTCCACATTGTTCTCTATACCCGCTGCAAGGTATTGCAGGCGTGTGGAAACGGTTTTCAACTCGGCATCCGTCAGTGCGGAATGCGAGGTGTTGATAATCGTGCCGTTGAGCAGCGTGCCGTCCTCGTTGCGTGTAACCAGGATATTGTTGTTCACCCAGTTCTTTGCCGTAACGGTATTGATGGAACTATACGTCGGGGATTTCGGTTTCAGGCGCGTGCGGAGCGTTGCCAAGTCCGTCAACTCGGCGGCGGTGGGGGTCTGCACAGGCAGGTCTATCTCGTTGGCCGCCAAGAGCACCGATGCGGTGTTCACCGTGAGGTACGCGCAATCCTTCACCCACTGCGTACCCGGTACGCGGGTACCGTCCGCCGTAGCGTTGAGCCGCACATCGTCGAAATAGATTTTACGGGTAGCGTTGAGGTCGGTAGGTGTCAGAGTGAACCGCAGAGCGTTGATAGTGGTGGAAGACGCGGAGGCGTACTCGCTATAAAGCCGCGAGAACTCGCGCCAACCTTGGTAGTTGCAGACAAAAACGGCAGTGCGTTTCACGGCGGTGCCGTTCAGGAACTCCACTTTCAACTCATCGCCCGTTGCCTCCGGCAGATAAATCTGCATAAAGCAACTATTGGTATTAGCAGTGTAAGAGGTGAAACCCGATACAATCAACTGCGCTTTTCCCGTAGTCGTCCACTCCAAACTGTGCGTGCCTTCCTTGTAGTGGTCGGTAGAGAGCGCAAGCGTGCCCTGCGAGGCTGCCCAGTTGGTGTAGTTGGATTCGAAGGTATAAGTCTGCGCCACCCCCGCCACAGCGGACAGGAGCAGGCAGACCAGCATGGATTTTCTATTCATGTACTATAAATTTAAAGGTTTTGGTGGTACGCACATTCTGCTTGTAGTTGGCACAGGTGGCCAAGAACGAGATGGTGTATTCTCCCGTATCCTCAAGGGTGAATTGATAGTCCTCGGCAGCGAGGTAGTAGTTTTTGATTACCGCAGTCTTCACCTCATCGTCTTTGCCGCGCGAGATATAAATAGGGTTGGTGAAGATCCAATCCTCGTTGGGGGTTTTGCTGCCCATCATACCTTGGCGCATGATGATGGCAGTCTTATCCTCGTTCTTGAATGAGCAGTCCCAGCAACCTATTTTCATCTCATCGGGGTCGGTACTATGGTAGGAAACGGAATCATCCATCACCACCATGTCAAACGGTTGGAAACCCATCGTGGAAGCGGCTACCGTCTTGAATACTTTTTGGTCTTTGACGGTGCGATAGTTCATCTGCAAGTTAGAGAGGGTGAACATCGGTTGTTTGATACCTGTCTCCAGCGTGTTGTAGCAGAACGCCAAGATAATAGACTGACCCCGATACTCCTTCATGTCGATGGAGGTAGAGGTAGCCTCGTCTTGCTCTTGTGCCCAAGTAACCTGATTGGACAGGTCTATCCACTCGTGGTCACGGATAAGTGCCGAGTCGGCTTTGGCATTGTTCTTCTGCAATACCAGCGGAGATGTGGAGAGAAACAGTTTGACATTCCCGTTATTGGGGAACATGGTTACCTTCTGGTCGAAAGTGAGGGAGGCATCCGCTTCGTTGAAGCAGTTGTATTTCAGCGTAATGAAATCGGCATTGCCCTCAAAACTGAAGTTGACAACCTGACCTACTTGCGCGCTGAACGTGGTGTCGTCCACTTGCTCGAAAGTTACCGTGGGGTCAACAGACGAGAGTACGACTGCAAACTCCAGCGGTGCTTCCAAAGCGTCTTTGCAACCGACAAAGCAGCCAAACAAGAGAGACAAGATGCCTAAGCCTATTGTATTCTTAATAGTATGTTTCATGGTTGTTTTTAATTGAAAGTTTCAAGTTTTCGGTTTCAAGTCTCAAGTTTCAGCGTTGAATGTAAAATCACCTGAAACCTAAAACTTGAAACTTGATACATTTTACAGCATTACCATCCCGGGTTTTGATTCTTGATAGCCTTGTTGATAGAGAGTTCGGTATCAGGAATCGGGAAATAGTTGTAGGCAGCCGTTACGTTGAGATAGCGTTCTTCCGCATAGCGCATGCTGGGCGTCCAGCCGTCTTGACTCACATAACTTGCCGTCTCGTGCATAGTCTTCACGAAATCACCCCAGCGAATCAAATCCCAGTGGCGGATAGACTCGAAACAGAGTTCCATAGCACGCTCGTCTTTGATTTTCAGGCGCATGTCTTCCGACCCGTCCAAAGGAGCCACTCCTGCACGCGTACGCACCATATTGATATATTGGAGTACCAACTCGGGATGCTCACCCAACTCGTTGTAGGCTTCGGCGCACATGAGCAATACATCAGAATAGCGGATAAGCGGATAGTTGATGCAAGTGTAGTTCTTGTCTTTCGGAGTGATAGGCTCGTACTCGCGGCGGTACTTGGCGCAACAACGGGTCTTGTTGGCGTTGCTGTTGGTCTCCGTCTCCACGGTGTGGGTGTAGCCGTTGCCATCCTCTGCAATTTGTGCGGAGTCCACGCAACCGAAATAGTACTTGCGTCCCAGCACACTCTGGTCTCCACCGGAGTTTTTCCCATATATATAAACGAAGGGGGCAAGATTCCAGTTGCGGCGCAGAGTGTCGTTGTTCTCAATATACATCTCGTAGAGTTTGAGCGAGCCGTAGGTGAACGCATAGGAGTATCCCGGGTTCTCCAAGCCGCCGGCGTCCTTATGGGTAGAGATACCCACCTGGGTATCCGTAGAACCCATGCCGATGATGTTGCCGATACGTCCGCACCCCTTTTCCGCAGATGCCATAGTGCCTGTGAAAGGCACTTCCCAAATGCTCTCTATGTTGCCCGTGCTGTTGTAGTCATTCTGGCAATAGTCGAGGAACACTTGTTTGTAGGAAGGCACGAGCGAGCAGCCACTATGGTCTATCACATCCTGTGCCCAGCGAGCCGCTTCGGTGAAACACTTCTTGCGGAACTCCGCATCCGGCGTTTGGTTGTCGCGGTAGCACTCGCCTGCGCGGAAGAGCCATATACGCGCCAGCAACGCCTTCACGGCAGTCTGCGACAAGGTCTCCGGCGTAGGGGAACCGTGCAAAGGCAGATTGGGAATAGAAGCAATGAGGTCGTTGATGATGGTGTCGTAAATGATCTGCTTGTCGGTTCGCGGCAGGTCATTGCCCGATACATCGTTGGTGGAGTGCAGGCGGAGAGGTACATCGCCCCAACCCTGTACGAGGTTGAAGTAGTAGAACGCACGCAGACAAATAGCCTCCGCTTTGGCACTTTGGCGGGTAGCGTCCGACAAGTCGGGATGCAACTCAGGGTCTGCCATGTTCTCAATAAGCATATTCGCGCGGTTGATACCCTGATAGAGTACTTTCCACAAGTTGGAGGTGTATTGGTCGGAACTGTTGGTGTTGAAGCAGGTCATACAGGTGGGAGCCGTCAGACGCTGGTAGAACGTCAGGTCGTCGCCGTTGACCATATACAACTCGTAGTTGCCGCCATAGAAGTGCTCCTCCATAATGGGCGCATAGGTTCCCGTGAGGAAACTATTCACCTCATCATCGGTATTGAAATAGTATTCGGGCACCAAGCGGTGTGGCTCCGTGGTGAGGAAATCGCATCCGCTGTTCACCCATGCCACCAGCGCCAAGACACCGATACCCAGTATATTTTTAACTGAAGACTTCATAGTATTTGACAGTTTTACTATTTGACAATTTTACAATTAGAATCCAAGACTGACGCCAAAGTTGAAGGTCATGGCACGCGGGTAAGCCGAGAAGTCGAGACCCGGGGTGAGGGCGGAATTCTTGATGCTTACTTCGGGGTCGTAACCCGAGTAGTTGGTCGCCGTGAAGACGTTCTGTGCGCTGAAGTAGAGGCGAGCCTTGGTCATGCGTGCACGTTTCACGAGTTTGTCGCTGAAAGTGTAACCGATAGACAAGTTCTTGAGACGAATGTAGGAACCGTCTTCAATCACGCGCGAAGAAAAGACCTTGTTGGAGCCCGAGTCGCTGACGCGGGGAATATCGCTGGTGCGGTTCTCCTCCGTCCAACGGTCGGCGTAGGAGGCATACATATTCAAGTCTTTGGTCTTGTTGCCGTTATCAAAAAAGAGTCGGTTGGCATTGAGAATGTCGTTGCCGTAACTCCATTGGAAGAAGATACTGATATCCACGCCGTAGAAGGAGAATGTGTTGGTGAAACCGCCCGTATGGATGGGGTCTCCTCGTCCAATGATAGTCTGGTCGTTGCTGTCCACTACGCCATCGCCGTTCAGGTCGGCATAACGCGGATAACCGGGCTTGGGATTCGGCTCGGAAACGAAGGCTGCTATACCGTCGCGCAACACACCTCCCTCGAAGTCTTCATCCTTGTAGGTGCCCTCGTAGATATAGCCGTACATCATACCGATAGGCATACCCACTTTTGCAATGTAGTTTGCGCCCGTGTATTGCTGGTCGAAGTTGGCGTTGGTGAGCATAGCATCCTGTCCTTCCGTCAAAGCGAGCACCTCGTTCTTGTTGAAGGCGATGTTGAATGCCATATCCCACGTGAAGTTCTTGGTCTTCACGGGCTGTGCGTTGAAGGAGAACTCCCAACCGTGGTTGAGCACGGAACCGATGTTCTTGGTAGCCACGGGATAGCCCGTAGAGGGTGCCATGTCGGCTGCGAGCAAAAGGTCGTCGGTAACTTTGTAGTACCAATCGACGATGAACTCCAAGCGGTCGCTGAAGAAGCCGAGGTCGAGACCTATATCGGTCTGTGTGGTGGTCTCCCATTTGAGGTTTTTGTTCTCCAAACTGATAGGCACCACGCCGGTGCTCAACTCGTTGCCGGTAGCATATACGCCAGAATAAATTCCGTCGGTCAGACGCTTCATCTGCAAGAGTTGGGCATACGAGTCGTACTCGCCCACACGGTTGTTACCCGTCTGTCCCCATGAAGCACGCAACTTTGCATTGCTGAGCCACGGGTCGGCGGCTTTCGCCCATTTCTCCTCGCTGATAGACCATGCTACGGAAGCCGATGGGAAGTAACCGAACTTGTTACCCTCCGCCATCTTGCTGCTACCGTCGGCACGGAACGTGGCAGTAACATAGTAGCGCGACTTGTAGTCGTAGGAGAAACGACCGTAGTAGGAGAACATTGTCCAGTCGGTCTGTCCCGAAGTGATGGTGTTGGGCGTACCGTCCTGCATACCTGCCATGCCGAGGGTCTCGTATGGAATACGGGTGGTCTTCATGGTGTAGTATTTGTACTTGGAGCCTTGGAGGCTGACACCCGCCATCACGCTAATGTTATGCGACTTGTTGACATTGGTCTGGTAGGTGATATAATCCTCGTTGAGCCATGTATGGCGCTCGTAGTCGCCGAACTGTGCGTTCACACGGTCGGTGCTGGTGGGCATACCGTAGCGGGTGTCGCTGTTGTTGAAGGTTTCCGCCTTGCGGTCATAGAGTGTGTAGCCGCCCGTAGCACGCAGTTTGAGTCCTTTGATAAATTCATACTCGAGGAAACCGTTGAACTGCGCATTGTGCGTGCGGGTAAGACGATACTCGTTTGCCAGCGACTTCACGGGGTTGAAACGGTAGTCGTTAGCGGGGTTCACGGCGTCGTCCTGCGCTTTGTCGAGCAAGTTGCTGAGCGAGGTGTTCGGTTGTGTAGTGGGACGGTAGCCCCAAACAGAGTAGAAGAGGTTGTTCTGACCCGAATACTGGCTCTGCGAGGGAGAAGACCCCGTTTGCGTGGCACAACTGTAGTTCGCTTTGAGGTTGATGGTCAGGCGGTTCTTCTTCACATTCAGTCCGATACGTCCTTGGAAACGGTTGTAGTTGCTGTACTTCACGATACCGTCTTGATAGTAGTATGAGAGGGAAGCGTTGTAGCGTGCCTCGGGTGTGCCGCCCGTCATAGAGAGGCTGTGGTTGGTCTGCACCGCATCGCGGAAGATGATGTCCTGCCAGTCGTATTGGTCGGCATTGCGATAGTCCTCCAGCGTTACGCGATAGTCGTTGGGCTTGTCAGCCAAGAGAGAAGCAAAATAGGAGTTGTTGATGGTTCCGTACTCATCGAGCAGGCTCTGCTTGGTGGGGAAATAACCCGACTTGCTCTCTAACTCCGATTGCGAGTACATCTCAGTCTGCAGACGGACGAACTCGTAGGCGTCCATCATGGGTATTTTGCGGGTGATATGCTGCACGCCCACGCTGCCGTCGTAGGTGATTTGCGGCGCACCGATAGCCCCTTTCTTGGTGGTGATGATGACGACACCGTTGGCACCACGGCTACCGTAGATGGCCGTAGCGGAGGCATCTTTCAAAATATCGATACTCTCTATATCGTTGGGGTTGATGGCAGAGGCGATACTGGCGTCCTCCACAGGGAAACCGTCCACGACATAGAGCGGAGAGTTGTCTTGCGTAACAGAGTTGCTACCGCGGATGACGATGCTCATCTCACCGCCCGGCATACCTTCGCCTGACGATACGTTCACACCTGCCACACGACCTGCCAAGGCTTGGTCGAAACTTGCCACAGGGGCTTTGAGCATCTCTTCCATGTTCGGTTTAGCCACCGAACCCGTCAAGTCTTTCTTGCGGACATCCTGATAACCGATGACTACCACCTCGTCGAGGGCTTGCTTGTCCTCGTAGAGTGTGATGAGCATAGGCTGTTTCTTGCGGTTGATATTCAGTTCTTGGGTTTTGAAGCCGAGGTAGGAAACCACCAGCACGTCTTTGTCGCTGACGTTGAGCGTGAAATTTCCGTCGAAGTCGGTCATGGTACCCGTGCTCGTCCCCTTGATAAGGATGTTCACACCAATCAGGGGTTCTCCATTCTCGTCCACAACCGTACCCATAAAGGGCGATTGCGCGCATACGCCAACCGTAGCGAGTAGCGACAAGAGGAAGATGGATAGGCGTTTTTTCATGGTAATAGGGTGTATTGGTTTCAAGTTTCAGGTCTCAAGTTTCAAGTGGGATCACAGAACGAACCTCACTTGGAACTTGAAACTTGAAACTCCTTACTTTTTATGTTATTTCACGATTGCTTTGCCGCGGTTAGCACCTTGGCGGATGATGTACATACCTTGTTGCAGGTTGATGTAGAGGGTCTCGCTCTCAGCCACAGCGGTGAACACTTGGCGCCCATTGATGTCGAATACCTCTACGGTGCCTCCCTGTTGCAGACCGCTCACGCGTACACCGTTCTTCTCTGCGATTATGGCGAGGGTATTGGCTACTGCGTCTGCAAGGCCTTCACCCTGCTCGAAGGTAGCGGTCAGGCTGAGGTCTTCGTTCACCACGATTTTGCGCTCTGCCTCGGTGTTCTCATCGCTCCACTTTACAAAGCGGTAACCTGCCTTGGCAATCGCCTTAATGGTGATTTCCGTGCCTGCGGCGTAGGTGCCTGCACCTTCCACGGTACCCATATCCTCACAGCCGGCAGCCACTGCCAATGTAACGGTGTAGTCCACAATGGGTTTCACCCATGTAACCTCCAACATGATAGGCTCGGTGATGGTCAGGTCGAGGATGTAAGCGTCTTTGTCTATCAGGTCGGTAACATTGGTCTTTGCACCGTCGAAGGTCAAACCGCCGTTGGTGGAAGCCACGGTCTGCACGAGGTAGGGAATCTCCAAGTCTGCGGTCATGATGTAGAAGCGTCGTGTGGAACCGTCTACGGCGTAGAGTGTGGTGTCGTTCAGCGTAGTCGCGTTCTCATCGGCTATCCTGCCTTCCTCTGCGCTGTATGCAGGGATAACCACCATGTGGTATGCCAACTCGTAGGCACCTACGTCCACGCGGGGACCCTGCGGGCGGTTGTTACCGTCGCGGTCAGACTCTACATAGGCGGAGTCGGTACCGGCATTGAGCAATGCCGATTGGCGTTTAATGTGGAAATCAGCCGCCTCCAACTCTGCGAGGAACACTGCTTTGTCTGCCTCTGCCGTCGTGGTGGGGATAGCACCGAAGAACGAGGGCACTTGTACGAAGTGGGGACCTACCAGGCACTTGCCTTCGGGAGCCTCTGCACCTTCTGCTACCTCGAAGTCGCCGTTCGACTTGTTGGAAGCAAACTCTACGTTGGTGGTAGCCACCTCAGCATCCAGCGATACCGTCCAACCTTCGGGGATGGGGTTGTAGGTGTAGTTGTTCAGACCCAGCACGGTCAGACCTGCAGCAGCCGTGATACCGGTAGCGGTAGCACCCGTTTCATCGGTAACATTTGCCCAGTTCAGGTTGTTGCATACCTCGGCGTTCTTAGCAGTAGCCACATATACCGTACCGATGTTGAACGCCATGGTGTTGTTGTTGAGTTTGCCTGCTTTCAGATACATGCAGTTCTTGCCGGAGTTGTTGTAGATAACGCAGTTGGTAATCTCCGTGATGTTTCCGGCGTTATCATAGATGACGCCACCCGGTTGGAGTGTGCCGTCTGCCATAGCGGCATAGTTGTTATAGAATGTGCAGGCGTTAATCAGAATCTTACCGTTGTTGGCATTGGTAGCAATTACGCCGCCGCGTATTTCCGAGTGGCAACCGCGGAACTCGCAGCCTTCGATGATAATGGTGTGGTTGCCCGAGTTGGTAACCGATGCGTTGATAGCGCCGCCGCCGTTGGCACCGGTGAACTGATAACAGTTCTCAAACAAGCAGTAGTAAAGCGATCCGCCGCCGTAGAAACGCACGCCGCCGCCATCCTTGTCGGACTTGCAGTCGCGGATAACGCAGTTCACCAGCGAAGCATTGTCATTCAGACGGATAGCACCACCGCCGGAAGTGGACAGGTTCTTGTTGGCACTGTTGGCAAAACCGTGCTCAAATACCACACCGTTTATCTCCACAGGCTGGACAAGGGTGGCTTTGCCTACGTTCATGATGTTGACGGAGTCGCCGCCGTTCAAAATAGTGGGGTTGGCATACTCCCACGGCTTGCCGCCTTCTACTTTGGCGCGGTCGTCAGCCGTTGCTTCCGTACCTGCGAAACTGCCGTAGATGCTTACGGAGTCTTTCACCGCAATGGCTTTGGTAACATTGTACGTTCCGGCTTTGAGCCATACCACGGTTTGTCCCGTCTCATCCTCTTTGGCTTTGTTGATTGCCATCTGGATGTTCTCCATGGCATTGTCCCAACTTGAGCCCGTGCTGTCGCCTACTGCGTTCGGGGCTACATAAACCACGCTTGCGCTGAGCGACATTGCACCCAGCAGCAAACCAATCGAAAGAATTAGTTTTTTCATAGGTATTGTTGTTAGTTAGTTGAAATAAGTCTCATGTCTTTTGTTTCCCCGACTTGTCGGGATAAACAAGTTTCAAGTTTCCGGGTTCAAGAGCACTTGAAACTTGAAATCGGAAACTTGAAACTCTTCTTTCTTCTTATCGCATAAGGATTTTCTGTCCGTTTACAATATAAATGTTGCCCGCCTGCAAGTCGCCCACGCGTTGACCGAGGATATTATACACCTCTCCTGCCTGCAATGCAGCTTGAATATCCAGCGGTGCTTTCTCCGTGTTTTCGAAAGCAGAACCGATATCCCCCTTCTCGACATACTCGTAGGCACCTACATCATAGCCTGTTTCCTCACGTGCGGTGCCAAGAATGTCGGTGGTAACATAATCCAATATCGTACCTGCGTTAATCAACGCGGATTTTGCTTGCAGCGACCAGTCAGCGGCTTTCAACTCTGCCAACAACTCGTCCGCGTTAGTAGCATCTGCTGCGATTGCACCTACGAAAGAAGTTGGTTTTACAAAATAAGGACCATAAATGATTTTTTCGGTGTCGTCGCTATTCTTTGTGGTATCGTTGTCATTTTTCAAAGAAACCGTGTAGTTCGTATTATCGACGCTATCTATCAAGGAAAGGACTAAACCTCTATTTGTAGGCATGGTGTTCGAGGTGTAGTTGTTAAGGGCTGTTAAACCGTTGGTCGCACTAGCAAACGAGACACCACTTGCGCTCTCACCCTGTTTGTTGCCCCAAATAACATTGTTTGCCACTACAGCAGAATCAGTGTTTGTTGCGAAATACACATTGCCCTGATTGTTGCAGATAGTGTTATTAGCAAAATATTTAGGTTTTACGTAACAGCAAGTGTTGTTAGAACCTAAATAGGAGTTATTGAAAACTACATTGTTGGTTATAATGCTTATATTTCCTCCATTGTCATAGATAGCCCCACTATGTCCTGTCGAAGTGTTATTGTAGAATATGTTTGCGTCTACAGTAATGGTGCATGAGCCTTGAATTTGCAAAGCCCCACCCGTACCTGTAGATGAGTTGCCGACGAACACATTGTGTGCAACGTTCATTGTATATTTACCCCAGGAACCCGAACCCGTGGCAACATACAAAGCACCTCCTTGTGAACTGCTATTACTCTCAAAATAGCAATTCTCAATAGTATTGTTAACATTGTAGGCAAGGACGGCACCACCTTTGGCAGTTGTTGAGTTATTTAAGAAGGTACAATTGCGTACTACCGAGTTGCTGCCCACTTTGATTGCTCCACCATCCGTTGTGGATTTGGAACCTTGGATGGTCAGACCATCTAAAATTACACCACCTGTTTGATCGGGGAACATTTTTACAAAGTCACCCGATGTCGGCTGAGTAACACTGAAAATAGTAGGATTGACAAACTCGTATACCTTGCCCCCAGTTACCAATGCACGGCCCTCAACACTTGTTTCCGTACCCGCAAAGCCGCCGTAGAGTTTAGCATTGGTAGTAATGGCATACTGTGCCGTAAATTCATATTCACCTCCTGCGAACCAAATCTCACCCGTAGTAGGAAGAGTCGCACCCTCCTTGGAAAGGTCTATCACATGGTCTGCGGCTACACCGAGAGCGGTGATAGCCTCACTTGACCAAGTGGCGTCGCCTGTATTACCTGTTTGTACGAGGTAGTCCACTGCGTTTGCAGAAATGGCTCCACAGAGAAGCGCACCTGCCAAAAAGAAAAGTTTTTTCATGTTGATTAGAATTTTGTAAGTTAGTTAGTATTTGGTTGTTAATTACATTTTCCCCTCCTCGCAACACGTCCCTCCTTCTGCCCGAAAAGTCCGCTCCTCTGTCTCTTCTCCCAAGTGCGTACTACTCCCCTCTAAAAATACCGCACAAAAGTACAACAAAAAAGAGAAACGGAGGTCAATTTTTGTCCGTAATTGGGTATAGAATAGTCCGCTCAATGGTGGTAATTCTCCCAGAAAATGCAAAAAATGATTGAATTTAGCACTGCAAATTGGCAAAAAATACCGATGAAATGGGAAGAAATCGCACATTTGGGTCTAAAATATGTTTTACAACATGTTTTTGAAATAGAACATTTGTTGCCACAGAGTCGGGGGATGGAACCGACAGCATCAAAAAGCGTCCAAATTAGTGCTGCTTGAAACATGAACGGTCGTGTAATTACTCATCAACTATCGCCGAAACAACAATCCCACCCCCTTTTTCTCCGATATTCCTTCGTGATAATCTTGGGTTATTCTTGGGTTATTGTAGAATGATTATCGAATGCTTGTTAAATGCTTGCTAAATGTTTGTCGAAACTCCTCTGGTACAATCTTAAATGATTCACGGGTGATTCGCAGGTGGTTCCGTTCGGTATGTGCTCGGTATGTGATTAGATTGCGCATGGATTAAGGCGGTTTGTTTTATCGGATGGAGAACCGTTTCCGAAGAATTAGTGACGAATTGCGTGGCAATTAATAGTGGAATACAAAGATAATTTGCATATCTCAAAAAAAAGTTGTAACTTTGTCGCCGATTTTATGGTGATAGTAACTTGTAACTTTATGATATGAAGAGAGAACGGTTGTGGATAATCAGTATGGTGTTCGGTGTGCTGTGGTGCGCGTGTGCGCCGCGGGCGTCTGCGGTTGCGCAGACACGCCCTGCGGGGACAGCGCTCTCGCCGTCTCCGATGGAGGCGGCTTTCGGGAAATTGGCGGCACGTTTTGAGGAGCGAGACGCATCGTTGCAGAACGATTTGAAGACCTATTTGGAGCAGTACCCCTATACGACCTACAAGGATGAGGTATGGTTCATGTCGGGCGTGCTGTACGCGGAGAAAGGGAAATGGAAGAACGCCGCGAAGGCACTGGAGCAGGCGGACTACAAAGCGCTGAGCCGTCCGCACAGACCCGATTATCAGTTCTATAGGGGGTATGTGTACCTGATGTTGCAGGAGTATGAGCGGGCGATAACCTACTTCGCCCTGCTCCGAAAGGGGGACGCGGAGAACCGCACGGAGCATCCTTATGCGCAGAAAGCGACCTATTATTGGGGATATTGTCACTATAAGTTGCAGCGCTACGACAAGGCGCTGCCTGCGTTCCTGTCGTTGGAGAACGTGCGGGAGTATCAGGCGACGGTGCCTTACTTCATCGTACAGTCCTACTACGCGCAGGGAGATTTTGTAGAGGCACAGGCACGGGCGGAGGATATGCTGAGCCCCGCTTCGGATCTCGCTGCTAATGGAGGGAACGACGGAATGTATGGCGAGTTGCACCGCATGCTGGGAGAGATATACTACCGCAAGGGGGATTACAAGCAGGCGGTGAGCCATTTGAAAGCCTACATCGATATATCCTCGTCCCCGGCGGACTCCCGCCCCCGTACTTCCTCCCCGCAAGCGGCGGGGAATTCGTCTGCGGCTCGGGCGGTACCCATTGTGCGGAACGACATCTACTTGCTGGGTATGGCGGAGTATCAGTTGGGGGACTATGCGGAGGCGGTCGCCTACCTCAAGCAGGTGAAACAGGAGAAAGACACCATCTCGGAGAGTGCGAGCCTGACCATGGGGCATGCTTATCGGCAGATGGGGCAGCAGGAGCAGGCCAAGATGGCATACCAAGCCGCTATCGGCTACGGACTGACGCCGGAAGTGAGCGAAGAGGCGCTGTATAACTACACGCTCTGCACCTACGAGCAGTCGTCGGCGCTGGGCGAGAGTGTGAAAGCCTTCACCGCCTTTCTGAAAAACTATCCGCAGAGCCGCCACCGCGAGCAGATATTCACCCTGCTGGGGGACGCGTTCATGCGATCGAAGAACTACCAAGCGGCACTCAGTGTGTTGGATTCAATAGAGATAGCCCCCCCTGCCGCTTCCGTTACTGCAAAGGGGGAGAGCAGGAAGTCCCCATCCAAGGGAGATTTGGAGAACCTCAAGCAGTACCTGCGGTATCAGTTGGGCGTGGATGCTTTCCTGCAAGGGAAGATGGAGCAGGCGCGGCAGTGGATGACGGCGGTGATAGACAGTGGTCAGGGGTCAGTGGTTAGCGGTCAGGGGGCGGAAGGTGCGGCTTACACCACCGAGGCATACTACTGGCGGGCGGAGGCGGCGTACCGCCTGCACGACTACGAGGCTTGCGTGCGCGACATAGCGCAGTATATGCAGCAGCCGGATGTGCGGCGCTCCGCTAACTATGCTTCGGCACCCTATTTGTACGGTTATGCCTTGTTCTCGCTCCACCGTTATGATGAGGCGGGCAAGCAGTTCGTGCGCTACATAGACCAAGAGGGGGCGGTAGTCGGTGCTCAAGGGAAAGGGAGCAGCGACCCGACCTATGCCGATGCGCTCAACCGCTTGGGCGATTGCGCGTTCAATGCCCGCGACTTCCGCGCCGCCATCGCTTACTACGGACAGGTGATAGACCTGAGCGCGACGGGCTCCGACTATGCCACTTTCCAGAAAGGGTATGCGCAAGGTCTGCTCCACCGATACGCCGACAAGATAAGCACCATGCAGACGCTGGTGGCACGCTACCCGAAGTCCGACTACGCGGACGACGGTATGTACGAGATAGCCCGCGCACAGTTGCAACTGGACGACGAGCCTGCGGCGATACAGACCTACGAGCGGTTGCTGCAGACTTATCCGAACAGCAACCTTGCCCGCAAAGCATCGCTGGAGCGTGCCATGCTCTACGGTAACTTGCACCGCACGGCAGAGGCCATTGCCGCCTACAAAGCCACGATAGACCGTTACCCTGCCACCGATGAGGCATACGCGGCGCTTGATGCACTCGAAGCACTCTATGTGGAGACCAACAACATAGCCGAGTACCTCGAATATACCAAGCAGTTGAGCAAGATGAATATGCAGGTTACTACCGCTGACGACTCGCTCTCGTATGCTGCCGCCGAACTGCAGTACATGCAGGGCAACTACACGGCTGCCGCTTCGTCGCTGAGCGACTACCTGAGCCGTTACTGCTCCGGCGGGCGTTACTGCACGGCGGCGCAGCAGCAGTTGGCGGATGCCTACTACCGCCTTATGCAGCCGGCCGATGCCCTGCGCGAGTACAAAGCGCTGGCGGAGATTGCGGGCAACCCGTACATGGAGGAGGCGTGCATGCGTGCGGCGGAACTGAGTTATGATGCAGCGGACTACGCTACCGCGCTCGACTATTTCTACCGCCTGCTCTCGCAGTCCTCTTCTACGGAGAATACCGACATCGCACGGCTGGGCATCCTGCGTTGCTCCTACTACCTCGGACAACACCGTGCAACGATAGACATCGCGGGACAGATACTCGCCGACTACACTTCCGACAGCGACAAAGCCGATGTGGCGGCGGAAGCACGCTACAACCGCGCCAAAGCGTATGTGGCATTGCAGCAATGGGAGAACGCTGTCGCCGACCTGCAAGTGGTGGCGGGGGAGGTACGCACTGCCAACGGCGCAGAGGCGAAATACCTGCTCGCGGAGTGCTATTTTGCGGAGGGAGACTTGGACAAAGCGGAGGAGGAAATCATGTCGTTTGCGCAAATGAATACACAGCAACAGTATTGGTTGGCGCGGGCACTTATCCTGCTGGCGGACATCAACAGCCGCCGTGGCGATACCTTCCAGGCACGGCAGTACTTGCTTTCGCTGCAAGCCAACTACCAATCCGCCTCCGCCCAAGACGACATAGCCGATCGCGTGGCAAGCCGACTGGCAGCCATGGACGAGCGCCCCGAGAACGCCAATAACTCCGAAGACTCCGATTATTCCGAATGACGATGAAAACGATGAAACGATATACCGCCCTCTTGGGCAGCCTGCTCGTAGCCTTTGCCGCAGCGGCGCAGACCGACACCGCCCTCAACCGCAACGTAACCGTGGAGCGCGACTTCCAGCCCGTGGTGCAGGCGGCAGGCAAGATAAACCGCAAGCCTGCCGTCACGGAAACCGCGCTGCCCGCGCACACGGTGGAGTACTCCGACTACAATGCGCTGCTGAGCCCCGCTTTCAATACCAACGACCTGCTGAGCCAGCCCACGCGCTTCGAGTCGCCCGAGCCTCTGCACGGCTATGTGCAAGGCGCATTCGGACACCTGAACACCTCTTTGGACTTTGCATACAGCCTCAGCCCGCAGGGGGCGGACGGCAAGCGGGTGCGCGATGTGCTGAATGTGTATGCACACCACCATGCGCAGTGGGGCAGACGCGCCGACAGCCGCACGAACCTCGGACTGCGCTTCGGGCACTCGTTCTCCACCTGCGAACTCTATTTCGGCGTGGAGGGGCGCAACCGTTTCTACACGCGCCACGGCCGCTATTTCGACCCTGCTACGGAGACGCTCACGATAGACAAACCGAGCCAACTCCTGCCGGAGGACAAACAGACGACGTGGGGAGCGGATGTCTTTGTGGGGATAAAGAGCAACAAGAAACAGGACTTCCAATACAAGGTGCAGGCGGGTTACACGCTCTTCGCCCTGCCGCAGTACGCCACCGAGCACCAAGTGCGCTCCACGATAGACCTCGGCTATAAGATAAACCGCCACCGCATAGGGCTTAACTTGTCGGCGATAGATGCTTTCATCGCTACGGACGCGGTTGCCGACTCGCTCTACAACCCCCGCCACGCTATACGCATGGAGCCGTTCTACGCCTACGGCGGCAAGCGCTTCAGCATTCACGCGGGTGTGAATCTTGACCTGAATATCGGGCGCGGGAAGATGCTGTCGGGCAACGAGAACATCTCTTTCGCCCCGTCGCCGAACATACAGTTGGAGGGACAGATAGTGAAGGAATGGCTGACCTTGTACGCGGACATCCGCGGCAGGTTGGGCACGGGTATCTATCAAGCCTATATGGAAAGCATGCCTTACCGCTCGCTGTCGGCGGGAATCACCTCGCACCATACGGCGGGTTACACACCCGTGGACGGAACGGTGGGATTCCATATCAAGCCCTACCGCGACCTGCTTATCACCCTCTACGGCGGCTATGCCTATGAGAAGAATCAGATAACCCTTATCGCCACGGCGGAGGACTTCATGGGCGAGTCGGGCTTGTTCCACCGCGCGGGCGATTTCGTCTATGCGTATTCCGACTACGGGCGCGGCAAGATAGGGGCGGATTTCCACTACCACTACCGTGACTACGTCCGTGTGCAGTTGGGCGGGAACTACTATTTCTGGGACTGCTTCCGCCACGAGGCTGTCCCCACGGACTATCAGCAGTTCTTTGCGGAGACGGAAGGGAAGATGCCCGATGATGCTATCTACGGACGCGCCGACTGGGACATCAGCCTGCGCATAGACGGACGCATAGATGAGCATTGGTCGCTCTATTCCGATAACTTCTTTGCAGGCAAGCGGCTGGCACTGACCACCCTTGGCACGAAGACCCTGAAGCCGACCGTGCAACTCAACCTCGGTTGTCAATACGAGCAAGACCATTGGGCGGTCTTCCTCCAACTGAACAACTATATCCATCGCCACAACGACATCTACTACGGCTACCAGTCGGAGGGCATCCAGTTCATGCTCGGCGGGAGTTACAAGTTCTAAATAATAGATACGAACCGAGAACCAAGAGCACGAACCAAGACGGATTATCCATGACTGTACGAGACTATTCAGTCTTTGTTCCCTGCTCCTTAATCCTTGTTCCATAATGAAAACTACCGTATTCCTTACCGGTGCCACGGGCACCATGGGATGGGCAGGCATGCAGGAAATCCTGCGCTATCCCGAACAATACCACTTGCGTATCTTGGCGCGTCCGAGTGCGAAGAACAAAGAGAAACTCGCCGCCTACGCCGACCGTGTGGAGATTATATGGGGCGACTTGACGCGCTATGAGGACATGCTGCGCGGCGTAACGGGTGCGGACATCGTTCTGCATGTAGGAGGCATGGTGTCGCCCCAAGCCGACTACCGTCCGCGTGCCACGCGCAAGACCAATATCGCTGCCGCAGAGTACGTACGCGATGCCGTCTTGGCGCAGCCCGAGGAGGTGCAGCCGAAGGTGGTTTACATAGGTAGCGTCGCGCAGATGGGCGACCGCCGCGAGCCGCTCCACTGGGGACGCGCAGGCGACCCTATCTGTGTCTCGGCTTATGACCACTACGGACTGACCAAAGCCATGGCGGAGCGTATCATCACGGGCTCGCCTATCAAACGGTGGGTCAGCCTGCGCCAGTCGGGTATCCTCTACCCCGCTATCCTCAACAACTACGACCCCATCATGTTCCATGTCCCTATCCGCGGCGTGTTGGAGTGGGCAACCGTGGAAGACAGCGGACGACTGCTGGAGCGCGTGTGTCGTCCCGAAGTGCCGGAGGACTTCTGGAAGAACTACTACAACATCGGTTCGGGCAAGGAGTATCGTATCAGCAACTACGAGTTTGAGAGTCTGCTCATGGAGGCGATAGGCTGTCCGCGACCTGAGCAGATTTTTGAGCCCAAGTGGTTCACCACTCGCAATTTCCACGGCATGTGGTACATTGATGGCGACCGTCTGGAGAACTATCTGCATTTCCGTGCGAACATCCCCGTGCGCGACTATTTCCGTCAGATGGCGCAGAGTGATGCTATCCCCGCGCTGGTGAAGTTCGCCTCCAAGACCAAGATAGCCAAACTCTTCCCCCACTGCGTCAAACTGGCTATGTACAAGTTGGCCTGCTCGGAGGAGCACGGCACGCAATGGTGGATAAAGCATAACGTTGAGCCTCGCATACACGCCTACTACGGATCGCTTGAGGCTTACCGCGCCATCCCCGACTGGAAGCATTTCGATACCTCCCATCCGTCCGACACGGTCGTGCGTCTTGACCACGGCTACGATGAGGAGAAGCCCCAAGCCCTCTTCACCATAGAGGACATGCAGCGTGCCGCGGCTTTCCGCGGGGGTAAGTGCCTGTCGGAGAGCATGGTGCAGGGCGACTGGGACACCCCGCTCGAATGGGAGTGCGCCGAAGGGCACCGCTTCTCGGCATCGCCCCGACTCATACTGCTCGGCGGACACTGGTGCCCCGAGTGCATGCCCTATCCCTACGCCGACGAGCCGAACCCGCGCCCGTGGCACTGGGACAAGATTGCCCGCGAGAACCCCTTCTTCGCCCAACTGTGGACACCCCTCCACGACCCCTCCGAGGATAATACCTACGGCCCCGAAGTCTTCACCGGCTGGGAGAAATAAAGAAAGCAAGAAACAGCCTGCCAAGACAGAACAGACAGCCTTATGAGAATAACAAAAACAATGTGTTTGGAAGAATACTCCTATAAGAAAGGACGATACCCGATAGTTTGACTTTCGTCAGGGACTACCGGGGATTCCGCTGCAAAAGTACTGCTTTTTTTTGATATACACAAATTTTTGAAGAAATATACTGCTATGAAAGACATTTGGAATGAGATTTGTGCTGACTTGCAAGACTGTATCAAACGTGATGTCTTGGAAAAGGAATACGAAGAGACTATTGCTAATTGTATGAGACTCCTTAAGTGGAGGAAGTTTGATGGGGAAATAACCACTCAATATCCAATACAAGTCGGGCATGAAACGAAGTTAGCGGATATTGTGCTTTCGTCTAATGGCATAGAGCAGTTTGTGATTGAAGTAAAACGCCCAAGCCATACGATACAAGAGGAAGACAAAAAACAACTATTGTCGTATATGCGTATGCTCAAACACCCCGTTAAGTTTGGTATTTATATAGGTGAAAACATACGACTATTTTATGATGACTTAACTTCCGAACCTACAGAAATTTGTACCATAGCAATATCAGGAAACGATCCTAATGGCATTAAATTTGTGGAATTGTGCCAAAAAGACACTTATGCCCCGCAAACCATATTGAAGTTTTATGAGGACATAAAACAAAAGCAGGCAGAAGAACAAGAGAAACAGAATACTGTCGCAAAAATTCTTAATGATAAGGAAGGAGAATGTTTTAGAGAACTATTGAGGGAGAAATTTTTAATAGAAGGACGTTCCGATGAATGGATTGATGATGTGTTCGCTCAATTTAGGATAATGGTCTCATCCACTATCATTCCACTGTCTGCAACGACAAAAGTTGCGGAAATCTCTTATACTAAGGCACCTATAAATCACGGAGAAAAAGATAATACCAAGTACAACATCTTTGGATTAAAAAATTTGTCGAAGGGAAAATTTGTGCACGCAGTTATCAAGCATTATGTACAGCAATACCCCATGACGTACAATGATTATGTGCATGTATTCAATCAAAAAGGGAATCGCGCTACTATTAAACTTTTGGCAGAGGTTAAAGACCCTATAAGATACCTAATGCAACAAGAATATCACTTACTGAGTGTAGATAGAAAACTTTTTGTTGTAAGTACGCAATGGACAAAAACAAACATCCAGTTTATAGAAGAGTTTGCGCTACAACAAGGCTATTCTTTCACCACTACCTAATCATATATTACCTATTACTTATTACTTATTACATTAACCCATGTTTTTTGACGAATTACCTTTATCGGACGGGGTGCTGGATGCACTGTGGGATATGCACTTCGACACCTGCACACCCGTGCAAGAACAGACCATACCCATCATCCTGCAAGGCAAGGATGTGATTTCCTGTGCGCAGACGGGCACGGGCAAGACGGCGGCGTATATCCTGCCGCTGCTCACCAACTTAGAGTACGACAACCACGACCCGAACAAACTGAACGCCATCATCATGGCACCCACGCGCGAGTTGGCGCAGCAGATTGACCAGCAGATGGAGGGCTTCGGCTTCTATGTGCCGTTCTCCTCCGTAGCGATATACGGCGGCAACGACGGCGGCGCGTGGGGCACGCAGGTAGCAGGGCTGCAACGCGGCGCGGACATCGTCATCGCCACGCCCGGGCGGCTGCTGAGCCAGATGAACATCTACGATATCGATTTCTCCGGCGTGAAGTACTTTATCTTAGATGAGGCAGACCGCATGCTCGACATGGGCTTCTACGATGATATCATGACCGTGGTGAAACGGTTGCCCAAAGACCGGCAGACCATCATGTTCTCCGCTACCATGCCGCCGAAGATTCGCGAGATGGCGAAAGCCATCATGCACAATCCGGAGGAGGTGCAGATAGCCGTTGCCCGCCCGCCGGAGAGCATCCACCAGCAGGCGGTGCGGCTGTACGAACCGCAGAAAACGCCCATGGTGGTGGAACTCCTGAAAGGCAGGAACCTCAAGAAAGTGATACTCTTCGTGGGCAAGAAGCAGAAAGTGCGCGACCTGACCCGCGCGCTGCGGCAGCACAAGATAGAGGCGCGCGCCATGTACTCCGATTTGGAGCAGAAAGAGCGCGACGAGGTGATGCTCGATTTCCGCAACGGCAAGGTGGACGTGCTGGTGGCGACGGACATCGTCTCGCGCGGCATAGACGTGGACGACATCCCGTTGGTTATCAACTACGACGTGCCCCGCGACGTGGAGGACTACGTGCACCGCATCGGGCGCACCGCGCGCGCGGAGAACTCCGGCGAGTCGGTTACGCTGGTCAGTCCGAATGATGCGCAGGCGTTCCGCCGCATCGAGCAGTTCCTGAAAAAGACGATAGACCAAATACCCCTCCCCGAATCCTTAGGTGCCGCCCCCACGGATGCCGAATACGCCGCCCGCGGCGGCAGAAGCGGTGGGCACGGTAACGGACACAACGGACATAGAGGACATGGCTCCCGCAACGGCAGAGGCGGGAATAGCGGGCATGGTGGACACTCCCAAAGAGGCGGAAAGGGAGGCAGCCAGTCTCACAAGAGGGGTGCCGAGAATGGGAAATCTTAATAATCGTACTGTTTTGGGGCAGGATTGCCTTGCTGACGACCCGCGATAGACCTGCGATAGACCCGCGAAAAACACCCGATAGGGCAACAATGGAGGAAATCTTAATAATCGTACTGTTTTTGGGGAATCATTCCCCCTCTTCTCCGAATTGCCCGGTGCACAAAAGTAGTTCGTGCCGAACTATCCGCAGGCGAGACGCCTGCGTCCCCAGTGGCATTGCTACTACTCGTCAAACAGTTCTTCGTATGCAAAACAACATCCATAAATTGCATAGAAAAGCAAGTTATGGATTTCGCAGAAAAATGAACATTTCATGCCAAATACATACTGCCCTGCGCCTGCTGCAGGTGCTGTGGTTTGTTTTTGTCCTATGCGCGGGCACGGGATGCACCGGTTGGCACGAGGCGCAGATGGTTGTCCAAAAGGCGGACAGTCTGGATACCCATGGTATCATATACCAAGACACCGCAGCGTTGCTCCGGGTCATCCGTATGTGGGAAAGACCCGTCCTCCGCGTGCTCAAGCACGATGACTTAGGCAAGGCGTACTACTACCTCGGACGCAACAAAGAAGACCGCTACCAACAATATGTGGAAGCCGCAGAGTGCTATGTCCGAAGCGACCAACTCCACATGTCCGACCCCATCCGCCGCGGCAGAGTAAACTCCTGCATGGGATATGTATGTGGCAAGGCCGGTGTCGCCCCGTTAAGTCTTGAGTTTGCACAACGCGCCCTGCATGATTTCAAACAGAGCAAGAATGATACATACATTGCCAGCGGTTTATTGTATATTATGCAAATCTATGGCGAAATGAGCGAATACAGTAGAGCCGACAGTATCTATAGCCTACTTGCTCAATACGAGTTAGATTCCATAAATCTACTGTACCTGAATATGTATCGGGGTTGGTGCTATTATGGCAAGAAAGACTACAATTCTGCCATGATTTCGTTTCAAAATGCAATACAATTTGCTTGTAATAACGATACAGAACGATGGCGCATCTATCAGGAAATCATGAAAACCTATTATCGCCTGGGTAATTTGGATTCTGCCGTATCTTATGCTGAGAATATTATACGCGGCACGTCTTATCCTGTTTTGTGCGCCAATGCCTACTATATCCTAATAGATGATGCCACCAACAGGCACGACGCACAAGCCGTATCCTATTACGCCCATAAACGTGCTGATATGCAGCAGTTGGATAAAAAAACAGACAAGGACTACTCTCGTGCTGTTTCCACGTTGGAAAACTATCTGGACAACACTTCGTCTATCTTATCCACTGTCGTCAAAATCAGCCTTAGCGCCTTCTTGCTAACGGTATGTATCTTGGTAGGCATATGGTCTTGGCGGAAATATCATAAGCGTTTCTTGGATACGCAACAGCATGCGATTGTTTTAGAGGAACAGTTAGCAAACGTCAACAAAGAATTAGAGGAAACACAACAAGCCCAAAGGCGAGAGGTAGTAGAAACGGTGCTACTGAAATGTTGCGACGCATTCGCTTTTGAGTCGGATATATGGAACGATGATGATTTGCTCTGCAAAACAGCAGACCGGCAATTAGACAATATCTATACACGATTGCACACGCAATTTTCTATCGACATACAGGATTTGAAAATTTGCATACTTACTCTGTATAATGCTTCGCGTGCGCAGATTGCCACCAACATATTTCGAGCCGTTTCCAGTGTGCCAAAGTTGCGTACTAATACAGCGAAGAAACTGGGTACTACCTCCACGAATCTCCGAACTTTTTTACTGGATTTCCTGGCATCATAATCAAAATTGATACTTTTTCCACGTCTGTTTTGTTACTCTTTCTGATTTTCAGTCAGTTAGAGTTGTTTGTTTTCCACCCCTTTTCTTTGTGTACATCCGCAAAAAGCAGTACCTTTGCAGACGAAAATCAATAATAATTGAGCGTATGAGAAAAGTACTTATTTTAATTTCCTTTTGGATGGGATGTTCAACCATTGTTTTCAATTATGAGGTTGGAAACAACTATATCCCTACGATATTCATATCAACATAAGTAATTGGAAAGGTTGTCAAATAAGTTATTCAACATTATACAAGGCTCTCAATAAGCCCAAACAATAACCTCGTACAAAATAGTTCTGTTTTGTCCAAATTAAGGATAGTTATGAGAAAAATAATAATTGTATGTTTACTAACTATGGTATCTATAACAATAGTATGTGCAGAAGTGCAGAATGCCAAGCATTCAGTGCTACCTGGTTGTAAACGGGAACTGCGCATCGGTGCGGGAGACAATATGGTAGATATGTACGTTTCGGCAAAAGCCTCTCGGTACTATAATTTATGCAATAACTATATCACGCCCAATATCTTTCTTGATTATACTTACCATATATGCCATTGGTTCTCATTGGGTGTGCAAATCAATACAATATGGTGGGGAGGCGATGCCAGCGAACTGACTCTTGGTTCCGTGACGCGTTCTTATCTATATGGCAACACCGCCATCATGCCGACCTTCCGTTTTACATATTTTCGTGTCCCGACAAATAATTTAGCGTTGTATTCTTCGGTGTATGGCGGTTATTGTGCAGGCATTGAGAAAGAAGGCAATACATGTTATTACAACCACGGTTGGTCTGTCGGTGCTACCGCTTTGGGTGTATCGTTTGGCGGCGAGCGCTGGTTCGGAGCGGCAGAATTGGGTGCATTGTTCGGCTATGCCGGCAATTTGCAGTTAGGGTCACGCATAATTTCTATGGCCGTGGGATACCGTTTCTAATGAGATATTATCTCTATTCCATTTTTGGGGATAAGACCTGCGTCTGTCATTCTTTGGCACTACTTTTGTAGTCGAAATAGTAACAATTAACATCAATGGAAAATAAGCATTATGAAAAGTATTGGTAAATTCCTTTTTTTAAGTATTCTCTTTGTGGGGTTATGCGGTTGCGAGTCTTCTAATGATTGTATTGAGTATAGACTCTACATAGAAAACCATTCTGACGACCGAGATATCAGTCTTCGAATAGGAACGGCATCTCCGGCTGAGGAGTGTACTCTTGCACCTCATGAAATGATTTGCGTAAAAGAACGTACGATTGTTTCATCAAAAACAGACCCCGTATTAGGTTCTACAGATGAAACAAGCACTCCCGAAGCACACCTTCATCAGTCCATATTGCAGGACAAAGTGTTTGAGAATCTCTACATCAACGTGGGGGATTTTTGGACAGAGGAAGACTGGGTAAGAGTGGAAGATACGGAGGATTCTCCTTATCGTGGATGTAATTACAAATACGATGCCAGCATGTCATACAGCAACAAGAAGTGCTTTGTTTATCAAATCACGGTAGAATAAACACGCACATAAAATTTATGTAAAAACAACATCCATAACTTTGCACGGAAGGCAAGTTATGGATGTTGTTTGTTACATGTTGACCCGACGACTCGAACATTGAGTTATTTCGCCCCTTCGGGGCTTGCAGGGTGGAGCGGCGTCTCTTTCGTAGGGGCAAGCCCCTACGCTAATTTATTTCGCCCCTTCGGGGCTTGCTTCAGGTAAATAACCCGAATTAACCTGCATTTACCTTATCTTATTAATTAATTTCGCCCCTTCGGGGCTGGCAGGGTGGTGTGGCTTTTTTTTCGTAGGGGCAAGCCCCTACGCTAATTTATCTCGCCCCTTCGGGGCTGGCATCAGGTAAATAACCCGGATTAACTGCATTTACCTTATCTTATTAATTAATTTCGCCCCTTCGGGGCTGGCAGGGTGGTGCGGCGTTTCTTTCGTAGGAGCAAGCCCCTACGCTAATTTATCTCGCCCCTTCGGGGCTTGCTTCAGGTAAATAACCCGAATTAACCCGTGTTTACCTTATCTTATATATCTTCGTGGGTTACTGGTAGCGGATGCGCCACTCGTTGGGGTAGAGGTTGTTGAGGCGGTTGCCGACATTCTTCGCGAAGCCGAGGGGGACATTCTCGTAGGTCAGCAGCAAAACACCCATCGGGGCGTTGGGCAGCACGAGGGCAGAGGTACGGAGGTAGTCGAGCGCCTGCTCGCGGGTGAGTGCCACCTGCGGGAACGCCTCACGGCGGAGGTCTTTTGCCATGCTGAGGCTGTGCTGCGGCGCGATACGCTTGCCGCGCTCCTCTCCCAAGCCGAAGCCCGTGGAGATACAGGTGAAATGCACCGAGAAATAGTCGATAACCTCCTTGAATTTAGCGGGATAAGCCGTGGCAAAGCGGTCGTCCTGCCGTATCACCCAGTGGTCGGGATGTTGGAGCCACGAGCGCATCTCGGTCTCGTACTCCGCGGGGAAAGCAGGTGTTTTCTTGCTTTTCTTCTTGTCGGTGCGCAGGGCTTTGGCGGGTATGCCCGCCAAGCCTACGGGCCATGTGCCGTGCTTGCGGAAGACGGCGATATAGAACCCTTCGCCTTTGGTGCGGTGGGGATAGAAATGATACCCTATGGCGGCTTCGCTGATACCCCATGACTTATCGTGAGCGAGCGGCAGCACCTCGGCTCCGAGCGATTCGGCTATCCATTCGGCATTGTCCTCGTCCTCTTCGCGGTTGAAAGTGCAGGTGCTGTATATGAGTATTCCTCCGGGTTTGAGCGCGTCCCACACATCCATCAATATGCTGCGTTGCCGCTCGGCACACATCCGCACATTCTTGAGGCTCCACTCCTCGCGCGAGGCAGGGTCTTTGCGGAACATCCCCTCGC
>JBJEJX010000101.1:0-18854 GCA_051878345.1 Paludibacteraceae bacterium | reverse complement strand
AGGGAGGGTTGGGGAGGGTCTTCCCCCTCCCTTTGTAGGGAGGGTTGGGGAGGGTCCTACACTTCGGGTTTCATGGTGGGGAAGAGGAGCACCTCCTGTATGGTCGGCTGACCCGTGAGGAAAATGGCCAAGCGGTCTATGCCGATACCGATACCCGATGTGGGCGGCATGCCGTACTCCAACGCACGCACGAAGTCGTGGTCAATGACCATCGCCTCGTCGTCGCCCTTGTCGGCGAGTTTCATCTGCTCCACAAAACGCTCGTACTGGTCAATGGGGTCGTTCAACTCGGAGTAGGCGTTCGCCACCTCCTTGCCGTTCACCATCAACTCGAAGCGCTCGGTGAGCCCCGCTTTCGAGCGGTGCATCTTCGTGAGCGGCGACATCTCCACGGGATAGTCGGTGATGAAAGTGGGCTGTATGAAGGTGCCCTCGCAGGTCTCGCCGAAGATTTCGTCAATGAGTTTGCCTTTGCCCATCTTGTCGGTGTCCTCCACGCCGTATTTCTTCGCCACTTCGCGTATCTCGTCTTCGCTCATCGTGCTCAGGTCGCAGCCCGTCTTCTCCTTAATGGCGTCGAGGATAGGCAGGCGGCGGTAGGGGGCTTTGAAGTCCACCTCGTGGTCGCCTATCTGCACCTTGGTGGTACCGTTCACGGCAACGGCGATACGCTCAAGGAGTTGCTCGGTGAAGGTCATCATCCAGTTGTAATCCTTGTAGGACACATAGAGTTCCATGCAGGTAAACTCAGGGTTGTGGCTGCGATCCATGCCCTCGTTGCGGAAGTTGCGCCCAATCTCATAGACACCCTCGAAACCGCCGACAATGAGGCGTTTGAGGTACAACTCCGTGGCGATACGCAGATACATATCCACATCGAGCGCGTTGTGGTGGGTAATGAAGGGTCGCGCGGACGCGCCGCCGGCTATCTGTTGCAGGATAGGTGTCTCCACCTCGGTGTATCCCGCCTCGTCGAACACCTGACGCATGGTGCGGATAATGGTGGCACGCTTGAGGAACACATCTTTCACGCCCTCGTTGACCACCAAGTCCACATAGCGCTGGCGATAGCGCTGTTCGGGGTCGTTGAAGCCGTCGTATGCCACGCCGTCTTTGTACTTCACGATAGGCAGCGGGCGGAGGCTCTTCGCCAGCACGGTCAGTTGCTTGGCATGAACGGAGATCTCGCCCATCTGCGTGCGGAAGACGAAGCCTTCGATACCGATGAAGTCGCCAATGTCGAGCAGTTTCTTGAAGACCACGTTGTACATCTGCTGCTCCACGGTGGTCGCCTGCTCGCCTTCGGGTACGGGTGCTTGTATATCGTCGCGGCTGACATACACCTGTATGCGCCCTTTCGAGTCTTGCAACTCGATGAACGACGCCTTGCCCATGATACGGCGCGACATCAGTCGTCCCGCGATACGCACGGGCGTGCCGGTGTGCCACTGTGCCGTCTCGTCATCGTCTTGGAAGGCGGCTTTTATATCCGTGGAATAGCCTGTTACCACGTACTCCTCTGCCGGATAGGGGTTGATACCCATATCCCGCATCGTTTGCAGGCTCTGCCTGCGCACTTGTTCTTGCTCGCTTAATGCCATATATACTAATTAAGAATTATGAATTAAGAATTAAGAGCGCTGCTGCTCTTTTTACTAATTAAGAATTATGAAGAGCGCTGCTGCTCTTGGTTCTTTGCTCCTTGTGCTCGGTTCTGCCGAGAAAAGCGTGCAAAGTTACTGCTTTTTTCTGATATGTGCAAATTTAATTTGCGTATGTGGGCTTTTTTTTGTACCTTTGCAGCCGAAAATGGCATGCTTTGCCCTCTTAATTCTTAATTCATAATTCATAATTAAACATGGCAGACGACAAGAAGATTATCTTTTCGATGGTGGGCGTGAGCAAGAGTTTTGCGCCGCAGAAAAAAGTACTGAACAACATCTACCTTAGTTTTTTCTATGGTGCCAAGATAGGCATCATCGGTCTGAACGGCTCGGGTAAGTCCACACTGATGAAGATTATCGCGGGCGTGGAGAAGAACTACGAGGGCGAAGTGGTGTTCTCGCCGGGCTACTCGGTGGGTTACCTCGAGCAAGACCCGAAACTGGACCCCACGAAGACCGTTCGCGAGATAGTGCAGGAGGGCGTGCAGCCCGTGATGGACATGCTGCGCGAGTACGACGAGATAAACGCTGCCTTCGCGGAGCCCGACGCCGACTTCGACACGCTGCTGGCGCGGCAGGCGGAGTTGCAAGACAAGTTGGACAGCACCGACGCATGGAACATCGACCAGAAACTCGACCGCGCGATGGACGCGCTGCGTTGCCCGCCCGACGACGCGAACGTGCAGACGCTCTCCGGCGGTGAACGCCGCCGCGTGGCACTATGCCGCCTGCTGTTGCAGCAGCCCGACATCCTGCTTTTAGACGAGCCGACGAACCACCTCGACGCGGAGAGTATCGACTGGCTGGAGCAGCACCTGCAGCAGTACGCCGGCACGGTGATTTGTATCACGCACGACCGTTACTTCCTCGACCACGTGGCGGGCTGGATACTGGAACTCGACCGCGGCGAGGGTATCCCGTGGAAGGGCAACTACTCGTCGTGGCTGGAGCAGAAGACCACGCGCATGGCGATGGAGGAGAAGCAGGCAAGCAAGCGCCGCAAGACGCTGGAGCGCGAGTTGGAATGGGTGCGCATGGCGCCGAAAGCGCGGCAGGCGAAGGGCAAAGCCCGTCTGGCTGCCTACGACCGCATGCTGAACGAAGAGCAACGCGAGCGCGAGGAGAAACTGGAGATATTCATCCCCAACGGTCCGCGCCTCGGCAACAAGGTCATCAACGCCGAGGGCGTGGCGAAAGCCTACGGCGACCGCGTGCTGTTTGAGGACCTGGACTTCATGCTGCCGCCCAACGGTATCGTGGGCGTGATAGGTCCGAACGGCGCGGGCAAGACGACGCTCTTCCGCATGATTATGGGCATGGAGACGGCAGACAAAGGACACTTCGAGGTCGGCGAGACGGTGAAAGTGGGGTATGTGGATCAGGTGCACTCGAACATCGACCCAGAGAAGACCGTCTATGAGACCATCAGCAACGGCACGGAGTATATCCGCGTGGGCGGCAGGGAAATCAACGCCCGCGCCTATCTGAGCCGATTCAACTTCACCGGCGCTGACCAAGAGAAGAAATGCGGCGTGCTGTCGGGCGGCGAGCGCAACCGTCTGCACCTCGCGCTGACGCTGAAATCGGAAGCCAATGTGCTGCTGCTGGACGAGCCCACCAACGACATTGACGTGAACACCCTGCGGGCGCTTGAAGAGGGCTTGGAGAACTTCGCCGGCTGCGCCGTGGTCATCAGCCACGACCGTTGGTTCCTCGACCGTATATGCACGCATATCCTCGCCTACGAGGGCGACTCGAAGGTGTTCTGGTTCGAAGGGTCGTACTCCGACTACGAGGCGAACAAGAAGATGCGCCTCGGCGAAGACGCGCTCGAGCCCAAGCGGATACGGTACAAGAAACTGGTGTGAGGGACGACCGCGCTACGCGTTGGAAGAGCGTTAAGCCGTCCGTTGCCGCGTAATGATTCGTTCGTTTTATTAGAGGCTGCCTGACTTGATTTGTCAGGCAGCCTCTTTTTGTTCGACTAAAATCAATGCAAAACCTCCCGTTTTGTCCCAAAACGCCCGCAGGCGGGACGCCTGCGTCCCCAGTGGTTGCACTGCATTAGACTTAGCAAGCAGCCTCTTGGGGGTTGTGGTGGGGGTTATGCGCAGTTTTTTTTTCGGGGGGCATAGTAAGGTTAATCGTTTATATCTTGAACCAAACGGACAGCCCGCCCGTGGCTGCGTTCGTTGAAACCCATGCTTGTTTTAGTCGAGTAGAAGTTCAGATAGAAAGCGTAACCGGAGGCGAAGGGAGTGGCAGACCAGTAGTCGCCGCCGGACTGCACATTGGAAATACTCGACCCGTCACGGGAACCCGAAGCCGGCAAGAAGACCGCTCCCGTCACCTCCAACCTTAACCACTCCAAGAGAGTGAAAGTCTGGTAATCGGCGTAGGCTTGTTCGCTATTCTCACTCGCAAAGCCCGACTTGAAGGTAATGCCATCAGGGCAAGTCCAGTTATCGGGCAAGAGTATTAAACCGTTAGCGTAATAATCTTCGCTTATTTGAATGCGTGCCACGCCCATCAACTTTGCCGCATTTGTACGGGTTTCGCGCAAGTATGTCCACTCTGCACCGGTCAGTGTGCGCCAAGTGCTGCCATCCCCGATATTCTGCCCCCAGTCTGCAAAGTCGCCCGAATAGTCCTTATTGTACTCCGTAGAGGTACTAACACCCCACTTGGCAGAGCCCGTGCTGCCACTCCAACCGAAGAGGTCTATCTTGTCCGCAAGAGTTTCACCATCCGCATTGGCTTCCCCTATCACGTCATACTGATTGGTAGCGAACGCCCAAGTGTCGGTACTTTGAGTGTATTGCAAGTTGCCGCCGGAGAATAGCACTTTCTTATTCGCCGATACGGAGAAGCCGTCTGCCAAAGGCACATCGGGGTCTTCCGTGGCAGTTGTATAGAATGTGAGACTGTCCACCATGGTCAAGGGGTATTCAACTTTGGCTCCGCTTATCCACACGCGCAGTTTGGTGCTGTTCTCTGCACTCATGCCCAATGTTGCCACGAGGGCAAGGGCTACTAATTGTATCTTTTTCATAATGGTATATTGTTGTTTGCTGTTGGTTGTTTACTGTTTGATAAAGCGTACCACTTGCGTACCGATTTGGAGCAGGTAGGTGCCGTCGGACAAGTCCTCTACTTGCACTTCCGTGCCTTCCGTCTGCCGAAGCAGCCGCCCTTGCAAGTCATACACGCGCAAGGTCTTTCCCTCTGCTCCCTGCACCACGAGCCTGTCCTGTGCGGGATTGGGGTAAATGGTGATACCGCTTAGCGTTGCTCCCTCCACGGAAGACGACTCAGGGGTCGTTATTGCGAAGGTGATTTGCTGCACATCGGCAACGGACTCTTGCGCGAGCACGGTGCCGTCATGGGCAAGCAGTAGCAGATAGTCGTCCACGAAGACCACTTTGCCAATGGCAGCAATGTCTTGCAGCAGTTGTGTCCCGCTCGAACGCGAGAGCACAAGGTCGGTTGCCATTGCGCGTACTCCAACGGCAAGTGCAGCCAAACAAAGGAATAGCCATTTCTTCATAATCGTTTGTCTTTTTGTGAGTTGTCAGCACCTAACAACCCGGTGAATAAAAACAGAAAAGCGTGGTGCTCATTCTTTGCTTCTCCTTTTATACCGTGAAACCTCAATGGTCGGCGTGTGCGGCTTTCCGCTTGTCCGCCACTTGCTTGGTATCGGTTCGGCGTACGCCCCACCCGCAACCCCATCTTCGGGTTCGGTGGCAAAGATACTGCTTTTTTTTCTAATTGTGCAAACAAAAGGCAATTTCAGACATTGATTGTCGCGTAATTAACATTAATTCTTCGGTTACATTGGTTGGTAGCACTGCTATTTTATCGGTATTTCGCGGGTATCGGGAAGTGAAACCAAGATACTCTCTTTTATTGCAAAAACAAATACCAATCCCAACAAAAAGGTAGCGCAAGGGTAGCGCGAAGGTAGCGCGAGGGTAGCGCAAGGGTAGCGCAAGGGTAGCGCAAGGGTAGCGCGAGGGTAGCGGATTTGGGGCTATGGGGTAAAGGAAACTGCTTCTTTTGAAATCGGCGTCTTCTTTCATTCTTTTTTCGACTTGTTTTCGTGGCGTTTTCGAGATTAACCGTTAACTGACTGCTCGGAATGGCAAGCAAACAAGTATCTGTTGGCGGCATAAATCGTAACAATCAATTGTAACTGAGAAAGTATTTATCTGCATGGGGAGCAAAATAAAATGATTTTTCGGGCACGGAATTTGCATAGTTGTGGATTTTTTTGTAATTTTGCGGGCGGAAACGATTTGACCGTTTACATTTGACTATTGACCATGCGGCAGATAGTTGTCAAATGGTCAAATGACTGACGGAACCAAGCGGTCTTTCATCTTGTTTCCTTCATTATTCATCTTGATAAAGAATATGAACCCTAAACACATCCTATTGGCAATGGTTGCCTTGTTAGCAGCGGGTTGCAGCCCGCAAAGTGAAAATTCGGAGAAAAACAGTTCGGGACAGTCGAGTGCCCCTATCACCAAGCCGGAGATAACACTCACGGACGGGGTGTTCTCTCCCGAAGCCTTGTGGGCTATGGGGCGTATCGGAAGCGTGGTGCCCAACGAAACACAATCGCTGGTCGCATACACGGTGTCGTACTACAGCGTGGCAGAGAACCGCTCCACCTCGTGGGTGCGGGTGTGCGAATATAACGGAAGCAACCGTAGGCGAGACGCCTGCGCCCCCAGTAGTCAGCAGGCGGGAAAGAACCAGCAGTGCGGTTCGGAGACCGCACCTACTTGTGCGGGGAAACCTGCGTTGCGCATGGTCGATGAGTTCGTGGGGTCGCAACCTGCGTGGACGAACGACGGCAAGTTGCTCTATATGAAAGAAGGAAGGATTTGGATCACCGACTGCAAAGACCACAGCCGCGACCTTGCTCTCACAGGTTTCGAGCAACCCATCGAAGGGTTCCTGCTCTCGCCCGATAACAAGCAGATTCTCCTGGTTTCAACGGTGAAAAGCCACCCTACTACGGCTGATCTCTACCCCGACCTGCCGCTGGCGAGCGGGCGTGTGGTGGACGACCTGATGTACAAACATTGGGACGAGTGGGTGGACGAGGTGCCGCAGCCTTTCCTCTGTGCGCTCATGATGGATGCGCGCAATTTTGCCGCAAGCAACGGTCGCAGCCTGCTGGAAGGGACGGTCTTTGAGAGCCCGATGCGCCCGTGGGGAGGCACGGAGCAGTTGGCATGGAGCCCCGACGGCAAGACCATCGCCTACACCTGCCGCAAGAAGACAGGGCTGGACTACGCCGTTTCCACCAACTCCGACATCTATCTCTACGACATCGCGACAGGCGAGGCACGCAACATCACCGAGGACAACAAAGGTTACGACACCAATCCCGCCTACTCACCCGACGGGCAATGGATAGCATGGCTCAGCATGGAACACGACGGCTACGAGAGCGACGAGAACCGACTCTTCGCCATGAACACCCGCAGCGGCGAGAAAGTGTTCCTCAGCAAAGGGCTGGACAGCAATGTGGATTCCTACTACTGGAAAGACAACAACACCCTCATCTTCAACGCCGTATGGCACGGGACGGAGCGGATTTACCAAGTAGCGTTGGGACGGGCTGATGATAACCGCAGGCGAGACGCCTGCGTCCCCAGTGAAGGCGTCCCCGGTGCCCCCGTCCTCAGTCAACTGACCCCGGACGGGCAATACGACTACGAGTTGGGCGGGCACATCGGCAACGACCTAATCTGCCTGCGCCACTCCATGGAGCGTGCCAACGAGATTTATGCGATGGATACGGACAAGGTAATCACCCCGCTTACCGATGAGAACGGGAATATCTACTCGCAGGCAGCCATGGGCACGGTGCAGCCGCGTTGGCAGACGACCACCGACGGCAAGCAGATGCTGACATGGGTGGTCTATCCCCCGCATTTCGACCCCGCGAAGAAATACCCCACCCTGCTCTTTTGCGAGGGCGGACCGCAGTCGCCCGTGAGCCAGTTCTGGAGTTACCGCTGGAACTTCATGGCGATGGCGGCACAGGGCTATATCGTAGTGGCTCCCAACCGCCGCGGGTTGCCCGGTTTCGGCTATGAGTGGAACGCCGCCATCAGCGGCGACTACGGAGGGCAGTGTATGCGCGACTACCTGACCGCCATCGACGAGATTTGCCACGAGCCCTATATCGACCGCGACCACCTCGGTTGCGTGGGGGCTTCGTTCGGCGGGTTCAGCGTCTATTGGCTGGCAGGACACCATAACAAACGCTTCCAAGCCTTCATCGCCCATGACGGTATCTTCAACATGGAAATGCAGTACTTGGAAACCGAGGAGAAATGGTTTGCCAACTGGGATATGGGCGGCGCCTACTGGGAGAAGGGCAACGCCACGGCACAGCGCACCTTCGCCAACTCGCCCCACCGCTTCGTGGACAAATGGGACACCCCCATCCTCTGTATCCACGGCGAGAAAGACTACCGCATACTCGCCAACCAAGCCATGGCAGCCTTTGATGCGGCGAAGATGCAGGGCATACCCGCGCAGTTGCTCATCTTCCCCGACGAGAACCACTGGGTACTGAAGCCGCAGAACGGTATTCTCTGGCAACGCACCTATTTCGCATGGTTGGATAAATGGTTGAAGAAATGAAAGCAGCCGTCATCATATTCGCCGCCATACTGCCCGCATTCCTGCTGGTGCTGTATATTTGGCTGCGCGACAAGTATCAGCGTGAGCCGTTCTCAGAGGTGATGAAAGCCGTGGGCTTGGGCGTGCTGTCCGCTTTCCTGGCGGCGCTCATTGAGGGGCTGCTCCAAGGATGGGGTATTGTGCGCGAAAATCCGACAACGCTATTAGGGGCGGCGTGGAACGCGTTTGTGGGGGCGGCGATTCCCGAAGAGTGCGTGAAACTGCTTGTCTTGTCGCTCTTCCTGCGGCGCAACCGCTATTTCGACGAGCGTTTTGACGGTATTGTCTATGCCTGCGCGGTGGGAATGGGCTTTGCCGGCACGGAGAACATCGCCTATCTGTTCAACAACATCAACGACTGGGAGACGGTGGCTATCCAGCGTGCCGCGTTTGCCGTACCCGGGCATTTCATGTTTGCCGTTGCCATGGGCTATTTCTACTCGCTGATCTATTTCGGCGACGTGAGTTGGCGCATGCGCGGACGCATCCTGTGGGTGCCCGTGCTGCTACACGGCGTGTATGACGCATTGCTCATGATGGCGGACATCGGCACCGCGCTGAGCAGCATATTGATTGCGGTATTCTATGCCTTCTGTTTCATGATGTTCCGTTTCGGGCGCAACCATATCAAGAAACATATCCAACGCGACGAGAATGACCCTAACCAAGTAGCCTTTTGGAGGAAATGACCACCTACGAGACCTGTATACGAGACCTGAAGCAAGGAAAGTTCGCGGGCGTGTATATGCTCTGCGGCGAGGAGCCTTACTATATTGACCAAGTGGCGGACTATATAGAGCAACATGTGTTGGACGAGGCTGCCAAAGCCTTCGACCAGATAGTGCTCTACGGCAAGGAACTGCCCGGTGCGGACATATCGCCCGCCATCTCCGCCGCACGGGGTTTTGCCATGATGGGAGGCAGGAAAGTGGTGATTGTGAAAGAGGCACAGAATGTCAAGAAGTGGGACGCACTGGGCTTGTATCTCGACAACCCGCAACCCGACACGGTACTCGTCGTCTGCTACAAATACGGCACGCCCGACAAGCGGCAGAGTTGGTGGAAGAAGTTGGAGAAAAGCGGTGCGGTGGTCATGCAGAGCGACCCGCTGCGCGACTATCAGGTGGAGAAATGGATTTCCGGCTACTTGCAGCAGAAGAACGCAGAACTGCAAGCGCAAGGCATAGAACTCGCCATCGACCCGCGGGTTGCCAAACTGCTGGCAGACAACCTCGGCACGAACATGACCGCCATCGTAGGGGCATTGCAGAAACTGATAGACGGCCGCCCCGAAGGCTGCAAACGCATTGACCCCGCGCTGGTAGAGCGCAACGTGGGTATCAGCAAAGACTTCAACGTGTTTGAACTGCAAACGGCACTCATCCACGGCGACGTGGTGAAAGCCAACCGTATCACGCAGTATTTCGCCACCTCGAAAGACCACCCGATGATAAAGGAGTTGGGCGTGCTCTACAATTTCTTCGTCAACCTGATGATGTACCACTACCTGCCGGACAAGACCGAGCGCACGGCGGCAGCCGCCCTGGGCATAAACCCCTATTTCGTAAAGGACTATGCCGCCGCAGCCAAACGCTATTCCGCCGGAAAAACCTTCCGTATCATCGGCTATTTCCGCGACACCGACGCCCGATTGAAAGGTATCAACAACCCTTCCGCCACCGACTCCGACCTCTGGAAGGAACTGATATACAAGATAATGCATTAGTAAAAACAATCGTTGCACCTGTGGGAAGGAGCACAGGTGCAACGGTTCGTGGTGGGCGGTTCGCCGCCTGCGGATATTGCGTTTACCCCAATCGTGCGGAGACGATACGCCAGTTAAGCAACAGCCACAGGTTCTTCAGATAGTCAGCCCTACGATTTTGGTAATCAAGATAGTAGGCATGTTCCCACACATCAATCGCTAAAACAGGTCGAAGGTCGTGGCGCAAAGGATTGTCGCCATTGGGCAACGATAAGATGTGCAGGTGCGCCTCTTTGTCCATCGCCAACCAAGTCCATCCTGAGCCGAAAAGCGTGAGAGCAGACTCAAACAACAAGTCGTGCATCCGCGTGAAAGAACCAAAAGACTGCTCTATCAGGAAAAGCAACTCTCCCGACGGTTCTTTCGCTTTCTCGGTCGGTTTCAGTTGTTCAAAGAAAAGTTGGTGGTTGAGCACTTGTCCGGCATTGTTCGCAAGGGCTCCTTCGGGAGCACGCCGGACAATCTCTTCCAATGACAGTCCCTCGTATTCGGAACCATCCACAAGCCGATTCAAGTTATCCACGTAAGCACGGAAGTGTTTGCCGTAATGGCAGGAGAGCGTTTGCTGGCTCATCATCGGAGCCAAATCGTAGAGTTGGTAGCCCAACTCGGGCAATTGAAATGAAAACTTAGACATAAGGCTTATAGGTTTAATGGCAACACTGTTTTGTGTTACACTTTATTCACCACAAATTTTGTGCCAAAGCCTCATCCATTGACCCTACAATTTTGGGCAGACCCTCCCCATTTCTCCTTTCAAGGAAGCGGGATAGACCCGCGACAGACCCGCGACAGACCCGCGACAGACCCGCGAAAAACACACGAAAAGACCGCGAAGAAGAAATCTTAATAATCGTACTATACCGCCGTTTACCGAAGATACAACACCCATCGTTCGCCTTCCAACAGGCAACAACCATAGTCTTCCGTTACCTCCTCTATCTCCCATGCCTCATCCCTCATAGGGGTAAGGTTCAGCAAGGTGTCCCCGTCGGCAGAGAGCACATAGAAATAGTCGTATAACTTCGATGGTTTCCAGCAATCCAGACCATGCCCTTCCAAGACATCCACGCGCGTATGAGCAGGTACACCAGCCTCGTATGCCAATACTTTCCATCCCAGTTTCTCTACCAACCGAAAGACGACCGTGCAACTATCGTCCGTCTGATTATCCACATAGTGCCGAGTATTTATATCGGTCGGATGCGGCCAAAAAATATGTTTACAACCACAAAAAAACAACCCAAACATCAGCAAAACGGCTAATCCACATACTTTCTTGTTCATACCTTCCATTTATTATTCTGTAAGTTCTTTATTATTTTGCAAGTCCGCCGCCATCTTTTCTATTTTGGCTCTCTGCGCCGCGCGCTGCGCACGCATGTCGTTCGTCGAATCCACCCGCGTAGTATCCTCCGGAGTAGGCTCATACCAGTGGTCTCCCCATCCTTCGGGCGGTGCAGGCGCATAGCATGCCACCACCGTGAAACATACGCCGGTAGCCATCAAGAGGCGAATACCCGCCTGCAAGCACTTTGTCAATTTCTTGCGAAGTACATTCTCTTTCATAATCTCTTCCGTTTGTTGATTGATTTCGGCTGCAAAATTACTGCCTTTTCATTATATACACAAGCAAAAGGGGTGGAAAAAAGCAGCGTCTAACCTATTGATAATCAATAATAGGGGTGGAAAAATGTCTTTCCACCCCTATCTATTTACCTTTTATGGCAGCGTTTTTACCTCTATATCGTGCACCACCCGCTCTTCATCCGAAACCAGATAAATCCTGTACATTCCGTTTGTATCGAAGTGTACTTGCGCAGAATCTTGCACCATCTGCCGCATTATCACTTCGCCGGAAACTCTATCCACTACAAACATCTCCATCGCCTTATCGTAGTTCGTAACCACGTGTAGCCATTCCTTTTGGAAGTCAAAGCGGAATCGCGTAGGCGGTTTAGGATCCGTATGGTCGGTAGGCTTACTGCTATCATCGTGTGCCGGACTACACCCGACCACAATTCCACCAATCAACAATATCAAGCAAAACCGAATTATTCTATTTTTCATATTGTTGCATAAAATTAATGGTTAACCACACGGTAATTATATGTTAAAGAAAAAATATTTGAACAATTTTGAGAATATTTGTTTCAAAAAAAGAAAGTTCTTGTCCGTTTTTGTAAATTAAGCCACCAAATACTCAATCAAAAACGCTCGCAGTTGCGTGTTGCTCGTCCCCAATTTCCTTGCCGTGTTGCTGCGCAACTTCGGCACACTTGACACCGCGCGGTGAATGGTTTCGGCTATCTCCGAACGTGAAGCCTCAAATAGCGTCAGCAAACAGATACGGAAATCCTGCATATCTATCCCATACTGCTCATGCAGCCTCGTATAGATATTAAAGAGGTGAGTATCCGCCTGTTGCGTCAGCCTTTTCTCGTCCTGCCAAATCGGGTCGCCTACAGCAAACAGCGGTTTCCATTGGTTCAGGGTCGTCTCCATGGCATCGCACTTGCGTTGCATGTTTTCTGCTTGCACTTGCGTCAAATCGTTTAATTGCTGCGTCAGGTCGCTCTCATGTTGCTTGAGGTGCTTGAACCGCTTATAGCCCCAATACAAGCCCCCTACTCCTCCGGCGCACAGGAACACCACCAACACCCACAGCCATTGCCAAAACGATGTTCGTTCACATTGCTCCCGATAGGCTTGCAGCGCATGCACCGCCGTAAGTTTACCCTCCATCTCTTGCGTCTGCTGGCGCATCTCGCCCATTCTGGCAGCCGCAAGGTCGTTGGCTCGCAGCATATCCCCGTCGGCAACAGCCTGCCGGTGCAAGATATAGTACGCCCCCACTCTATGCGACCTCTCCCCGCTCTGCGCAATCACCTGCTCGGCATACCATACCGCCGAATCCATCCTACCTGTATGCTCCCATGCTATTGCCCGTTGCACCACCCGTAGCGAGGTGGTGGGTGCTACTTTCTGCAACCACACCAAAGCCGAATCATACGCCGACCGATGCATATAATAGTATATTCGGCTATCGCATCGGTATGCCTCGAAAGCGGCATCCGACAAAGCATATCGGTCAGCCGCTTGCCATAGGCTGTCCGACTTCGCATAATCCCCCTGAGAAGCATAGGAAACACTCAGCGTGAGCAACGCACTCGCATAGTAGAAGGAATCGCCTGCGGTTTGGAAATAGCGCAGTGCACGCTCGTTGTACCACAGCGCCAACGAATCGGCATTGTGTTGCGAGCAGATATAGCCCATGCAGGCATTCACCCGCCCACAGGCAAGGGGCGCATCCATCCCCAATCGGTCGCTCCGGATATAGCATTGGGTGGCAGTAGCATAGTCAGCATAGAAATCATCATAGTTGCGCCCGAGATAGTAGTATGCACGACCTAATGGATTGTGTTTCAGTTGTCTGAGGATTTTCTTATCCCATTTTTCCACCACCGTCCGCAACGCAACGGTATCCGTATAGACCTCGTGTAGGGCATCCAAACTATCCGCCGTCGCCACGATTCTCTCCGCTTCGTGCCAATCCCTGCAGCCGCAGCCCAATACCGCAAACACCCACAATGAGCACAACAATACCGTTGCACGTACTATCCGATATGGTTTGGCACCCCCTTGCATAATGCGACAATTACACACTCACTCTGCCAACGCCTTGCGCACGGCTTCCAGTATCGGCTCTATGCTCGGTGTGGCACCCACTGCCTGCAAGAGCCAATGGTCGGGAGTCAGGCGACCCTGTTGGTAGATACGGGTGTATTCCGCTGCCCATGCCTGCGGCGTGGGGCAGGTGCGCAGGTGCTGCTCCAATTGGAACTGCACAATGTTGCCTATCGGGTAGTTGGGCAGGTACATCGGCACATCCACCATGTGGGAATAGATAGCCAGCAACACGCAATCATGCTCGCCCAGCACGGGCTCGTAGTAGCGATTCCAGACCTCTTTGGCAATGCGCAGCGTCGCCTCACGCAAAGCCACTGCGTCCGCCTCGGGATGGGCATAGAGCCACTGCCACATCTGCATATCCACAAGGCTGACACCCATAATCTCGTACATCGACCAGAAAATGTCTAAATCAAGACCCTCTAACTCTCCCTCAACAGCACCCAAAAAATCAGGATTTTTCGGAGACCCCGCAATGGGAGAGTTCTTTTTCCCCAGCAAGTCCAAGTCGCGGGCTTGGAAGAGGAAAGCCGATGCCTCGGTGAACGCCGTGTTGGGAACGCCGGCAAGAGTATAGTAATCAATGTCATACAGGTCGAGCACCTGCTCCACATTGTGTCCGAACTCATGCACGGCTATGTTGTAGCCCTTGTAGTCCATACCTCCCTGCCCTATCCGGGTACGCAGGCGGGCAGGCTCCTTGCGTCCCAGCGCAGGCCACGCATGCCCCGACCCGCGGGCGGGCTCCACCACGATATGGCTGCAAATCTCCTCCGCCTTCGCGGGCGCAAAGCCCAACGCCCGCAACATCCGCGGCATATCCCCATGAAACGCCTCCGCATCGGGGTAGCGACGGCGGGTCTGCGCCGTCAGCGCGTCTTGGTCTAACGAGGCGCGGCTCTTGAAACCGTCGTACCATATATCATACGGGCGCAACGGGCGTCCCAGCCTTTGCTCAATCAGTCTGCCCGTCTCGGCTATCTCCGGCGAGGAGATGAGGCTGCGGAAGAGCGAGTCCACCTGCTCCAGCGGCATCTCTATGCTCTCCTCAAAATTACGAATGATAGCCGTGGGGGCTTGCGGGCAGTAGGCATCCGCCTGTTGATAAGCGTGGAAATGCCCCAAGATACGCTCATAGCGCGTGTCCGGCTCGCGCGCCGGCTGTGCGCAGGTGTTGGAATAGGGTTTCCAGTCGCAGGGGTGGTTGATGACCGCCTGCGGGACAGACTGATCCACAATGCGTTGCATCACCTTGAAAATCATCTCCTGACGCTCGCGGGACAAGGTATCGCTGCCATAGTTGGCTTTCAGTTCGTCGCGCAGGTTCCAGTGGGAAAGCAGCACCACATCCTCGTCCCACAGCCGCCTGCCGTCCTCCGTGAGCAGGCTGCCCATATAGATATTGTAGTCGGCTATGTAGTTCTCCGCGTCGGCGTATGCCTGCGCCACCTCCTGCTCCACGCGGGCGGGGACGCGGGTGGTGAACATATCGCCCATGCGGGCGGCTGCCCACTCAAAACGCGACCAACCGCCGCCCAGCGCGTTCTTCTCCGCCAAAGTATAGTGGGGGAAGTTCAGAATGGTGAGAAACGCCATCTTGTTGGCGAACATATCGTCGCTGAAATGTGCCAGCGGGCTGTAAGCACTCATTATCCAATCGGGCTCGCCGGGGGCGGAGGCGTTGGTCAGTTGCGTGGGCTTGAGCAACTCCACCGACAGCATATCCGCCGCCTCGTAGCAACGCTCCCATATACGCGACAACTGCTCCAGCAACTCGGCGCGTGCCTCATCGTCTGCCGCCACCTGCTCCACGGCAAAGGCCTTGAACTCCTCCGCCGTGCCGTCCTGCGCCTGCCATAGATCCGCCGCCTGCGCCACGCCGCGTGCCACCCGCGCACTATCCGCCTGAGGTTTCGCCGCCAGCACTGCCGACACCGTTTCTTGAACGACCCGATCGGACAGCACCGCCTCGCCGGTCTTCACACAACTTGATAGTAACACCATACAAAAGAAAACACCTAATGCCTTTTTCATAAAACTAAATAATTGTTATCGGAGTGCTCGAAATCATCTGAGTATTCGGAGTATTCAGAGCATTCAGAGTATTCAGAAAACTCCGATTATTCAGACCCCTCAGAGTATGCGCCCTCATAATTCATAATTCATAATTCATAATTGCTAATATGCTTCCTCGGCGTTGGGGAAACTCCCGTCCTTCACGGCGTTGATATAGTCGCCCACCGCCGCGGTTACCTCGCCTGCCAACTCTGCGAAATGGCGCAGGAACTTCGGTTTGAAGCCCGTATTCAACCCCAGCATATCGTGCAGCACCAGCACTTGTCCGCTCGTGGCGTTGCCTGCTCCGATACCTATCGTCGGGCAACTGACCGCCTCGGTTACCTTTTCCGCCAGCGCCGCGGGGATTTTCTCCAGCACGATGGAGAAGCACCCTGCCTCGTCCAGCAGTTGTGCATCGCGCAGCAGTTTCTCCGCCTCTTTCTCCTCTTTCGCCCGCAGACCGTAGCCGCCAAACTGGTTCACGCTCTGCGGAGTCAGTCCCAAGTGCCCCATCACGGGCACGCCCGCCTGCACCAAATGGCGCACCAGCGGCACTATCTCCTCGCCGCCTTCCATCTTCACCGCGTCCGCCCCGCTCTCTTTCAGCACGCGGACGGCATTGCGCACACCTTCTTCGGTGCTCACTTGATAACTGCCGAACGGCATATCCGCCACCACCAGACAATGCTTCGCACCGCGCACCACGCCCTTTGTCAGAAATATCATCTCATCCAGCGTGATAGGCAGTGTGTATTGGTTTCCGCATACCACATTGCTGGCGCTGTCGCCCACGAGTATCATATCCAGCCCAGCCTCGTCCAACAGGCGGGTGAGCGTGAAGTCATAACTGGTCAGCATGGTGATTTTCTCACCTGCGGCTTTCATCTGACGAATTTTGGCGGTCGTCATCCGCGAGTTCTGTACATGTACCGACATGGTTCTATTTACGATTTAACGATTTGCGAATTACGATTTTCGCCGCAAAGGTACTGCTTTTTTCCCGAATAAGCAAAAGATATTTGCATAATTCACCAAAAAGCAGTACCTTTGCCCCGGAAAATCAAAGCAGTGGTGCTCATAATTCTCAATTCATAAATGTCCATGCGTTCCAAGTCGCTCATCTACATATTGCTCTCTATCAGCCTGTTGTGCCTGTTCGTGTTAGACCTCTGCGGCGGCTCCATATGGCTCAATCCGCTGTCGCTTTTCGGCGACCACAGCCACGACCTCACCCGCCAAATCCTGCTCAACCTCCGCCTGCCCAAAGCCCTCACCGCCCTCATGGCGGGCATAGGTCTGTCGGTATCGGGACTGCTCATGCAGACGCTTTTCCGCAACCCGTTGGCGGGACCTTACACGCTCGGCGTGTCCTCCGGCGCAAGCCTCGGCGTGGCGCTCGTTACCATGTGCGGGCTCTCGTTGGGGATAGCCTCCACGCTCACCACTTTCGTGGCAGCCATCCTCGGCGCGGCGCTTGTCCTGCTGCTCGTAATGGCTGTCTCGCGGCGGGTACGGAGCAATGTCTCGTTGCTCATAGTCGGCATGATGTTCGGCTCTATCGCCGGCGCGTTGGTCAATCTGATACAGAACTTCGCCAACCCCGACTCGCTCAAACTCTTCATCGTCTGGACACTCGGTTCGCTCAGCAATGTTACTTGGCAGCAGATACCCGTCCTGCTGGTTATCACCATTACGGGCATGCTTATCTGCCTGTTCCTGATGAAACCCCTCAATGGCATGGCGTTAGGCGAAGACTATGCCCGCGGCTTGGGTATCCGCGTGGAGCGGACGCGGCTGTGGATTGTGGTGGCGACGGGACTGCTCGCAGGCGGCATCACCGCCTACTGCGGACCCATCGCGTTTATCGGCGTGGCGGTGCCGCATATCGCCCGCGGCATTTTCCGCACCTCCAACCACCGCCTCACCCTGCCCGCCACCGCTCTTATCGGTGCGAACATCCTTTTGCTCTGCGACTTCGTCTGCTCCGTCTTCACCTACCCGCTGCCCATCTCCACCGTGAGCGCCCTCTTCGGTGCACCCATCATCATCTACATCATCCTCACCCACAAGGCATAGCCGTCGTAATACGGGCATCCCGCCCGCGGTGATGGAACATAAGGAAACCTCTTGTCCGCCCTGCAAGGCGGACTTTTTTTTGATACCCGTACTATTTAACAATATCTTAACATCCGCTTAATAAGTATTTAACGGATTTCGGGTACTTTTGCAGCGGATTTCAGAAACAAATAGCCGAACGGGTACTATGCGAAAAGATTGGTTTGTTTTGATTTTGTGTTTTGTGTGTTGTGTCGGCGCATCGGGGGCGCAAGGTGCGGAGGCGGTGCGCAGTCGCGCGGGGATGGTGGCGGACGCGGAGACGGGCGATCCGCTGCTCGGTGCCGCCATCCTCGTGAAGGGTACCACGCAGGGCACCACCACCGACTTCGACGGTATGTTCCGTATCCCCGTGCAGAGCGGCGACACACTGAGTATCAGTTATGTAGGCTACAAGAGCCAGTTGGTGGTGATGGGTAGTGCCAACGCCGACACCTTATATATATACTTGTCTGCGGACACGGAGGTGCTGGACGAGGTGGCAGTGGTCGCCAAGCGGCGCACGAACAGCGACATGGCGGTGCTGCAAGCCACCAAGCAAGCCCTGACTATCCAGGAGGGTATCAGCAGCGAGCAAATCAAGCGCTCGCAGGACAAAGACGCCGCCGAGGTGATACGGCGCGTGCCGGGTATCTCGCTCATAGACGACAAGTTCGTGATGGTGCGCGGCTTGTCGCAACGCTACAACCAAGTGTGGCTCAACGGTGCCGCCGTGCCGAGCAGCGAAGCCGACTCGCGGGCGTTCTCCTTCGACCTGCTGCCCTCCTCGCAGTTGGACAACATGGTTATCGTAAAATCCCCCACGCCGGAGTACCCCGCTGATTTCTCAGGCGGCATGGTGCTCATCACCACGC
>JBJEJX010000100.1:0-4153 GCA_051878345.1 Paludibacteraceae bacterium | reverse complement strand
TATTAGAAATTAAAGTAGTTTTTCGCATTGTTGTAGCAGATGTCTTCTACCATCTGTTGTAGGCGGGCTTTCTCGTAGCCCGTGTAGGGAATCATGCCGTTCTCCACGTCGTTGCCCAGGATGTTGCAGAGCGTACGGCGGAAGTACTCGTGGCGCGGATAGGACAAGAACGAGCGGCTGTCGGTCAGCATACCCACGAAGCGGCTCAGCAGACCGAGGTTCGAGAGTGCCATCATCTGTTTCTCCATACCGTCTTTTTGGTCGAGGAACCACCAGCCCGATCCGAACTGAATCTTGCCGGGTACGGAACCATCTTGGAAGTTACCCAACATAGTAGCAATCACTTCGTTGGCACACGGATTGAGGTTATACAAAATGGTCTTGGCCAGATGTCCCTCGCTGTTCATCTCATCAAGGAAATGGCTCATGGCTTTTGCAGTTGTGAACTCTCCAATGGAGTCAAAACCGGTATCGGCACCCAGTTGGGCAAACATCTTACTATTGTTGTTGCGGATAGCACCATAGTGGTACTGCTGGGTCCAACCGGAAGCGTAGTCCATCTCCGCTTGTGCATGCAGATAAGCGTGCTTATACTGACGGATTTCGTAAGTGTTGAGTTCTTTGCCTGCGAGGGCTTTTTGGAAAATGGCATTTACTTCTGCATCGGTATACGGCTCATCGTAGAACTCTTCAATTCCGTGGTCTGACAGACGACAACCCATCGATTCAAAGAAATCATGACGTTTTTGCAATGCAGCGACCAAATCGCCAAAATTATCAATTGGCATATCGGCCACGGCAGCCAACTTTTCAACATAAGCCCTCCACGTAGCGGCTTCTATATTCATACCGGCGTCCGGACGCCAAGTAGGCAACATACGCACTTCTGCCGTAGGGTCTTCCTTTACCATCTTATGCCACTCAAGCGAGTCTGCCGGGTCATCCGTCGTGCAGACGAGTTCAACGCCGTAGTGCTTCATCAATCCTCGGGGACAATACTTCGGATCATTGGCAATCAAGTCGTTGCACTTGTCGTAAATGGCACGAGCCGTCTCGGGATTTAGATGTTCCTCTATACCAAAAGCAGTCTTGAGTTCCAGATGAGTCCAATGATACAGCGGATTGCGGAATGTGTAAGGCACTGTTTCCGCCCATTTCTCAAATTTCTCCCAGTCGGTTGTGTCGCTCCCTGTGCAGTACCGCTCATCTACACCATTAGAGCGCATGGCACGCCATTTGTAATGGTCTCCCATAAGCCAAATCTGCGCAACCGACTCAAAACGTTTGTTCTCTGCCACCATCTTCGGAATCAAGTGGCAGTGATAGTCAATAATCGGCATTTTAGCCGCATGCTCATGATACAACTCCTGCGCCGTCTCTGTCTGAAGCAGGAAATCTTTATCCATAAAAGGTTTCATCTGTATTGATTTTAGTTAGTTGGTTTTCGTTGATTTTGCAAACTCTACTTTGCAATTTTCATATTCGGTTGCAAAGGTAACACTTTTTTTCTGTGAAAATGTAGAATAATTGACATAATTTTTGCACCTCAGTAAAAAACATACACTTTTACACAACTTTCCGCAAATCAAGACCCTGTACCGCACACCGACCATACGCAATATTTCGTACCATATTTTTGAGTCAAGCCGCCCCTAATCCGACCTGATTAAATACAAATCCCCTACTCCATTAACCTTACTACTTGACCATTTGTCCTGTCATTAAACCCTTTTATTCTCTTTCGCTATTCCCTTGGAACCGCCATTACTTCCGTAAGTCCGAAGAAAATCACTTTTTATTTGCACATCTCAAAAATTCTTCGTAACTTTGCAGCGATTTTTTGAATTATCAAACTAACAATAACAACAATAATCTTTACGCACTATGAAACCGACTCATATTGAGCATCTGGGTATTGCAGTAACAAGTCTGGAGGAGGCTATGCCTTTCTTCGAGTTCCTAACCGGTGAGAAATGCTACGCCATAGAGGAAGTAGCAGACCAAAAAGTAAAAACCGCTTTCTTCAAAGTAGGTCAAACAAAGATTGAACTTTTGGAGCCTACCTGCCCCGAATCGACCATTGCCAAGTTCATTGAGAAGAACGGCGGGCGCGGCGGTGTACACCACGTGGCTTTCAACGTAGAGAGCGTGGAAGAGGCGCTGAAAGAGGCAGAGGCAGCAGGTATCCAACTCATCGATAAGGCTCCCCGCAAAGGCGCAGAGAACCTGATGATTGCTTTCCTCCACCCCAAGAGCACCAAGGGTGTACTGACCGAACTCTGCCAGCAGCCGAAGTAAGCACCTTCAGTGCTGTCAGAAACGAAACAAGTTTCGTGTATAGAAGCGCTAACGCGCTGTAAGAAACTGCGTGTATAGTAAAACTACGGGCTGTGTTTAGGCGAAGCGTAGTTCCTTGACACAAAATTCCCAACACGAACGTAGTGAGTTGAATTACACGAGTAACTATGGCCCAAAATTTTGAAGATTTGCTAATTTGGCAACGTTCCAGAGAACTCGTCAAAGAAGTGTATCATCTACTACAGGACAATAAGGATTTTGGATTTCGCGACCAAATACAGCGTGCTGCAATATCCGTAATGAACAACATTGCAGAAGGATTTGACAGAAACAAGTTCACTAAAGAAAATACATTGTTTATTCATTTTTTGGGAATTGCAATCGGCTCTTGTGGAGAAGTAAAAAGTATGTTGTATGCAGCTGAGGATTTGGGTTATATATCGTCCGACAATTGCCGTGCCATGCGCAGTTGTTGCGTTGATATAGAAATAAAAACTCGTTCCCTGATTACCTCGCTGCGTACAAACTCACACGGAGCAAAACAAAGTTAATCTACACGAAGCGAAGCGTAGTTTTTTACACAAAGTTCTTAACACGAACGAAGTGAGTTTAATTACACAAAGTAAAATACACATCATGGATCAGACTAAATTACAAAAACTGATTGACAACCGCGTGAAGGCAGCAGCCGGAGGCGGGGAAGCAGCAGTAGAGAAACACCACGCTAAGGGCAGTTACACCGCCCGCGAGCGTATCAACATGCTCCTTGACGAAGGGTCGTTTGAGGAAGTGAACATGTTCCTTACCCATCGTTGCCACGATTTCGGGATGGAGAAGAAAGTATTCTTAGGCGACGGCGTTGCCGTTGGTTCGGGTACTATCGACGGTCGTCTCGTTTTTGTTTTCGCGCAAGACGCCACCGTCATCGGCGGTTCGTTGAGCGAGACCATGGCACAGAAGATTTGCAACGTGATGGACCAGGCCGTCAAACTCGGTGCTCCTATCATCGGTTTGAACGACTCCGGCGGCGCACGTATCCAGGAAGGCGCATGCGCATTGGCAGGTTATGCCGAAATTTTCGAGCGTAACATCCTCGCCAGCGGTGTCGTACCTCAAATCAGCGTTATCTTCGGTCCCTGCGCCGGCGGTGCTGTGTACAGCCCCGCGCTGACCGACTTCATCATGATGACCGAGCAGAACTCCTATATGTTCATCACGGGTCCGAAGGTGGTTAAATCCGTTACCGGTGAGGACGTAACCGTAGAGCAACTGGGTGGTGCGAAGGTACACGCTACCAAGTCGGGTGTTACCCATTTCGTAGCCGCTACCGAAGAAGAGGCATTGGCGGAAGTACGCCGTCTTATCTCGTTCATCCCGCAGAACAACATGGAGGAAGCGCCGCTCATGAAGTGCACCGACGACCCCATGCGCGTGGAGGAGAGCCTCAACGAGGTGGTGCCCGCAGACCCCAACAAACCCTACGACATGAAGGATATCATCTACACCATCGTGGACAACGGCGATTTCATGGAGGTGCAGAAAGACTATGCCAAGAACATCATTTGCGGTTTCGCCCGTTTCAATGGTCGTTCCACGGGTATCATCGCCAACCAGCCTAACTGGATTGCCGGTGTGCTCGACTGTGATGCCAGCCGCAAAGCCGCTCGTTTCGTGCGTTTCTGCGATGCGTTCAACATCCAGATTCTCACCCTCGTGGACGTGCCGGGATTCCTCTGCGGTACGGGTCAAGAGTACGCAGGTATCATCGACCACGGAGCAAAACTGATGTTCGCCTTCGGCGAGGCTACGGTGCCCAAGGTTACCGTTACTATCCGCAAGTCGTACGGCGGTAGCC
>JBJEJX010000099.1:0-19763 GCA_051878345.1 Paludibacteraceae bacterium | reverse complement strand
AAGATGGTGGAACCCATCCGCAAATCCACACGCGCAGAGCGCGAACAGTGGCTCGCAGGAGCCAAGAACAACGTGTTTATGCTCCGTTCCGAGCAAGTCTATATCGACCTGCTGACCGACTCCGGCACGGGCGCCATGTCCGACCGCCAATGGGCTGCGCTCATGATGGGAGACGAGAGTTACTCCGGCGCACGGTCGTTCTTCGAACTGAAAGAGACCATCACACGCCTGACGGGCTTCAACTACATTATCCCCACACACCAAGGGCGTGCCGCAGAGAACGTGCTCTTCTCCTACCTCGTGAAGCCCGGACAAATCATCCCCGGCAACGCGCACTTCGACACCACGAAAGGTCATATCGAGTCGCGCAAGGCGTTTGCCATAGACGTAACCGTCGATGAGGCAAAAGACACCCAACTGGAAGTTCCTTTCAAGGGTAACGTGAACCTTGAGAAACTGGAGCAGATACTCAAAGACAACCCCGGCAACGTGCCTTTCATGGTGCTGACCGTGACCAACAACACCGTAGGCGGACAGCCCGTCTCCATGCAGAACATCCGCGAGACCTGCGCCCTCTGCCACAAATACGGCGTACCCGTGAATATCGACTCGGCGCGCTTTGCCGAAAACGCATACTTCATCAAGACCCGCGAGGAAGGCTATCAGGACAAGACCATCCAAGAGATTGCCAAAGAAATGTTCTCCTACGCCGACTCAATGACAATGTCCGCCAAGAAAGACGGATTGGTGAATATGGGCGGTTTCATCGCCACCAACAAAGAAGAGTGGTACGAAGGCTGCAAGCAGTTCTGCATACCCTTCGAGGGTTTCATCACCTACGGCGGTATGAACGGACGCGACATGGCAGCACTGGCTGTGGGACTGGAAGAGAACACCCACTTCGACATGCTGCAAACGCGCATTCACCAAGTGGAATATCTGGCTTCGCTGCTCGATGAATACGGCATTCCTTATCAGCGTCCCGCCGGCGGGCATGCCATCTTCGTGGATGCAGACAAAGTGCTGACACACGTGCCCGTCGAGGAGTTCCCCGCACAGACCCTTACCTGCGAACTCTACCTCGAAGCGGGTATCCGCGCCTGCGAGATAGGATATATCCTCGCCGACCGCGACCCCGTAACACGCGAGAACCGCTTCGGCGGACTTGACCTCGTGCGCCTCTGCATACCGCGCCGCGTCTATACCGACAACCATATGAAGGTGATTGCCGCCGCGCTGAAGAACGTGTACGACCGCCGCGAGAGTATCACCCGCGGTCTGCGTATCACCAAAGAGGCACCGCTCATGCGCCACTTCACCGTAGAACTGGAAAGACTGTAAACCACACAGGTTTTCTCGCAACCTGCGTATCATGGTGTGTCGGCACCATGATACGCAGGTTGTTTGTTTCAAAGGGGGATTATAGGATAAAAAATGCAAAAAAAACGGTTTTTTCTTGCGTATGTGGGATTTTATTCGTAACTTTGCACACTTTTTGTGAGTAGCGCTGACAGAAACAATTACACAGACCATATCGTGGAGTATCAATTTGTACATAAGAGAGGCATACTGCCTGCCGCGGCGATAGTGTTGGGCAGCGTGGTGTTGCTGTTGGCGAGTTGCGGAGAATATCAGAAAGCGTTGAAATCGACCGACCCTGAGTACAAGTACGAGCAGTCGCTGCGCTATTTCAACGACAAGCAATACGTGAAAGCACAGACTTTGCTGGACGATATCACCCCCTACTACAAAGGGACGGAACGCAGCGAGGACGTGCTGGCATACTTGGGTCGATGCTATATGGGACAGAAAGATTACGCCTCGGCAGCCGACTATTACTCCGCGTATATCCGCAACTATCCCAAAGGGAAGTACATCATGGAGGCGCGTTTTCAGTTGGGACACTGCTACTATCTGGACGCCCCTGACCCCCGACTTGACCAAGAGATTACGAAGAAAGCCATACAGGCATTCACGGAGTTTGTAGAGTTGTACCCGGACAGCCCATACAGCGGACAAGCGTATGACGAAATGAACGAAATGTACGATCGCCTGGCAGAGAAAGAGTACTACAACGCCAAGTTGTACTACAACCTCGGTTCGTACTTGGGGAACAACTACCTGAGTTGTGAGATAGTGGCGAAGAATGCGCTGAAAACCTATCCGAGCAACAAGTTTCAGGAAGAGTTCAACTGGCTGATACTGCAAGCGAAATATCAGCAGACGCTAATGTCGTATGAGGTGAAGAAATTGGAGCGTGCCCGCGACACACAAGACGAGTACTACAACTTCATCACGGAGTATCCGGACTCGAAGCACCGCAGCGCCGCCGACAAGATACTGAAAGACATGCAAAAGATAACGCAAGAGTAAGGGGCACAGGAAACAAGAAAACAATTTATACACTATACATTATGGATTACAAGAACACGAACGCACCAAAGAACACTATCACGCGCGACATGAACCGCCTGGTAGAGCCCGTTGGCAATGTGTATGAGACCGTGGCTATCATAGCCAAACGCGCCAACCAAATCAGCAACGGGCTGAAGAAAGAGTTGGATGCCAAGTTGCAGGATTTCTCCGTACCTCAGGACAACCTGGAAGAGACCTTTGAGAACAAAGAGCAGATTGAGATTTCCCGTTCCTACGAGAAACTGCCGAAGCCGACCCTAATGGCAACGCAAGAGTTTCTGGAAGGCAACCTGATTTACAAGGGCAGCAACAAGGACGAGGCGCTGAAATAAAAGAGATTTTGTCGGTCGTTGCACGTTAACCATCTTATGTCGGGCACTGTGTGTTAGTCATTGTATGTTGGTCACTGCGTGTTAGTCAGTGCATGTTGGCGTGAGACGACAAAACGGAACCGGCTCACAGGAACTGACTAACATATGGCAAAGCACATTCTGATAGGTATTAGCGGGGGTATTGCCGCTTACAAGATACCGGAGTTGATTCGGCTTCTGCGCAAGGCAGGAGCCGATGTGCGTATTACGACCACGGCAAATGCGTTGCAGTTTGTTACCCCTCTGACGCTGCAAACGCTGTCGGGCTATCCCGTTTATTCGAATGTGTTTGCGCCCACGAACGCCCACTCCACCGAGCATATCTCCCTGCCCGACTGGGCAGACCTAATGGTGGTGGCTCCCGCTACCGCCAACGTGCTGGGGAAAATGGCGAACGGCATCGCAGACGATGCGCTGACCACCACTTTCTGCGCCATGCGCAAGCCCGTGGTGATAGCCCCCGCAATGAACGACAAAATGTACGCCAACCCCGCCACACAAAAAGCCATACAGACCTTAGCGGCGTGGGACAACATAACAATGCTGGACTGCGCGGAAGGCGAGTTGGCATGCGGCACCACGGGCAAAGGGCGTATGCAGGAGATTGGCTACATAGCAGAGGCCATCCATAGCGCACTAACGCCGAAAGACCTTGCGGGCAAGCGCGTGCTAATCACCGCCGGACCGACGCAGGAGGCACTCGACCCCGTGCGCTTTCTGAGCAACTACTCCACCGGCAAAATGGGCTATGCGCTTGCCACGGAGTGCGTGCGCCGCGGCGCGGAGGTAACACTGGTGTCGGGTCCGACCACCGTGCCTGTACCTGCCATCCCCGCCTATCTGTCCGCAGGACAAGGGCGACTCGACATGGTGTCCGTCCGGTCAGCAGAGGAAATGTACAACGCCTGCACGGCACATTTCGAGCACGCCGACATAGGCATACTATGCGCCGCCGTGGCCGATTTCACGCCTGCGGAGAAAGCCGCGCAGAAAATCAAGAAAGCCCCCGGACAGACCTCCCTGACCCTCACCTTAGAAACTACACACGACATCGCCGCCTCCCTCGGAGCAAGCAAGAAAGCACACCAACGGCTCGTGGGCTTCGCGCTGGAGACACACGACGAAGAGCAGAACGCGATTAGAAAAATGCAGCAGAAGGGATTGGACATGATTGTGCTGAACTCGCTGCAAGACAAGGGTGCCGGGTTCGGTACGGACACCAACAAAGTAACCATCTTCCACGCCGACGGCAGACGAATCGACGTGCCGCTGCAAGACAAAGGGGCGGTAGCCGCCCGAATAGTGAATGCCGTGAGGTAAGAGCCAAGAGCCATAACGACTAACCCATTCTACCCATGAAAGCCAAGAAAGTATGCCTGCTGTTGCTATGCTTGGTCGGAGCGGTGCTACTGCACGCCCGACCGCACAACATACGCAATCTGAGTACGCGGGACGGACTCAACGATTTGTTAATCAACGTGATTCACCGCGATACGACAGGCATGGTATGGCTGGGAACGGGCAGCACGGTGGAGTGCTTTGACGGCGTGCGGGTGAATACCTACCCCATCCCCGGCAACGCGGGCACGCAGAAGCGCATCACCGCCATCGTGGGCAAGAGTGCGGACGAACTGTACATATCGAACGGAGACGGTATATTCCGCCTACAAGACGGCAAGTTTCAGCCCGTCTATCACGACATTATCAACTCACCCGTGTTTGATTTGGCACTATCGAACACGGGTGTGCTGTATGCGGGAACATCGCGCGGTCTGTACGCAATGGAACCGGACGGGCACACCACGCGCTACCTAATGAACCAATCGGACATCGCTTCCGCCAACCAACTGCGCGCCCTCTGCTTTGACGAGAAGGGGACGCTGTGGATTACCTCGAAGGCAGGTCTGCACAGCCTCTCCACAGACCGTCAGATTTCCCACTACCTGCACAACCAACTACCCATCGGCGGCTTTATCTCCATAGCCGTCCGCAAAGGCGTGGTCTATCTGGGTACCTTCCACGACGGCATCTACACCTACAACATCCGTTCGGGCGCATTCCTGCCTTTCCACCCGAATATCAACCCCATCATGGCGTTGCAGGCAGCGGGGCAGGACTCGCTCTACGTGGGCACGGACGGCGGCGGGGTGTACATACTGAACACACAGACACGGAAGCCGGTACAAGAGTGGACACAGAACAGCCCGCAGGAGCACCTGACCTCCAACAGCGTCTATTCAATGCTGTATGACGAGAAAGACCGCATGCTCTTTGTCGGTTTCTATCAGCACGGCATGGACTACACGCTCTATCAAAGCGACGCCTTCGGCACTCACAACACGCCTCTCTTCAACAGCGAGGGTCTGGCAGTTCGCAGCCTCGCCATCCACGACCAACAGCGCGTGATAGGCACGCGGCAGGGACTCTACTTCGTGGACAAAGCCACACAACGCTTCCGCTACTACAGCGAGAAGGAACTGAACAGCCAAATGGTGTTCTCGCTGCTGTGGCACGACGGGGTGTACATCGTGGGCACCTACGGGGGCGGACTGTATGTGTTAGACCCCGCCACGCTGTCGCTCACACGCGCCGCCGAGGGCATAGGCGGGCAGATATTCAGCCTGTGTGAGGACGAGGAAGGGCATATATGGGCAGGCACGGAGCAAGGTGCCTACTGCTTCGAGCGCCGGCAGCACAGCCTGCGTCCGATACACGCCTTCACATCGCGCAACTCGCAGTTGCCGGGCGGGTCGGTTTATCATATCTCGTTCGACCACATGGGCAGAGGCTGGATATGCACACTGAGCGGCGTGGCACTCTACGACGCGAAGGAAGAGATAGTGCGCACGGACGCGTTCCCTCCCTCCTTCCCCGCGAGCAGCGTGATCCGACAGGTGTACAACACCGAGGACGACTACCTGATTTTCGTCCCCGACAAAGGGGAACTGTTTGTTACCCGCCTCGACCTGAGTCCCGTCCGCGAGATTCTCCCGCTGCAAGAGACCGTGTTCGCCATAGAGGATAACCAGCAACACCTATGGATAGGCACGACCAACGGGCTCTACAACCTGACACACGACAACACGCTGCGGCGATACACCTACGCCGACGGGTTGCCGGGGAACATCTTCACGCTGTGTCAGCCCCAGACCGACCACGAGGGGACGATATGGCTGGGGAACAGTCAAGGTCTGGTATGGGTGAAGCCGGACAGCGTCTATCTGCCCCACCCTCCCGCCTACAAGCCCCAGATAAGCCGCATAGAGCAGGACGACAACAGCCTGACATTTCATCTCTCGGACATGCTCTTCACGCTGCCCGACTGCGCCGCCTTCGAGTACAGGCTGGACGGCGTGGACGACGAGTGGCAGTACCTGCAAGGGTCGTCCGTGCTGCACTATACCTCGCTGCGCCCCGGTAATTACACCCTGCATATCCGCCGCCCAGGGTACATAGCAGGAGAGAACACCGCCACGGCGCATATCCCGCTATCGCCCATGCAGTGGCTGACAGGGGTGATCATCCTGCTGTGTATCTGCCTTGTCGCCGCCATTGTACGCATGGTGTATCTGCGTGTGGTACAGCGACGCAAGCAGCGCCAAGAGGCGGTCGAATTACCCCAAGAAAGCACTCCGACCACAGAGAACACGGGCAAATACCGCACGCTGAATATGTCGCCCCGCGAGCAACGGGAATTGGCACAGAGAGTGAAACAGGTAATGGAAGAAGAGCGCCTGTATCGCGACCCCGAACTGAAACTATCCATACTGGCGGGTCGTCTCGGCGTGCCGCAACACCATCTGTCGTACCTGTTCAGCCAATACATGAAGACCTCTTTCAGCGACTATCTGAACCAGTTGCGCGTGGAGGAGTTTCGGCGTATCGTCGTGCGCGAGGATGCCTCGCGCTACACGCTGGACGCCCTTGCACAGCAGTGCGGCTTCCAGTCGCGCGCAAGTTTCTTCCGCAACTTCAAGAAGTTCGTCGGTCAGACTCCGACGGAGTATATGAGCAGGCGGAGGTAGAGCCCCACCACGCGGACCAACAGGACCCACCCCGTCCCTCCCTACAAAGGGAGGGGGAAAAGTATGCGACACGAGGCTGTCTAACTCAATTTGTCAGACAGCCTCTTTTTCTGTGTGTCAGCCGTTTGCAAGGGGTAAATATACCTTTCGTTTTGTTCCAAAACGCCCGCAGAGAGCACCCCACCACGCGTTGCTTGCGAGGACACCGCAGGCGAGACGCCTGCGTCCCCAGTGGCTGCGCACCACGGACTTGTCCGGCAGGATCTACATTTATGAATGGCCTGCGATATACTCGCGGCAGACCTGCAATAGACCTGCGGGAATGTTGCGATATACTCGCGACCGACCTGCGACAATGTTGCGATATGCTCGCGGCAGACTTGCGACAGACCTGCGGCAATGTTGCAATATACTCGCGACCGACCTGCGATAATGTTGCGATATACTCGCAGGAATGTTGCGATATACTCGCGGGAATATTGCGATAGACTCGCGGCAGACCGCGGGAAGAGACCTTTATCAACGCGCGGTGTGCCAATAGACCACATACCGCTCGTGGTGAATGTCGTAGAGCGGGGAAACACGGATACCGTCGACCGTCTCAAACTCGGCAAAGGCAGGGAGCGGGTGCGAGGGTGAGGGCAAAGCATGGTGCGCAGGGGAGGAGGCGGGGTGTGAGGGTGAAGCGGGGAGGGGGTGCAAGGGGGTAGCAGGGAGGGACTGCAAAGAATCGGGGACTTGGAAATCGAAAGTATAGTAGTCGTTGTGCTTGGAAGGGTCGGAGAAGGGGTTATCCACATGTCCAAGTCGCCTCGCGAGGAGGATAGGTCCGTAGAAGTAAGCGACACGCGCAGAGTCGGGCGTGTATTCCTCGCGCAAAGTCATCGGGAAACGGAAGTCGATACGGTCGCCCTTGCTCCAACGCCGCGTGAGCGTGCAATAGCCGTTGTCGGACTGCACAGGACAGCGCTTTCCGTTGATTTCACACTCCACGGGCTCCGTGCACCAGCCCGGTATGCGGACACGGATAGTCTGCTTCCGCTTGGGTGCCTGCCGAATAAGCAGGCGCGTGGCGTCGGAGCGCGGGAAGCCGGTCTGCTGGGTGACAGTGAGCCCCTGCTCCTGTCATGTGAGCGTAGTAGGGATAAAGAGATTCACATAGAGCGTGTCGCTGCCGTGCCAATAGACAGACTCGGCATAGCGTGCATGGCTCTCGAATCCCGAACCGACACAGCACCAGAAAGAGTGCATGGGCGTGGAATAGAGTTTGTAGGCACCCGTGAGCATGGGCAGGATTTCGCACGCAGTTCCTGAGTAACAAAACCAATGTAACTGAAAACCAAAGTAGATTCCATACTCTCTACTTCGATAGAATAGTTTCCGTCGAAGTCCGTGATAGTACCCGCCGTACTGCCTTTCACCAGCACATTGGCACCTATCACTCCCTCGCCCGACGCATCTACCACGCGACCGCTAACCGTCTGCGCAGCACAAACACTAATGCCCGACCACAGGAGAAACAGAGTCCCAAGCCATCTTGTCTTCGTGTTTTTCATGTTGTTGTTATTATTAATAATGTGTGGAATAAATAATTTCGGCATCTCTCGGCACCCCGCCCTCAACTCTACGCGCTCCATCCCTGTCTATCCGCCCCTCTTTTCTTCCATCTGCATCCTCCGTCCCTTGTTCCACCCTCGCCTCCTCCACCCTAAGCGCTCCACTCTCAACCCTCTGTTTCCACCCCTCGTTTCTCAAATCCGACACAAAAGTACTATATTTTTTCAAAATATACAAGTTTCCCATGAAGGACACCTGTTTTATATTACAAAAGCAAGCACACCTCCAAACAGTATGCTGAATATCAACAAAGTAAGAATATGATACTAACGGTATCACTTTATTAAGTAACACCTAAACATGTCCCAAATTTGCCGAGATTGTACTTTAAGATAGTGTTTTGCCGCCCGTCGGCTATACCCTTCTTGCGAGAAAGACGGCGGGCTTGTCTGCCACTCGGGCGGCAATGATAGAGTATGCCGAACCGTCTTTGAGTTTGAGTTTCTTGCGCAGTTGGTCGGCAGTGAGCGGATAGTTGCGGGTGAGGATGGCGGCTCCCTGCTCCCGGACAGCGTCGGGGAGGTGCTTGAGCATACTGCCCGTAAGGGACGAGAGCACCTCCCACACCCGACCCGGGAAGTCGGGCAGCAGGCGATCAGCGGCATAGAGATGGGTGTTCGGGGCGAGTTTTGCCACCCGATACCGCTCGCTCACGAGGCGGAAAGCCGCGGCTTTGAGGATGGCGGCGTTGGGCTCGTAGAGATAGCGCGGAGTGTCTTGGGAATTCCAAAAGGAGGGTTGCGCTTCGTGCTCCTCAAGGAGCGTGAAAGTAAAGGTCTGCCAACCGTCTTGCGTGTAGTTGGCGGCGGTATAGGACCCACCAGCGACCGAAGCCCCTCCCCCTCCCTCCCTACAGAGGGAGGGAGTAAGAGTCCCCCCAACCCTATCGGCAAGGGAGGGGGTAGTTGATTCTCCTCTTGCTTCTCCTACAACTTCCTCTACAAAGGGGGAAGGGACAACAAGACTGTCTTTGAGCCTATCGGCAGGAGAGGGAGTGTACTGCGGTTGGGTTGTGCTTCGCACGAACAAGAGTTCTTTTACCTCGTTGCGGACAGCGACCACATGCACCTGCCAACCTCCGCCAAACCGACAAGTCGGGGCAAGCGAGCGCAAAGCGGCAGTGATGTCGAGCATCGGGCTGAGTTTAATCATCAGGCAAGTGCTCTTTTGCAGCAACTGAGGCAAGAGGTCTATGACGTTAGGGGTGCAGTCCTCTATGCGGAACACCTTGCCACCGCGAGTGTCGCGGCGGGCAGGGTCGAGGTAAATTAAAACGGATGGGTTGTCGGCGGCGGGAAGAGAGGAGAGGAAGGCTTCGGCGGTGGTGTTGTGTACCTGTATGTGGGGACGGGCGAGGGCAAAGTTATGGGAGGCTATGCGGCACAGTTCGGTGTCTTGCTCCACATAGTGCGCTTCGGCCGCCAAAGCGGAGAGGTAGAAACTGTCGATACCATAGCCGCCCGTGAGGTCAATGAAAGACCCAACCTGCGTTTCAAGCCCCTTTTCTTCTGTCTCTACAACGGGAGAGTGCGCGGAGCGCATTTCCCGCTCCTCATGGCTGCCTCCTTCAGCGGCAGAAGCAGGTGAACCGCCGGCAAGACGCCCGCGCCCCCAGTATTGTGCAATGAGAGTGGTCTTGTAAGCAGCGGTCAGTTCGCTGCTGCATTGCTCACAGGCAAGGCGGGGCGGAAACCACCAATCGGATTGCTGTACAATGGCCGGCAGTTTGTCGCGCAAGCGCTCACGCCCCTCTTCCTGCTGCACCATGAAACGAAACTCATCGTCCGTGAGGTGAGAGTACTTCTTGCGCTGAAAGGCAAGGGCGGTATTAGCGGACTTTTGCACAGGCTTCTTCATCTGGTTACATTTTGTTATATTTTCGGGGGAGCAAGGGGGTTACAAGGGTAGCGCAGGGGTAGCGCAGGGGTAGCGCAGGGGTAGCGCAAGGGTAGCGCAGGGGTAGCGCGAGGGTAGCGCAAGGGTAGCGCGAGGGTAGCGCGAGGGTAGCGCAGGGGTAGCGCAGAGGTAGCGCATGGGTAGCGGATACAGAAGAAATGAACGGTTTTACACTTTGTCGGTTAGTTGTTGGTTATTTGTGGTTTTTCGTTGCAAAATAATATAGAGCCGATTAGTCGCTGTTTTAACGGTTTTACACTTTGTCGGTTAGTTGGTGGTTATTTGTGGTTTTTCGTTGCAAAATAATATAGAGCCGATTAGTCGCTGTTTTAACGATTTTACACTTTGTCGGTTAGTTGGTGGTTATTTGTTAATTAGTTGGGGTTTTTCGTTGCAAAATGATATAGAACCGATTAGTCGCTGTTTTGCTTCAAGTACTTCTTCACAATCTCCAACGCCTGTTCGCCGTAGAGCGCGTATTTCTTGGCACCCATGCCCTTTACGGCGAGCATCTCTTTTTTCGTTCGGGGCAGGCGGTCGGCTATCTCCACCAGCGTCTTGGTAGCCGCCACGCGGTAGATTTGGTCTGTAACCCCCTGATCTTCCGCCACCCTACGGCGCAGGGCTTGCAGTTGCCTCAGCAGGCGGGGATGTTTCGACTCCGCCTTGGGCAGTTCCTGCTCCACCCGAGTGGTCAGTTTGATTTTAGGCGGCAGGAAACGGGCGCGGGCTTGGAAGAGAGCGGCAATCCAATACCCCGGAGCCTCTAAATCCCCCTTAAAGGGGGACTTCCCATCCGCCTCGGTAATCTGCTGCATGAGCCAGCGCTTGCGGGCGAGGTCGGTGTGGAGTTCGGTCATGCGCTCTTCGTAGTCCTTGCCGTCCTGTTTGTTGTCGGTGTAAGCGGGCGACGCCTTAATGATATCGCAGAGTTGTTGCAGGCGCGGGGCGAAATAGCCGTGCGCCGCCTGCATACGCTGTTGCAGCCGTTCCCAGTCGCCGCGAGCAATGAGGGTGCGTATCTGTTTATGGAAGGTCTCTGCGACCTGCTGCTCCGCCTGCAAGGCTTGGTACAGGCGCGTGAGGTAGGCGCGGGTCTCCTCGAGGTTGAACGAGGTCGTCCCCTCCACACCCCGCTGCACCATCTCAAGGGCGAGGAGCAGGTCGCGGAAGTCGTAGAGGTCGGACAAGAGGAGCAGGAGGTAGTCCTGCTGCGAGCCTTTCAGCCCGTCGGCAACGGCTTGGAGCGTGGGCTGCGCGGCGGTGAACAGCAAGACCTCGCGGGCGTTGGAGAGCGCGTTCTCGGGTATGCGGGTGAGGAGGATAATACCCTCCAACGAGCGGCAACGCGACAAAGCGACATACACCTGCCCCGCGGCGAAAGCGTCCGCCGCGTCTATCACCACATGGTCGAAAGTCAGTCCCTGCGCCTTGTGGATAGTAACCGCCCACGCGAGCCGCAAAGGGATATGGGTGAACGTGCCCGACACCTCGGACTTGACCTCGTCGGAGTTGGGGACGGAGACATAGCGTATGTTCTCCCACGTCTCGGTGTGCACATCTATCTCCTCGCCCTCGTCGCTCAGCACGAGGATATGATCGGCGTCGCACTCGCTGACCACGCCCAACTTGCCGTTGTAGTACTGCTTTTCGGGCGAAGAGTCGTTGCGCGTGAACATCACCCGCGCGCCGACTTTCAGGCGCAACACGGGGTCGAGCGGGTACATCGAATCGGGGAATGTGCCCTGTATAACGGCATGGTACTCCTCGGCGGGTGCGGCGAGTTTGTCAAACTCCACGGCGTTGAGTTCGTCCACCTTGTGGTTATGGGTGGAGAGGGTGATATGGAAGAGTTCGCCCTCGCGCGGCTGCCAGTCGGGGCGGTAACGGCTGTTGAGCAGATTCAGCGATTGAGGCGTGAGGCGGTTGTTGCGCACCTCGTTGAGCAGGTCAATGAACTGCGTGTCCTGCTGGCGATAGACATGGTCGAGTTCGATATAGACCGGCTGTATCTCGCGGAAGACGCGGGCTTGGAAGAAATAGGGTCCGTCGTAGTAGTCGCGCAGCAGGAGCCATTCCTGCTCGCGGGCGACGGGCGAGAGTTGGTAGAGGTCGCCTATGAACAGCACCTGCACGCCGCCGAAAGGCAGGCTCTGACGGTGGCGCACATGGCGCAAGACGGCATCCATCGTGTCGAGCAGGTCAGACCTGACCATGCTCACCTCGTCAATGACCAGCAACTCCATGTTGCGCAGCAGGCGCAGTTTGGCTTGCCGCAGTTGTATCTCGGCGAAGAGTTGCCTGCGTGCGGCAGGCGTGGGAATGAAGAGTTGCGGCGGGAGTTGAAAGAGAGAGTGGATAGTTACCCCCTCGGCATTAATGGCCGCCACGCCCGTGGGTGCCACCACGACAGTCTGCTTGGGACACTCCGCCTGCAAGCGCCGGAGCAGCGTGGTCTTGCCCGTGCCCGCCTTGCCCGTGAGGAAGATACAGCGGTTGGTGCGCAGGACATAGTCGTATGCGAGTTCGTAGGGGGACATTGGGGGGCAGTGGTCAGTGGTTAGTGGTTAGTGGTTAGTGGTCAGTGGTTAGTGGTTAGTGGTCAGTGATTAGTGGTTAGTGGTTAGTGGTTAGTGGCTAGTGGTTAGTGGCTAGTGGTTAGTGGTTATGGGCAGTGGTTAGTGGTTAGTGGTTAGTGGTTAGATTTCCCTAATGCTGTTTTAGAGCGTGAAACGCTCTTTCAGTTTCTGTTCCTCCTCCGCCAGTTGCTGCAAGAAACGCTTGCTCTCCTCGCTGTCGGGATGGAGGATACGGTGGTGCTTCTTCTGATAGAAACGGTGGAGCGTCTGCATATCCTGCTGCGTCTGCGGGCTCATGTAGGTGCAGACAAAACGCTCCCACACATACTGCACCGCCTGCGGCGAGGGGTGCACCATGTCCTCGGCATAGAAACGGTAGTCGCGCAGTTCGTCCAGCACTATCTCGTAGGAGGGGAAGTAGTCAACGGAGGCTCCCTGCCCCTCCACGGAAAGAGGACCCTCTAAATCTCCCTTGAAGGGAGACTTGGACCCTCCCTGCCCCTCCCTTAAAGAGGGACCCTCTAAATCTCCCTTAAAGGGAGACTTTTTATTCTCCCCCTTCAAGGTGGAGTTGGAGAGGGTCTCCACCGCCTGCAGCAGGACGGCTTTCGAGAGTTGGTTCTCGTGCAGACCGTCCTTGACATGCCGTATGGGCGAGACGGTGAATATGAAATGCTTGTCCTTGTAGCGTTGCAGGAGGGGCTGCCATGCCGCCACTATCTCTTCGGGTGTCAGCCGCCTGCGCGTGAACGCCGAGGCAGGCAGTTTATGGCAGTTCGCAACCACCCGCCCCTCGTATTCATATACCCACGCGGTGCCAAAGGTGATAATGACCACGGTCGCCTGCGTCAATGCCTGCGCCATCCGCTCGCGGCTCTCCGCCACCGCTCTCCGCACGCTCTCCGCGTCCGCCCCAGAGAAAGAGCCGTGCCGCAACAGGCTGTGGTACAGTCCGTTGTGATATACCATCATCCCGTCCTGCTGCAAGCCCTCCAAATCTCCCTCTGAGGGAGACTTTTTGCTCTTCCCCTTTTCGGGGGAGTCAGAGAGAATCTCGTCTTCCCCTATCGCCTGCGCGATGGACAGCGGGTTGTAGAGCGTGCCGTAGGGGTTGGCGGTCAGCGGCAGGTAGCACTCCCGCATCTTCTCCGCCATGCTGTCCGCAAAGCACGAGCCCAAGAGCAGAATATGGTCTTGGTAGGATATCTTACGCGCAGAAGGGGCGATATGTATAGGGGTTTGTAGCTTCAACATAAAGGGTAGTTATAACCAAAGTATTAGCATATTCTGTCTTCGATGCGTACCAGTGCTTCTTGGGGGATACGGCTCTGCCATCATGCTCAACACGATATATACCAACAGCAGTCCCGCCCCCACATTGAGATAGCATGCAACATTGGTCTGCACTGCGCCGCTGATTGTCTCATAAGCAATGCCAGCACAAAAGTGATTACAGCACCAGGCATAGCATCCTAAAAACACCACACTGACGATATTTAAACGTGTTAGAACAAAGCGGTACTTAAACAGTAAGATACCCACCAATGCAACCAAAAGAATGACAGAGCTAATCACCGCCAACAACCATTAAAAAAACTGCATCAACGATACATAGTTGATACTTTCCGTAAGAAGAAACTGCAAAAGTAGAAAATAGTACAGCAACACGCCCAAGCACTACTACTGCCCATAAATAAAAGGATTGAACTCGCTGAATCATATTTTGATAGAATTACGGAAAAAGAACAAAGCACAAAGACTGAGTTTTTATATAAGGATATTCGGTTGCAATCTATCTCGTTCTTCGTTCACTATTCATTATTATTCATAGGAATTGTTTGCAAAGTTACGAAAAATATCCTGAATTTACAACACAATTTGCATATTTCGCAAAAAAATATCGTACCTGTGTGCACCCGAACTTGAGTAATCATGCAAATCTACAGTTAAATACACAACCAAACCACACATTTTTTTAACAAAGACAAACACTAAAATAAGCAACAATAAACAAAGACTTATATTTCAGTAAATATTTCTGTATTACTCAAATATTTTATTTGACTATTTTGCAATTTTATAGTTATACTACCAAAAACCAAATTACCACTTGACTGATAAAATCTATTTTATCGGCACTTTCGTATCAGATAAGAAGGAGTGAAAAGCCTACTGATGAATTATGTCTCCGCAAACTGCTTCACCTGCCGAGGTGTGGTGCCTGCAGGGCAGCATCCATGATACAAACACACCCACTATGGTGAACTTCGGATGAAATTTCACAACGGGAAATAGCCACACCATCGCGGAAGATCACCTTGCAGATTGGCATAAAAACTTGTATGGAGAGATGCTCTCATTCCGGTTAGAATACTTCCTGCTCACGGAATAACACTTCGATTCTCTGCAATAAATACCAATGCAAATACAGAGCACCCTTATCAAGATAAGTGGCAAGGTTGACGCGTATTGAGACCCTACTTGGGTGATTGTCGGAAAAATTTTGTATAAGAATCTTCCTTTTGAATAAGGAATATATCCTCGACAAAAGCTTCTATGCTATACATCTCTCGTATAGCATAGGGTATTGGCGTGTATCGTTTATGGATAAATGATTGCAGTTCATCTACATTGCCTTTTGATAGAACAAATATGTTTTCTGGGTTGTAAAAATTGTAACGTGTAATGGTATCAATGGTGGTGATATACTTAGTATTGGTAGCCATTGCTTCGTAGGGTCGCATGTTCAGGCAATCCGTTTGTTTCTCAAATGGGATGTCAAGTACAGCACGACTATTCGCCAAGATATCAAAAATTTGCAATAGAGATATACCCTTAAAATGGAAATGGGAACGTCTTTCGGTTAGAGGAATTATTCCTTTCCATTTTGCCCTAATGTATGATGGAAAACTGGGAATATATGGGTAAAAAAAATGCGGCATGTGACGTTGTTCAAAATATTGATGCAAAAATTTCATCCAATCATAACGATTTCGAGAAGAAATAGTCCCCACCATATAGCAGTCATATTGCAGTTCTGCTTGTTTAGAAAGAGCCATACATTCTTCTGTATAGAATAAAGGACGAAAAATAAGATTATGTTTCGTAGCATCTGTATAATCAAACGAAATAAACCGATCAAAATAAGGAATAAGCCAACTTGAATTATTGCTGGATGCGAAAACATCCCATGCATAAAAAATCAGTTGTGCTTTAGGATAGGCTCTTCTCAGGATGGACACTGCTTTCGGAGAGAATCCTTCTCCTCGCACTACTAAAATGTAGTCAAAATCCGCACCCACATTTTCTGAAACCACCTTCTGAATATATCGGCAGAAATATGCCGGAACGAATCTTTTTAACAAGCGCAATAAGACTTTTTGAAAGGTTCGATTTGAAGGACGTTCGGGATACGTAACAACTTGTGCTCCTTTATGTTTCATTGTTTCAGATAAGGCATATCCATACCCCCCCTGTTACGACAACCTCCCGGAACAAAAAAAAGGATTCTTTTGTTCTTGATAGTAGATTCCAAATTTGAATGTTTCATTAATTGGGTGCTCATAAGTATGTTTTTTAGTTATAATAGATTAGCGTAAAGGAACTTTTTTATCTACCCTATTCCTTACTTTTAAAAAAACAATTTTGTTTTTGATTATAAGTACTTTTGTTCTTCATTTTGGGTAACACATTGTCCGTCTGCCCTATTTTATCGAACAACGTGAACAATCGGAGATTCCGCATAGCAAGTTTCGCAGGCTATTCGAAGTGCATTACTTTGGCGGGGGAGATGCGGGTGATGATGGCAGAGGGAGCAAGCAGGACAAGCAATGAGACAAGGAGTATGCCCGCATTCAGCAGCAAAAGCCAACCCCACGGGAACGCCATCGGCACATAGTTGACATAGTAGGTCTCCGCTTCCAGCGGTATCAGATGCGTGAAATACTGAATCGCCGCCAGCCCCAGTCCCAATGCGTTCCCCCACAGCATTCCCTTGCCGATAAGCATACCCGCCTGCGCAATGAAGATACGGCGCACATAACCGTTGTCGGCACCCAACGCCTTGAGCACTCCTATCAACTGCACACTGTCCAATATCAAGATAATCAGTCCGGAGACAATGGTGAAACCCGACACGGCGAGCATCAGCAGGATAATCACCACCACATTCATGTCCAGCAGGTCGAGCCATGCAAACACCTGCGGGTTGAGTTGGTGCAAGGTCTGCACATAATAGACATTGTAGCCGTACTCGTCAAGGTGGTTCACCGTGGCAAAGTAAATCTCGTCCGCCGTCTCGTCCAGATAGCGTATGTTATCCAGCAGTATCTCCACACCCGACACCTGCGCAGAGTCCCAGCGGTTCAAGCGTCGCACCACCTCCGGCTGCCCCAACACAAACAGGTCGTCGAACTCGCCGAAACCCGTCTCGTAGATACCCGTAATGGTGAACTTACGCGCCTTCACCTGCTCGTCCACAAAATAACTCAGCATGCCGTCGCCGACCGTCAGCGCAAGCGCTTGGGCTTGCCGACGGGAGACAAGCACCTCGTTGGGCTTCTCAGGCAGCGTCCCTTCCTGCAAGTTGGCAGCGAAATAGTCCCAATAGTCCGTACCCTTGAAGACCATCCCCTGAAAGGCATCGTCCGTCTTGATGATACCGGGCTTGGTGAGGAAGGTATGCACCGACGCGACATGCGGGAAAGCCCCCAGTACCTGCATGAGCGAGTCGCTGACCGTAATGGGCTGCATCTCGTAGGTGTTGTTATTGTCGAAGTTCACCACCTGTATGTGTGCCCCGAAGCCCGCCACCTTGTCGGTGATGGTCTGCTTGAAACCTACCACTACACAGACCGTGAGCATCATCACCATCACACCGATGACGATACCCGCCAACGCCACCCGCACGGCAGGACGCGAACGGCGACTGCCGTCCGACTGTTGAGCAAAATACAACCGCTTGGCTATCCAGTATTCAGAGTTCATGTGTTAGTGGTTAGTGGTCAGTGGTTAGTGATTAGTGGTTAGTGGTTAGTGGTTAGTGGTCAGTGGTTAGTGGTTAGTGATTAGTGGTTAGTGATTAGTGGTTAGTGGGCAGTGGTTAGTGGGCAGTGGGCAGTGGTCAGTGGTTAGTGATTAGTGGTTAGTGGTCAGTGGTTAGTGATTAGTGGGACGCCCGAAAGGTCGGGCTACAAGCCCCTGCGGGAACGGTCTGTTCTCTTTCATCCTTTATCGTTCATCCATAAAACCATTTGGTCTTTTATCCTGCATCCTTTATCCTTCATCTATAAAATCATTTGGTCTTTTATCCTGCATCCTTTATCGTTCAACTATAAGACCATTTAGTCTTTCATCCTTTATCCGTTGTCTTTCTTGGCACGGTTTTTGTTGTAAGACGGTAAAAAACAGTTATTTATATGAAGTATCGTTTATATATTCTTTCCATTCTTTTCCTTTCTGTCTCCGCGTTGTCGGCTTTCGCCGCCCCGCAGCCGCCGTCTTCCGAGGTATCTTCCTACACCCCTCAACGTACTCCCGAAGAAGTGGCTCGCAAGCAGACAGAAGTGCTGGTACGCGACTTGGGAATCAAGGACTCGCTGCAAGCAGACACCATCTATCGTATTCACCTCCGCTATGCCCGTCTGCGCCAAGTAAGCAACACGCGGGCGGAACACCTTGAGCGCGTACAGCAGATGTACCAAGAACTGAAACAGGTGCTGACGCAGGAGCAGTACGAGGAGTTTATGAACCAGCAGTTGGAGAGCCCGCGTCGCCCACAGCCGGTTTGCAAAATGCCTAAGAGCCCGCAAAACGGGCATCCACATGCGCCAGCAGACGGTGCACCAAGGCATATGCCAAACCCGCCAACAACGCCCCGACCAGCAGACCCCCGATGATATCCAAGGGATAATGCACGCCCAAATACATGCGGCTGTAGCAATTCAACGCCACCCAGAGCATTAAGCCTGCGGTGGCGTATTTGTTTCCATACAGCAGGGAGAACAGCAAAGCACACGCCATCGTGTTTGCCGCATGGCTGCTCACAAAACCGTACATCCCTCCCGTATAGCCGTTCACCAAATGCACCATCCCCGCCAGCGCAGGATCGTGCGTCGGGCGCAGGCGGCACACCCACGGCTTTATGATACCCGAAGAGACGAAGTCGCTCAACCCGACCGCCACGGCAAATCCCGCCAACACAATGAGGACACGCAACACCGCCGACTTCCAAGAGAGAGCCGGAGTATTCGAAATAATCGGAGTATTCTGAGTGCTCTGATACCATTGTATCCCAAACCTATACACCACCAGCCCGACCAAAAGGGCATAGAGCGGCAGCCAAGTGGTCGATTTAGACACATACCACATAAGCACATCCGCCCACGCAGCATGCCAACCGTTGACAGCCAGCAACCATTGTTGGTCCAGTGCGATAAGTGTATTCATAACCTATGCGTTCATCAGTATTGCCGTATGGCATGCCACCACACCCGCCGTTTCCGTACGCAGGCGCGACTTGCCCAAGCCCACGGGGACGAAACCCCGCGCCAACGCATGTTGCACCTCTTCTTCGGAGAAATCGCCCTCCGGTCCTATCAGTACGCAAATGCTCTTGCCGCGCTGTATCTCGTCGCGCAGTTCGCGTTTGTCGTCCTTGTAGCAATGTGCAATGAAGCGTTGCTCCTGTTCGTTGCCGGCAATGAAAGTCTCCAAATCAGTGAGGGGATTCAATTTCGGCAGGTAAGGCGTGAGCGACTGCTTGGCAGCGGAGAGGATAATTTTCTCCAGCCTGTCGTTGCGCAAGGTCTTGCGCTCGGAGAAACGGCAGAGCAGGGGCGTTATCTCGTCCACACCTATCT
>JBJEJX010000098.1:0-4224 GCA_051878345.1 Paludibacteraceae bacterium | reverse complement strand
TTAACTGCAAATGTACAAACAAGAAACAAGCGCAGAACGACCATTAACCGATTGCCGAAGACGGAGGATATACACCACTCACAAAAACGGCTGTGTTTAACTGCAAATGTACAAATCTGTAAAATAACTATGCAAAACGCTCGTTGTATCATCTTTTCTCTCTTGGCGGGACTGCTGTTGCTGTCTTGTGAGCAGGCTGTCTCTCCTGACAAGAAGGGAGAGCCCAACCATATGCAGAAATCCGCGAAGCGCGGTATCTGCTACAACTCTTTCTCCGAGGCGGAGATGGCGTTGGTGGGACAGTCGATTTCGTGGGGATACAACTGGGGGAAGACGACCTCTGACCAAGTGGCGAGCGGTATGGAGCAGTACGGCATCGAATACTGTCCGATGGTGTGGTCGGGCAAGCCGGACATATCCGCCATGCAGGCGTTTATCGCGGCACATCCCAACACGCACTATCTCCTTGTATTCAACGAGCCCAACCTGACCGACCAAGCGAACATGACCCCCGCGCAGGCGGCGGCGCTCTGGCCGGAGGTGGTGGAGGCTGCCGAGGTGCTGAACCTCCGACTGGTCTCGCCCGCAATGAACTACGGCACTCTGGCGGGATACAGCGACCCCATCAAGTGGCTGGACGAGTTCTTCGCACAGCCGGGGGTGGACATCAACGACATAGACGCGATTTCCATCCACTGCTATATGGCGTCCACTTCGGGGTTGAAAGATTTTGTGGAGCGTTTCCGCAAATACAACAAGCCCGTATGGCTGACCGAGTTCTGCGCGTGGGATCCCGCGCCGTCCGGTGCGGACAAGCAGTTGGACTATATGTGCACCACGCTCAGTTACTTAGAGCAAGAGCCGCTGGTGGAGCGGTACAGTTGGTTTATGCTCAAGACAAGTTCCGCGATCACAAAGGTGCCTTTCAACCAATTGGTTACGCACGACATGAATCCGCAACTGACCCCGCAGGGGGAGATATACACCATGTTCTCCTCTTTCGACCAAACCACCTACCTCTCCACTTGCCGTGCCATCCATGCCGGCGAGTACGCGAAGGCGGAGGGGGATATCATCCTACGACCCACCACCGATTATGAGGTGTATGGTGCGGCGGGGAAGAACGGACTAATGATTACCGACCTGCGCGAGGGCTGTCCGCTGACCTACCTGATTGAGACCCCCAAGAGCCAGACAATCACGATTCACCACTGCGGATATGTGGACGGCACCGTTGCGATTACCGTAGATGGCAAGCAGGCGGCGGAGGCAGACCTGCCGCGCAACAGTTCCGTCACCGAATGGACAAGCACACAGATTCCGATTAACATGAAAGCGGGGAAACACACGCTGACGATATGTCTCACCAAAGGATCGTGCATGTTCTCCGGAATGGAAATAGAGTAAGTGAGAATTATGAATTATGAATTATGAATTTATGAGGGCGCATACTTTGAATAGGCTGAAAATAGGGAGGGGCTTGCTTGCTATGGGGCTTCTCCTCTTGGGTGTTTGTCCCGTGAAGGCGGGAGAGAACCTCTTTTCCGCGGAGACTACGACCATGAGTTGCTGGTCTATGCCCGGATGGCAGGGCGAGGCGAACACCTCTTTCGCCACATGGCAGAGCGGCACGCTCGTGGTGAACGTTCCGGGCGACTGCGGCGAGCAATGGCAGTGCCAAGTGAAACTCCATACGCAGGGTATCGTGCTCAGCAGCGACCGGCAGTACGTCTTCCGCTGCAACATGCACACCACCCGCGCCATCTCAATGGTTACCATCAAGTTGTTTGACGACCAGCCCCTCTCCATGGGCAGCCAGTACGCTCTGCAAGCGGGCGACAACGCAGTGCAGACACCCGCTTTCCAAGGGGGCAATATAGGGAACGGCGTCATCGTCTTTGACTTCGGCTTTGCCCAACAGGGCGACATTATCACCGTTAGCGACATACGGCTGGAGCAGTCGGACACCGACACCCCCGCCAACCCCGGCACCCCCGATGAAAACGGCTATGTGATCGTATGGAACGAAGAGTTTACCGAGGAAAGTTTGGACAGGAACGCTTGGAACATAGAGGTCAACGGTGACGGCGGCGGCAACAACGAGTTGCAGTACTACTGCGAGAAGGGCGTCTCCGTGGAGCGCGACCCCGCGGAGGGCAAGTGCTGTCTGGTGCTGACCGCCCGCAAAGAGGACTATATGGGCAAGACCTGCACCTCGGGGCGGGTTACCACGCAAGACCGTGTTACTTTCCTCCATGGAAAGGTGGAGGCACGCATTTGGTTCCCCAAGACCGCCAACGGACTGTGGCCGGCGTTTTGGATGATGGGCAACGACATCTCCTCCGCGGGGTGGCCTGCCTGCGGCGAGACGGACATCGTCGAGTTGGGACACAGCAACGGATTTGATGGCATGCAGGAGCGTTATTTCAACGGCGCAAGCCACTGGGGTCCCTCGTGGGACAAGCACTATCAGTATGCCAACAGCATCACCAACGACTATTCCGTGGAGGACGGTTTCCACGTGTGGACATGTATCTGGGACGAGGAGAAAGTGGAGATGTACGTGGACAGGGACACCCGCACGGGCGCGTCGCCCTACTATCGGATGAACATCCCGCAGTCCGCCGACATGGATGACACCAACCCCGCCAAGTACTTCCACAAGCCGAACTTCGTGCTTCTCAACCTTGCCATCGGAGGCAACTTCCCCGGTATATGGAACATAGACCAAATAACGGCATTGCAGAACGGGGAGAAGAAGATGTATGTCGACTGGGTGCGTATCTACCAGCACGAGAACGCCATTAACCTGCAAGCCGGCAGCCCCTCCGATGAGATAGAGGGAGAAACACCCTCCGAGGAGGCTGTCCGAGGCACCACAACCCCCGTGCCGACCGTCCGAAAGCAAATGGAAAACGGCAAGATAGTGATTATCCGAGGAAACACCAAGTATGACATACTTGGCAATATATATCAATAACCTAAATTTATTATACCTATCATGAAGAAACTATTTACAATGGTCGCAGCCTGCTTGATGGCTGCCACTATGTCGGCAGGAACCAACCTGTTTGACGCAAGTACCGCCACGTTTGAGTCGTGGTTTGGCGATGGGAATTGGGCTGAACTCACCACCAGTACGGCAACCTATGACGCCGCTACGGGAACCATCACCTGCAACATCCACCAAGCAGCCTACGGGCAGTGGCACGCACAACTCAAACTGCACACGGTGGGGATTACGCTGGATAAGGCAAAGAACTACGAGTTCAAGTGTACATTCAATGCCAACAATGCGGTAAACAACGTAACCGTCAAATTGTTTGATGATTTAGAGTTGTCCTACAAGGCGGACATTGCGCTTGCTGCGGGCAATACTGACTATACCAGTGCCGCCTTCAAGGGCGACACCATAGGCAACGGGGTGATAGTGTTCGACCTCGGTTTTGCCGTGGAGGGCGACGTGGTTACCATCTCCAACATCGTGCTGCAAGAGACCACGGCAGCAGCGGTAGAAGACCCGAAGCCGACTACCGCGCCGGCTGCACCTACGGCAGACGCCGGCACCGTGCTTTCCATCTATTCCGACACCTATACGGCGGTTGCCACCTTCGGTTTCTGCGAAGGTTGGGGACAGACCACCTCGCTGCAAGAGTTGGAACTGGACGGCAACCATGTGCTGTACTACAAGAACTTCAACTACCTCGGTTGGCAAACCGCAACTCCCATAGATGCCAGCACCTGCACAGGGCTGCACATGGATATCTGGGCGCCGGAGGCAGGCAGCCTGCGCGTGGTTCCCATCTTCGGTGGTAACAACTTGCAAACGGACGACGGCAAGGGCAAGGCGGTTACGCTGGCAGCGGGATGGAACAGCGTGGACTTCGACTTGGCGACCGACTTTGCGGGACTGGACTTGTCGTCTATCTTCCAATTCAAATTCGACAACGGTACCTTAGAGCAGTATGCCATCGACAATGTTTATTTCTCCGGCTACACCGCTCCCGCCGTTACCTACACCCCGCTGGCAGAGGTCTTTAACCACGCCGAAGGCGACACCGTTGTGCTGAAAGACTTTGAAGTAACCTATGCGCCCGCGGCGGACACCCGTTGCTACTACATCAAGGACGCTACGGCTTCGTGCCTTATCTACCAAAACAACTACGGCTTGGCAGCCGGCGACAGGGTAGCGAAGGGCATGGTGGCTACGGTGAAAATCTACAA
>JBJEJX010000097.1:0-19857 GCA_051878345.1 Paludibacteraceae bacterium | reverse complement strand
GGCGCAGTGCCATTCTCGCCTAAGTTCCAAGCAATAACCACTTGGTCTGCCCACAATCCTGCGCTCAGCAGGGCAGCGGATAAGAGTGTAAGAATCTTTTTCATAACATTTATTATTTATACATTTTTGAATTGTTTATTCATTTTATCATCTGACCGCTTATCGTATATTCGTGTCCGTTGCAGAGAATCACTATTTGTTCGTTGCGGAGGAGTTTGCGACACCCGCCATAGGCGGATGATACATTCTCTATGGCTTGCCCCCGCCGGACGCAGGTCAGTTTGATGGCGACGCTGGTCTGACTGCCGGTGAACAGGAAGGACAGTGCACTCACGACCGGTGCGGCGGAGTGGTCAAAATAATAGGTTATCCACTGGTCATCGCCTTCGTCCCGATGCGGGAATCCGTATTGATCATCGGTATAGGTTACGTTATTCCACATGTGCAGGTTCGCATCCGTATCAAAACTATTGCAGTATCCCCGTATCTCCGCCTGTGTTACTTGGAGGTCGGCAGGGATGTGAATGGTATAGAGCACATCCGCGGAATAACGGATGGTGTTCTGCTTTGCGGGCGAATAGCCTGCACCGCTCTCATTGGTGATGAAGAAGGCGTTATTGAAAGTGAAAGTCAAGTCCTCGCTCGCCGAGACACAAGTTTCTGACGAAAGGGTATAGATACCGTCTTCGTGCATACTGAATTTTGCCAGCCAAGCAGGGTACTCCGTTTCTATGACGCGCTGGCACCATGAGCCGATATACTGGTAATTGGCGCGGTTGGTGGGCAGAAGAGAGGTGTAGTAAGGACATCCTTTGCTGTCGAAGGCGATAGGCGTATCCTCGTAGTTGTAGAGGAAACGATAATACATGTGCTGGATGGTGTCCTTGTAGATGGCGTAGATAGGGCAGTACGCCTTGGAGGCGTCATAGTTGGCGCGCGCCAACTCCTCTTCCGTATAGGTATAGGTAACGCCCTTGTAAGTATAGGAGCGTTTCTTGCCCCGATCCTTGAGTTTGTTGAACAACTTGTCATAGACCTGCGTGCCGGTGTTACCGCCTATCTGGATGAAGCGTCCCCAGAGGTGGGTACCTTTCTCCTCGATAATCTTTCGGTCGGGTTCGCCTTGGGCGTTGGTGTAGTCCACCACGGCGTGGTCGGCTATCTTATGTGCTTCGAGCCAGTTGACGGCAGCGGTGATACGCGCTTTCAGTTCCTCGGAAGGGTTGTCTATCGTCATGAGGAAAGAAAGCAGGTTGGCGGACTCGTATCCGGAAATGGATGGCAGTTCGTGCGGACGACCCTCGGTAGGCAGATAGGGTGCCACCGTGTCGTGCTGCGCACACCACCCCGCATAGGTGCCGTCTATGTTGACTTGGCAATCGAGGATACATTGCAGTCCGCGGTTGAAGGCGCTTTCACATTGCGTGCGTGTGGCGGCATCGGTGATGTTCTGGAAGTTGCCCTGGTTCGAATAAATGTCGCGCAGCAACTTCATGACATTGGTCATGAGGTCATCGTTGAAGGTGATGTAGTCCTGATAACCGTTGTCGTTACTCAGCGGCAGGTATTGCGACCAACCGCCGCAAGTCTTCTGCGCGGTAAAAATCATCTGCAATCCGCGCAGGAAGGCCTGACGATAGTGTTCTTTGTTCGTCGCTTTCCACACGCGTGCGAGGAAACGCATCTCTTGCGTGGTGGCAACGTTGTCCAGACACGAACGACCGTTCTTCTCGCTGATGAGGCGCTTGTAGTCATCGCTCGATAGCATGTGCAGTTGGTCGTTTTTCATCCATCCGCCGTTGGTTTTCTGCACGGCGATAACCGTATCCGCTATGCCTTGGGCTTCGGCGGAGCCGTACCACTCGGCGGGCATCTGACCGCCGCATACGGCCGCCCACGACAAGTCTCTCACGCCGGCGGCGACCGATGGGGCGATGAGCAACTGAATGACTAAGGATATGAATAATAATCTTTTCATTTGCAGTAAATATGGATTACAACACAACACTGTGCTTCGCTGAAAGTCAACGAAAGACCATCGGCCGGTTCATCGAACTCTATCACATGTGTCGTATAAACGGGATTATAATTCTTGCCGGGAAACTCATAACGGACGGGGTTTCCGTTGACGGCGCTCAATACCGATGCCTGTTCGCTGTTCGAGAAGCCGTGTACCACGACGCGCACCGCCTGTTTGCCTTCGGGAAGGGCTACGGCGTGTTCGCAGGGCGTCAGTTTGATGGTTCCCAAACGGGCGTTGCCGTAGTCTTTGCCTTTGGTATTGGAGAGCATTTCTTTGGTTACGGTGATCTGCGTCCAACCTTTGGCGGCAGCCTCCGCCGCGCCGTCCGTCAGTTCTTTCCATACGGGATACTCGCCGTAGATAACTTCCCAACACCAGTTGCCGAGGAACTGGTATTTGAAGCGGTTGGCAGCCATGAGAGAGGTGCGTTGCGGCACACCCTGCCAGTCGATGACGGGCGGGGTATCCTCATAGTTGTACAAATAGCGGTAATAGAGGTTCTGGAGCGTGTCTTTGTAAATACCGTAAACGGGCTGGTAGGCACGCGAAGGGTCATAAGACTCGCGTGCGTTGTCCGCCTCCATGTATTTGTATTCGCGTCCTTTATAAACCACTTTGCGGGTTTTGTTGCGTGCTTCCAGATGTTTTATAAGGAGTTTCTGGGTTTTCTTGGCCGTCTTGCCTCCGAGTTGCACAAAGCGTCCCCAGAGGGCGTTGCCGGGTTGGTCCACTACGCAACGGTCGTCTTCACCGTTCGCATTGACACATTTCTCAAGGGCTTTGTTTTCGAGTTTATGCGCATCGAGCCACGCGCAGGCGTCGCTGATACATTTCTGCAATTCGGGCGAAGGGTTCTCCACCGACATCAGGAACTCCAACAATGCCGCCGATTCGGCGCAGCAGAATGCGGGCAACTCGTGCGGACGCCCTTCGGTAGGCAGATAGGGAGCCACCGTGTCGTGCTGGGCACACCAAACGGACTTGACCCCTTCGTCATCTATCTGACAACGGATGATACAGTCGAGTCCGCGGTCGAAAGCCACGCGGCACCGTTCGCGTGTGGCTTCGTCGGCGAGGTCTTGGAAGTGTCCCTTGTTCTCATAGACATCACGGAGGATGAGCATGACGTTGGTCATGAGGTCATCGTTGAAGGTGATATAGTCCTGATAACTGCCCTTCCCCGTCAGCGGCCAGTATTGCGACCAGCCGCCGCAACCTTTCTGGCAGGCGAGAATCATCTCCAACGCCCGAAGGAACGACTGGCGGTAGCGTTCATCCTTGTGGTAGTAGTACACATGGGCGAGGAAACGCATCTCTTGGGTAGTAGCGTAGTTGTCGAGGCACGAGTGGTCTTTTTTCTTGCGCATGAGATCCAGCATCTGCTCCTCGGTCAACTTGTGCATCTGGTCATTCTTCATCCAACCGCCGTTGGTTTTCTGAATAGCCATCACTACCTCGGCTATCTGGCGGGCTTTATCCGATGCATACCACTCTTCGGGCATGCGACCCTGGCACACGTGCCCCCATTTCTGCTGCTCCAGAGGTTTTACCTCTGCAGCCGACAAACGGAAAATGGAAAATTGAAAATTGAAAATTATCAATACGGCTAACAATAATCTCTTTTTCATGGGGTCAACAGGTATTTTTTTAGTCCGAAAATGCCAAAAACAATCCATAAATTATTTTGTTTCCATGCCAAGTATATTGTACTCTTTGCCGTCGCAAATGATAAAGATTTGTCCGTTGCGGAGCACTTTGGTAACGGTGAGCGGCGAGCGGTCGCCGGTTACGGACTCTACACTCGACGGATCATTGCCGGTATGTGAATAACCGTGTATCTTCACGTTGCGGAGTACGATACTCGGACGCGTGGCAGCCTCGTTGAGAGGCACGTAGGGATAAAGACGCACATACAGTACATCACCCGCAACCAGCCTCATCACCGGTTTGGCTTGTACGAATTCCGGAATGGTGGTACTGATGCTCTTCGACCAAACGATATTAACCGCTTCGTTGGAGAAGGTAGGGTCATTCTTGCTGTAATAGACCTTCGCACTCATATCCCAGGTGTGCGCACCCGACATATAGAGGCTTATCTCATCAATGTCGATGGGGAAAGCATCTTCATTGACCGTCAGGCTCCACTGCATATAGCGCGCAGGGTTCTCATCTTCTTCCCCAACCGGCCACTGCGAGTCCGTCGTATATTTTCGTCCGCTCTCGCCCGATTGAATACCACTGCCTTCCGGCCAGTTCTCCATCGTATGAAGACGGTCGTATTTTATTCCGACGAGCAGTTCCGGTGCTGCCGCCACGTCGCCTTGTACGGTTGGCGTAGCCGTATCATCATCGAGCGGATAGAGCACGAGCACTTCCGGTCCGTTGGCTATCGAGAAAGCCTCCGCGGTCAAAGCGAGTGCGCCGACGATGCCGTCTGCGGTTACCGTTAACTCGCCGCTTACCGTGCCTGCCGCTACGGGTGTTACGCGGATATACATATTCTGGATGAGGGTATTGGCATCGAAAGTGGTATCTACGGCACTGCCCCAGGTCGCACCGCCATCAACGGACACTTCGTAGCCGCCCGTTGCCGTAATTTTCACCTCACCCGTTGCATTCTCCAATCCGAAGCACGAAGCCGAATAGGTCCGTTGTGCCGTTTGACCTACATAGCACTGACCGAAATCACCGCTTACCGGCGAGAAAGACATCACGAGGTCTTGCTCGATAAGCGCCAGAGCGAGTTCTTGCAGCACCGCGCGTTTCTTGCTGTCGGGTTCCGTCTGCGCCTGTGCCTTCACCAGTCTCGCGAACGCACGGGCGGTCAGCGTGGCACCTGTCAGACCGAGGTGCGTGCCATCCGTTCCGCAGAGCAGACGACTGCCGGTGAACTCCTGACCGTAATGGTTGAAGAGTTCTTCGGTGGCTGTCGTGAGGTCGATAAACGGAATACCTTCGTACTCGTTTGCCACTTGCAACGACTGATAGACATAGTCTTTGGTGTGATTATCGACGGACATACTCAGACCTTTCTGAAGCACACCGTTCTCGATGGCATCGTAGTTCTGGTAGAGGTTATGCCGCGCCGTCGCACGCACCTTGCCGTCCGTCCACTGACTGCGGCAAATCGGGCTCACCATGACGGGATACGCCCCCGCCGCCTTCACCTCTTCGATATATTTGCGCAAGTAGTATTTGTAACTACCCATCGGGTCTGTGCCGCGCGTGGAGATAGAAGCGGCCAATGCGTCACCTTCTTCGGTTCCGAGGCTGAGGTAATACGCCTGCAAGGTATCGCCGTCAATCGTACCGTTCTGCTCGTCGTTGTGCGCAAAACTGATGAGCACGAAATCGCCGGCTTCCACTTTGTTACGGCCACCCTTATCCCAAATACCATCATAGAAGGACTTGGTTGACTGACCGGACTTGGCATGGTTGACCACTTGCACTTTATCGGGGTCGAAGAACTGCTGGAGCATCTGCACCCATCCGCGCATCGTACCCGTCTCTGCATGGTCGGTAGCCGTCGAGTCGCCGAGTCCGTGCACTTTCGCTTTGGTCTTGGTGCTGACACGCACCGCATTGGAAAGCGGACTCAGACCGCCCATCTCGTTGGCGGCGCACACGGTGTAGAGACCGTCTTCGGCTGCCGTATATGAATTTGTCGTTACGCACGCCACGAACACACCGCCCCTGAACACAATGTAACACAGAGCGTACGGGTCATCCGTCCATGTCAGTTGACGACCGTTGAGCGTTACAACCGGTGCATCGCATTGCTCCGTATATCGGGTGGGGATAAAGTCGTTGCCCATCACGGCATCAAGGGTATAAGCCGCTGCTTCGCTCTGTGAGAGCACCGGCTCCGTGTCGCAGTCGGGACTCGTCTGGTCGATGCCGGCGAGGCTGCGACCGCTCAGGTCCAGACGACGACCGCTCTTCGACATACTGCCGAACTCTTTGAAGCGGAATGCAACCCCCGTGCTCATTGCCTGCCAACCTGCATCGGCGGGCAGCACGCTGCACAGCGTACCCAGATAGGTCGCTTTCGCGGCATCGCCCCACGGACGACCGAAGGTATAACCGCCGTTCTCGCACACACTGTTCTTGCCGGCTGTCGCGGTCTCGGCATCGTAGTACGAACCCACCGAACAGTTATTGAACACATAGCCCCACTGCTCTGCGGTGCCCGTCCGCGGTGCGGTGATAACACTTCCCGAACGCGTATTGAGCAACTCCGTGCCTTCGAACCACAAGTTACCGGCGCCGCATATGTAATCGACGCTACCGCTGATACGGCCGCCTTCCCAGTAGTTCGTTCCGCCGGTAACGTATGTGTCTTGGTTGCCCCAGATATGTACGTTCTTGTAAATGTTGTAACCCTTCTCCGAGAGCGCCACCGCCACACCTTTTTGCGTGTCCCCTTGACCACGCCAGTTCTTAATCGTCAGGTCTTGTACATAACTGTACTGTCCTTGCAGGTTGAGCGTCGAGGTTGAACTTATACCAAAACCGTATTCGCTCTCATCATCATTCCACAGCACTGCGCCGTCGCGGGTCTGACCTATGATGCTGACGGTCTTGCTCACATTCGTCTTCTTGCCCGGGTCGGTGGCGTTGCCGTTCAGTTCCCATGAACCATCGGGGACGAAGATATAGAACCGCTCCGCCTCCGATGCGTTGGCTGCCGCAAAGGCTTCATCCGCCGTTCCATCCACGCCGATCACGAAGTCAAACGCATGTTTCTCTGCCACGGTGTTACGCACTACGGTCTTGAAGTTCAGCGTAATCGGTTCTTCGTTCGCCACGTTGTTCTCATTGCTGATGCTTCCTGCCGGTAAGGTGAAGGTATAATCCGTGTTGCTATTCAAACCGCTGTAATCGAATGTTACGCGCGAACCGAGTACCGTGCCTTGCAGCGCCTGACCGTTCAGCGTGGCGGAACCCGTCAACTGCACGTTCTTGTCAAACAACAGGGTGATGGAACCTTCGCGTTTCGCGTGTTGCGCACCCTCGTTCGGCGTTGCAAGGATAACCGTCGGGGCGTCCGTATCATTGAACACCTCGTTGTAACCCAATACAAAGATGTCCTTAATCTGCAGCGCGCGGTTTTCCGATTCGCTGCCCACCAGCACACCGGTGTCGTACTCTTCGCCGTTCATCGGGCGAACCGATGCCCAGCGCAGGTACAGCGTCTCCGCGTGGTTACAAGCGGCGGGAAGCGTCGCATTGAAATCCAACCACTTGTTGCGGTCATCTGCCGTGAAGGTCAGGCTCGCTCCTTCCACATTCGTCCAGTTCGTGCCGTCCAACGAGTATTGTAACTGCGTGGTCGGCCAGACATTATAACTGAAACTCAACTTTGATTGCAGCGATATGTCCTTGTAATTCTGCGCATTCAGGCGCGCGCAGTAGTCATACTCGCCCGCCACCCATATACGCGCGCTACCACCTTGGTTCCAATAGGTCTTACCGGCTTTTGTACCATCGGGATTGAGCAGATACAGACTGGCGCTCTCGTTCTCCTCACGCTCCGCATAGTCGGCGGCGGAACCGTATCCTTTCGAGAAATCCCAACCGGCGAGATACCCGTTCAGAATCTCGTAGGTGGCGGTCTCCGTCAGGCTCTCCGTCAGACGGTAACTGCGTGGGTTCGTCGCGCTGCCGTCCGCCCAGTGTTGGAACATGAACAGCGTGTTGTCCGCTGCCGTCAAGGTTATCAGCGTACCCTCTTCATAACGACCATCCGAAACGGCGGCGGGAGCGGCGGTCATGCTGACCAATGTACTCGGACCACCTGTTACATTGTAACTGAAAGTATAGTAATTGATATCTGCACCCGCGTAGCGCAGCGCCAGATTCTTGTAGTTGCATACATAACCGCTCTCGCAGTGGAAAGTGAGCGTCAGACGCTTCGCACCCAAGGTCAAGTCGCCCAAAGCCTGCAAGTCATTCTCGTAGTTCGTCACCTCCGGAATGGTCAGACTCTCGCTCAACTCCACGGCACCCGTCGCGAAGTCATACACCTCCACGTCCACCGTCGTGCCGTTATAGCGCGTTACGTCCCATGAGAGGTTATACGCACCTGCTTTCGTTACTTGGATATTGTATGTTGCCGAAGCATCATTGCGTATAAACCCGACGTTACCCGCCGACTCCGTTTGGCAGTTGCTATATACTCCGGAGGTCAGGTCTATACCACCCGGCACTTTGCCGAAGTCAGCCATTGATGCCAAACTCAACCCGCCGTAGTTACCGGCATAACTGCCCGTCGTGCTCTCTACCTTGAATGTCATCGTCAGTGTACCTGTCGGCACGTCTTCAAAGATGGCATTGTGCACCTCCGACGGAGTCCAGGCACCCGTGTTCGAGCAGTCGAACTGCTTCGTTACGGTATATTCCGCTCCGTCCGTAATCGTAAAACTGACCACGGCGGTCAGGCTCTTGCAGCCCGAAAGGAATGTCAGCAGATAACTCTGTGCGGTCTCGTTCTGCAAGGTAAACACTGCCGTTGAACCGTTGCGTGTAGAACCGATGTTGGCTCCGCCGTTCTCCAAATTGCAACTACTCAACACCGCATTCGTCCAATCGATGGGCGTGCCTGCCGGTGTGGGAATGGCAACATCTGCAGCCCACAGACATGCACTCACCAGCGCACAAAGCGCAGTTATAAAGATTTTACGCATATTGCTTCAATGAAAATTAATCAATAAATAAATATCTGCAACTCATGGGGGTGCGGTCTCTCGAACCGCACCCGTTAGTCATTATCACCCTATTTTACCAATCCGCCGAGGGCATTGTATTCCTTGCCGTCGCGAACGATAATCAGTTGTCCGTCGCGAAGAATCTTTGTCGTTTCTCCGCGTCCGTCCTCTACAAGCGCACTTGTCGGGTCGATAGCCGTTACCACTCGGGGATAAGACACTGCGGGACCAAAACCTCCGCGGGTGTTGGCTTGGCGAATGGTCTTGCCTGCATACGCAGACAGTTCCGACCCCTTGACGATAGCCACGAACGCGCCCTCGTCCTCTACGAGGTAAGCGGCATCTGCATCAAGCGCAGCGGGGTTAGCCGTTACTTGTGCGGCTATGGCGGCAGCGTCCCATTCGTCCTCTCCGAGGATTACATTGGCGTAGGTATATTTGTCCTCTTCCGACAAATAGATGGCATCGGAAGTGTCGGAATATCCCAGTCCGTCCAGCGAGTGTCCGGTAATCGCTGTGCCGTCTTCCATATGGGTGTCATACTCGTGGAAACGCATCACCAAATCGCTACTCATGGTGGTGTAGCCCTTGGCGGACGGAGCAATCTTGCAGGTTGTATGGAGCCATGTCGCTGCGGGCGAGTATTTCCAGCCGCGCCCGAAGTTCCAGATGCCTGCCTGTCCGGCGGCTCCGTCCACGGTGCAGTTGTTGAACACATAGCCATACTCCGTCTCCGCAACGGTGGCAGGAGCGGTAATCACGTCGCCGTACTGGCGGTTGTTGTTATAGAGCAGGGTGTTCTCAAACCACATGTTGCCTCCACCGCATATATAATCCACCGTTCCCTCGATGCGGCCGTCCTCGAACCAACCGCGCTGGGTCGCGGAACCGTTGGAGAGATAGGTGTCTTGGTTGCCTTGCAGGTCCACATGCTTGAGAATACTCTTGTCGCCGCGTATCTGCAATGCGATACCTACACCTGAGTCAGTGCTCCCTTCATAAGAAACGTCGCAACGGATGGCAAGGTCCTGCACATAGATATTGTCGGCTATCAGGTTGATGGTCTCCGTCTTTCCCATGCCTTGGCTCGAAGGATGGTTAACGATAAGCACACCATCCATAGACTGTCCGATAAGGCTGACGGACTTGCTGATATTCGTCTGGATGGCGGTACCGAGGTCGTAAGTGCCGTCCGGCAGGAATATCATGTCGCCATTGTCCATCGTCTCTAACATCAATAGGAGTCCTGCTCCGTCATTCGCGGTCATCACATAGTAGCCCGCATCGTTCTTCAACGGCACATTCTCTACATTGTACACTTTCACGCCGTGAATATACCCGCCGTTGCTGAGTGTGAAGGTCAGTGTGGTAGCCTGACCGGTGTAGCGGAACGAGGCGTTCTCCCCGTCAGTGGCACCCTTCGTGTCCATCGCCTCGCCTACTTGTTGTCCATCTCCGTCTGTGCAGGTGATGGTTCCGCCGCTTGTGTATGCGCAGCGCAAGATGCTGACTATGGCATTGCCTGCCACCTTAACGGAGATAGTGCCGTTGGCACTAAAAAACCATCCGTGGGTGTTATAGTAACGGCCGTTGGTCATGCTAATCAACTCATGGTCTTCTTGATAAAAAGATTTCTTCGACAGGTCATAGTAGAAATGGTTGCCTGTCGCCGCCACTTCGATGTCCGTGGCTTTGGCAAAGAGGTCGAGGTCTGCCTCCACGGGCATGTTTTCTGCCACTTTGAGTCCGTCCTCGCCGGCTTGGTCAAACCATCCGCGGAAGGCCTGTCCTTCGCCTACCGTCACATCGGCGGCTCCGAGTTGATACACAAGGCGGCTGCCGCCGGCTACCGTTTCGCTTTTGAGAAGCGTTGTCCCGTCCGTGTCGTAGTAACGGACAACCACCGAATCCACATAGTCGCATGCTTGGGCAAAGAAATAGGGCATATATCCGTTGAGCACGAACTCAAGCGTATCGGTAACCGCCTCCACATTGTATGTCCAAGTAACATACCGGTCGAAGGAAGTACTGCCGTCACAACCACCGCTGTGGATGAGATCTATCGTGGTGAGAGGTTCTCCGTTCTTATTGACGGTTACGGTATGGTTCCCGAACTGACACGCTCCGATGGTGAACTTAACCGCTCCGTCCACCGGCACCTTGATGGTACCGCTCTGTATGCCATGCTGAGTGTCTTTGAATGTGATGTTACTCAGTTCCACTCCCTTAGGCAGTCCCGTAGCAGGCTCCAACACGGTATAAGGGTCTTGACGAAAATCTATCTTAAAATCCACGAAGGAGCGATCTACGAGAGGAAACTTCACCTCAAAACCTGCGATATATAAATCGCCGCCGTAGTTGTACATATAGTATGTACCCGCTTCATCCAACTCCACTTCCCATGAGGTGGTAGCGGCCGTTTGCTTTTTCCAATACTCCGTTGGAGCACTCGTTAATGCCTCTTTGCTCAGATATATACCACGATCGGCGACTGACTGGGTGTAGAATACCACCGTGCAAGGCGCTGCAACCTTGAAAACCAATACATCCTGAAAGAGTTTCAGGCGCAGGCTATTGAGATGCGTCCCTCCGCCAAAGGTGGAACTACCTTTATTGTTTGCATACGAGTTTCCGGTGGGCGTGAAAATCTTGCCGCCTGCATATAAGGTGTTTTTGTCCAACCCGACAGTGCCGTTCGCAGTGTAGTCATCGGCAATGAATGTCCAGTTTTTGGAGATGGGCACAAGGTCATCTACCGTGCTGCTCCACACACTTGTTGTTACCAGCGCACAAAGCGCCATCAAGAAAAATTTACGCATATTGCTTCACAGAATAAATAAATAATGTAATGGAATAATTGGATATCAAAAACTCATGGGGGTGCGGTCTCTCGAACCGCACCCGTTAGTCATTATCACCTTATTTTACCAATCCGCCGAGGGCATTGTATTCCTTGCCGTCGCGAACGATAATCAGTTGTCCGTCGCGGAATACTTTGCGAACGGTCGGCACCGTGTCGCCCGTAGCGGATTCGCAGCCGGTTGCCGTGGCTTTGTATGTTACCGTGTTGGATGCGGCGCCGAGACCACCGAAGCGGTTGGCGGCTTTGACAGTGTAGTTGCCGGACGCGCCGAGGCTATAGGATGTAGTGGTGATATTTGCCACATACTCACCGTCTTTGAATACCACATACAACAGCGCATCATCTACTGCCTCCCAAGAGAGTGTGGTCTGGTTCAATGCCACAGCCGGTGCGCTCACCTGCGCTGCTTTGGATGCCGCATCCCATGCGTCGGTTCCGCCGAGGACGTTGCGTGCCGTGAAGTGTGCGGCACTGTCAGCCGTCAGAATCGGATCATACTTATTTTCGGAAGTCGAAGAGTTCTGACGACCGCTTTCATCTACTTTATTGCCTTCGCTATCTACGGATCCGTACTCATAGAAATGCGTCGGGAGGATCTCGCTCATTCCTGCCCAACCGGCAGCGGAGCAAACCACCTCCATCGTGGTATGCAGGAATGCTATGCGCGGTTCGTTCTGCCACGGACGGCCGAGGCTATAACTGCCGGCGGTTACAGCCGTGGCATCATCGGCTGCCTTGATGGTGCAATGGTCAAAAACATATCCCCACTTGGATGCCGCGCTGGTGGAGGGAGCCGCTATCACGTTGCCGCTGCGGTTCTCCAGCACGAGGTCGGTATGGTAGTAGAAGTTGTCTCCGCCGCCGCAGATGAAATCCACCGTACCGTGGATGGCGCAATCCTCCATGTACGCACGGTCACCGGTTACCTGTGTATCTTGGTTGGACAGCAGACGCACGTTCTTCATAATGGTCTTGTCGCCGCCATAGACGGCTACTGCCACGCCTTCGAACTCGCCGGTACCATAGTCGAAATCATTGCGCACCGTGAGGTCTTGCAGGTAGTAGCCTTGCCAATTACGCAGGTTCAATACGGGATTGCTGATTCCGTAACTGTAGCCATGAATAATCACACCGTCACGGCTCTCACCGATGAGCGAGAGATTGTGTGCACGCACCCAAAGCACGGTTGTTTCACCGGTGCTGCCCAAATCATACTCCCCGTTCTTGAGGAAGATGATCTTGCGGGCTGCATTCACGTCGTTCTCATTCGTTGGGCGGATGGCTTCGATAGCCGCCAAAAACTCTTCGGTAGTGCTTACTACATAGTCATACTCGGCGGGAACAACCGCTTCTTTGGCAGGGATGTTCACTGCCACTTCGATAGCCGCATCAGTTGTGTTATCGTATGCGTCTTTGACTGCGCCGGCAGCAATGGTCAGCATGTTGTTGCTCGCGTATTCGAGATCCCATATCGGGAAATAGAGCGTGCTCGAACCGCCTTGAGCCGTGACGGTCTTGTCGGCGATGGAAGCGGACACTTCGTTCACGATTTCGCGGTCGAAGGTTACGGCTACTACGGCGTGGTTGTCATCGATGGTTACGCTCTCAGCGGTTTTCACCGGCGCTGTCTTTGGAGCCACTTTGAGGGTAGTGAGTTGAATCCAACACATTGGTTGACCCTTCTTTGGCAGATTGAAACAGATGTCGGTGCCTGCCGTATGACCTTCTATGTTCACTATAAGGTCGTACTTGCTTCCTTCCGTTGAATGATAAAACTTATTCTCTACCGGTAGATACACCGTTGCGCCGGTAGATGTAACCGATTGCAGACGGGCATCGTTGCCGGAATAGTTATTGGAGCACTCCTTGAAAATCAACTGAGTAACCTGCACGTCTGCCGGCAAGGAAATAGTATAATCGTTGCCGTTCATCTTGAAGTACTCGCTGTATCCGTCCAGACTCGTTGTGGAAAGGGTATAAACGCCATTTGTCCACACGCCGTCCGTGCGCGTACCTCCGTTTTGCTTGAGGTCCACAGCCTCTTCCTCACCGGTAGGAGCGTAAATGTGTACATTGTTCAGTATAAGTGTGTAGTCGCGTGTAATCGCGCCGCTCCCTATGGAACCGTGGATGGTATAAGTGTAGGTATTGCCGTTTACTACCGGATCTCCGACTGCCGCGTCTGTTTCGTCAATCTGTACCGCCGCTACCGTTGGTACCGAAGTATAGCAACTTGTAACGGTTGCGCTATAACCGGTCTCGCTGTTGTTAATATCCGTCAATACATCCACCGCTGCACCATCCACCGTTACGCCGATCAACGAAATTTCCCCTATACGACATACTCGATAGGTGTAGGTGGATTTCGGAGCGGTGAAACCGTCATCGGGAGTCAAAGTGAAAGTAACATCCGTATATTTGCTATGATCCGGCGTGAGAATCGTAAAGTTATTGCCGTCTTGGTCCACTGTAACCGCAGTCCCCTCGTCATTCTGCGCGGTAGCCGTTACCGTACCGTTTTCCACGCTCAAGCCAATGGTTACGCTTCCTGCTGCAAAGTTGTAGGGCAAGTAGCATTGCCAGTCGGTCGCAGTACCGGCTGCAGTGGTCTGTTCTTCAATCGTTGCGTCCGTTATGGCTGCCCGCGCACCGTCAAGACTGAGACTCAGTGCCTTGTAGTTGCAGAGATAATTGGCGGTAGTGGAAACCGTCATTTTTATGGATCTGTATCCGGCTGTTATATTTCCCAATTCAAAAGAAGTGGCATTATCCAGACCTTGACAAACACCACTGGTAATGGCAATTTCCTTCGTCAACTCTGTTTTACCGGAGCAAAGGTCTGCTACCTGCACGGTCAAGGTGCCGTCCCCATAGTGCACCATACCTATATTCAGCGTAGCCGTTCCGCTATAAGGAACGTACAACGAAGGATAATACACGCTTGCGCCATTACTCATATACCCCACATTGCCGGCAGACTGTAATTGTGCTTTTGTGTATGTTCCCTTGCTCAGCGTAATATCTCCGGGCATTTCATCCAGACTCTTGATAAAAGCCGATTTCTCATATACACCGATGCTGCCTAAGTTGCAGACATAACTGCCTGTACTGGCAAAAGAGAACTGCAACGAAAAGGTTCCTGCCGGCACGGTACCCAACTCAAACACATGTTTTATGGCGGGTGTCCAATTTCCGGTATTCTCAATGGCTACGGCACCGCTTGTGAAGACATCACTACTGCCGTCATTCAGCGTTACCGTCACTGTCGGGTTGTTTGTACTATTGCTACCCGTTAAAAAGCAGAGTACCATCTCTTGTTCGGACTCGTTCGTCAGCGTGAAAGTGGCTGTAGCCCCATTTTGAATGCTGCCTAAGTTACCGCCATCATTGTTGTTGATGGTTCCCGTTGTTGTGGCATCACTGGTAGTCAGATAAGTTTCCACGGTCATAGGGATAGCGGTACTTGCCATTATGGCAACACTCATCACACTCATTGCCGTTACGGCAAGAATTTTTGTACAAATGTTTTTCATTGTGTTAGTATTTTTGTTTGTTGATTTTGCCAAGTACGGTTTGCAATTCTTAATTGCGCTGCAAAGATAGCACTATTAACGCGTATACGGGTGGAATAATTCACCAAAAGGTTGTAAATACAGACCAACGGGCGGTTTTTACACCCAAAAAAAAGCAATACTCTCCCCACCCCGACGGGCGAAGCCAAAGATAACGGGAAACATACCGTCATAATGGCATAATGGCACAACGGCACAACGGCAAAATGGCACAGCGGCATAATGGCACAGCAGCATAGCGGCATAACGGCACAGCGGCATAACTCGCATCGCTCGGCGCAAAGCCCTGCCTCTGCAACGACGACGGCACAGCGGCATAATGGCATAACTCGTATCGCTCGGCGCAAAGCCCTGCCTCTGCGACGACGACGGCACAGCGGCATAACTCGCATCGCTCGGCGCAAAGCCCTGCCTCTGCAACGACGACGGCACAGCGATGGTTTCTAACGATGGTTTCTAACGATGGTTTCTAACGATGGTTTCTAACGGTGGTTTCTAACGGTGGTTTCTATCGGAGGTTTCTATCGGAGGTTTCTATCGGAGGTTTCTATCGGTGGTTTCTAACGATGGTTTCTAACGATGGTTTCTAACGATGGTTTCTAACGGTGGTTTCTAACGGTGGTTTCTAACGGTGGTTTCTAACGGTGGTTTTTAACGGTGGTTTCTATAAACTCACTCGCGCGCACGCGTGTATATTTATTTGTTAGGAAAGTGCCGTCATACTGTCAAGTCCCTACCCCATACACACCGCCCCGCCACTGCGGGTTCTCACCCAAAACAGTCCGATTTTTAAGATTTCCTCGCCGCCACCTTTTCGCGTATTTGTCGCGGGTCGGTCGCGGGTCGGTCGCGGGTCTATCGCAGGTCGGTCGCAGGTCGGTCGCGGGTCGGTCGCAGGTCGGTCGCAGGTCGGTCGCAGGTCGGTCGCAGGTCTATCGGAACATTATCGCGGGTCGTTCGTGTGTTCGTTCGCCGCCGCGATATATCGTTTGCGGCGCTTTCCCCCTCCCTTTGTAGGGAGGGACGGGGTGGGTCCCGTCACCCGCAGGTCTATCCCCCTCCCTTTGTAGGGAGGGACGGGGTGGGTCCCGTCACCCGCAGGTCTATCGCGGGTCTATCCCCCTCCCTTTGTAGGGAGGGACGGGGTGGGTCCGCCAAAAAAAAATGTACGATTATTAAGATTCGCCTCTTCCCGCAGCAAGCGTTTTGGAACGCCCGCAAAAAATCTCCCTGTTCGGACTACCCCGAAAAGGGAGATTTAGAGAGGGTCTTACTGGGGACGCAGGCGTCCCGCCTGCGGGCAAGGCGGAAGCCTTGATGGTGAAAGCATTGCATACTCAATCTGTTTGTCCCAAAACGAAGGACTTTTGTACGAACGCTCCGCCATTTCGAGAACCCAAAAGAGGCTGCCTGACAAAGTTAGGCAGCCTCTTGTCGGTTTTCCGTATTCGTTTTAGCCCCGCAAGGGCACGATTACTTCTTGAAATACTTTACTCCGTTGAGGACATAGATGCCGGAGGGGAGGGTGTCGAAGATATCGGCTTTGCCTATGTACGCACCCAGAACCGTATAGATATGGTCGGTCTCTTTCAGTTGGTCTTTGGTCTCCACGGTCTCAAACTCCGACGGCGGGTTGCTGATATAGGTCTCTTTGGCAACACCGGCGGCGGTAACTATGGTCGCGGTCTGGCGGATGTCGGCGGACGACGCTGCCAGTTCGAGGGTAACGGTGGCTTCCTCCACTTCGTAGCGGTGCGTGCTCTCGTTGAAATAACTGAACTGCTCGTATTTCACGGGGAAGGTAACGGTCTCCGTCTCGCCTGCTGCCACTTCCACACGCTCAAAACCGATGAGTTTGCGATTCTTCTTGCCGTTCTCCCCCGCGCCGTTCCAGTTGGCGTAGAGTTGTACCACTTCTGCACCGTCACGGCTGCCGGTATTGGTGATGGTTGCCGTTACCTGAATCGTACCGTCGGCTGCCACGGAAGCAGGTGCTTGGAGGTCATTGTAGGCAAAGGTGGTGTAACTCAGACCGTAGCCGAACGGATACAACGGTTCCGCCGCCTGGCGTTGATGTTTGGCCTTGCCGTAATACATATAGGTGTAGCCCCATGTGTCTATGTCGTAGAACATCATGCCGTTCTGATTGCGTTTGAACGGAACGGCCTCCGCCTCTTCATCGGCGCGACCGGGCAGTTCATCCACGCTGTTGTACCATGTGGATGTCAGTTTGCCGCCCGGGTTGATGTCTCCGTAGATGGCGTCGCAGATAGCCTGTCCCTGCGCCTGACCGCCGTACCATGCTTCCATGATGGCGGGCACGCTGTCTTTTGCCCAGCGGATGTCCAGCGATGATCCGGATTCGAGCAGCAGCACGGTGTTGGGGTTGGCACGCCTCAGGGCTTTCAGCATCGCTTCTTGGTTGCCGGGCAGGGTGAGCGACCAGCGGTCGTGCCCCTCGGTACCCGTGGCATGGTCGGCGGGTTTCTCGTAATTGGTGCCCGTGAGGAAGATAACGATGTCCGCACGCTCTGCCACCGCTACGGCACGCGCTATCTGCTCGTCCGTATAGATGTCATTCACGCTGGCGGTAGGCGAATAGAGATACAGCGGACCTACTGTCTCAAGGGCGGAGATAGGTTCGTCCACGGGGTTCGCGGGATTGGAGAACTCGAACGACTTGTAGTTGCCGCAGTAACTTTGAGTGCCGCTGAACTTCACGAACAGCGTGTGCGTGCCGTTGACGATGGCAGGGTCTATGGTCGCTTGCACCGTGTCCCATGTCGTCCAGCCGCCGGTAACCTTGTTGTTGACGGTCAGGAAAGGCTCGTTGTCTTTACTGTCCAAGATAAAGGATACCTGTCCTTCACCTGTATTTTTGGCACCGCAGGTCATAACGAAATCCGTGCACCCCTGCGTACCGAAATAGACGTTGTCGTAGCGGAAAATGTCGCCCGGTGCGGTGTTCTCAAGGTTGCCGGCACCTTTGTCGTTGCTGTCTGCGCCGCGTTTGCTGACCACTGCGGCATCGAACGGCACGGCGGGGATGTTGCAACTGCGGGCGGCGTTCTTGGGCTCCACGAACGCCAGTTTCTCCTTGAATGCCTGATACGGCGTGGTGGTATAGGTCGGCGTACCCGAATAGTCGCCCAGCATGATGGCGTCGGCGTACGGACCGATGAGTGCCACGCTCTGTGTGGTATTGAGCGGCAGAAGGTTGTTTTCGTTCTTGAGGAGCGTCATCGACTCCTGTGCCGCACGGAGAGCGAGGGCTTGGTGTTCGGGGGTCTCGAGGGCGGGCACACCGCTGTTCCACGGACAGTCGGAGGGTTCAAACTCACCCAGCGCGAAACGGGTCTCCAATATCGGGATAAGCGCCTTGTCTATATCATCTTCCGTAAGGATGACGTATTGCAGCATGTCATTGGCTTGGAACGACGGATTTACCGCATTCACGCCCGCACGCTGATAGACCGACGAACGGGATTTGTACTCGCAGTTGGTGTTACAGCCGGCTTTGATGGCGAGTGCCGTAGATCGCGCCTCCATCATTATCTGCTCGTCTGTCGCTTGCTCATACGGATTATGCACGGAACTGAAAGCCACTGCATCATCCAGAGTACCGTCTGTATAAGCACCGAAATACAGGTGCTTGGTGGCGCGGTGGATACAAGCGATGGCGGCGCAGTCGGAGGTTACGTAGCCCGTGAAGCCCCACTCGTTGCGGAGGATGTCGGTCAGCAGCATTTTGTTCCCCGAACAAGGCAGACCGCCGTGCGCATCCGCATATCCTTTGTTGTTGGCATCTACTTCCGTCGGGTCGATGGAGAACGCGTTGTATGCCGACATCAGCGACTTCACGTCAGCCTCCCTCACGGTTGCCTCGAATGCCGGCAGGTAGTACTCGCGCATGTTCTTTTCGGAAACGAAAGAGGTGGTCGACTGGCGCCCTGCCTCGTAGTTGTTCGCGGCAAAGTGCTTCGCACAAGCCACTAATTTGAGGTAGTCGGTGGAGCGTGTGCCGTCAAAGTTGGCACCCTGGAAACCGCGGACGAAGGGCACTGCCAGTTCACCGGCCAAGAACGGGTCTTCTCCGTAGTTCTCTTCCTCGCGTCCCCAGCGCGGGTCGCGTGCCATGTTGATGGTCGGAGACCAGTAGTTGAGCCCCTTTTGGGTGTCCAGATAGTAACGGCGTGCCTCATCGGCGGTTACCGATGCACACTCATACACCAATTCGCGGTCCCATGTGGAGGACATGCCTTTGGATTCGGGAAACGAGGTTGCCGCACCCGAACGCGCCACGCCGTGGATGGCTTCGTTCCAATACTGGTAGTGCGGCAGTATGACCACGGGGGCAACGCCGCCGGTGTCACGGGTGATATCCTCCGCAACGTTGTTGCCCAACTGGTCCACTTTCTCGCGGAGTGTCAGTTCGTTGCATAGCAACACGGCACGCTCGTGGAACGACTTGGAGGTGTCCAACCAGGGAAATCTCTGCACCTCTTGCGCAGACAAAGACAATGTACATAGTGAGAATGTACAGAGTGCAAACAGAGTGAATCTTCGCATAGTGTTTTTTATTAATGATTAACGGTTAAGCATTAAATTTGGCACAAAAATACTACTTCCTGCGCTTACAAAAGTGCAATAATTTGCCAAATGGGTGTAAAAACAAAAAAAAGAAGAATTATT
>JBJEJX010000096.1:0-19900 GCA_051878345.1 Paludibacteraceae bacterium | reverse complement strand
TCAGTGGTTAGTGGTCAGTGGTTAGTGGTTAGTGGTCAGTGGTTAGTGGTTAGTGGTCAGTTGGTTAGTTGGTTAGTGGTCAGTGGTTAGTGGTCAGTTGGTTAGTTGGTCAGTGGTTAGTGGTTAGTGGTCAGTGGTTAGTGCCTTTACTAATTACTGTTTGTGCTATGAGCACTAACCACTTGTTGTTGCGGTGTGGCATTGGGGGCGCAGCGCGGTGAATCAGAGAGCAGTAATATCTTGCTCTATCTTGCTCAGGAGGCGAATGGCTCCCGCTACACTCTGCACATTCTGAATGACGGCGTATCGCCGACCGGTCTTCTGTCCTTTCTTGTCCGTTTCCTCCACCAAGCGGCAGCGTTGCGCACGGCTCACCACGAATTGGATAATCTTGCCGAACGTGTCGCTCTGCCAATAGGCGTCCTTGTGCTGCACAAAATAGAGCACCAAGCGCTGTTGCTTGAGCATTACTTTCTCTATGCCCATCCGACAGCATATCCAGCGCAGGCGCACCACATTGAGCAACTCGTCCGCCTGCTCGGGCAGCGGTCCGAAGCGGTCTATCAGCCGTTTCTTGAAATCAAGCAGCCTGTCCTCGTTGCGCAGTCCGTCCAACTCACGGTAGAGGGTAATGCGCTCCGAAATGTTCTCTACATAGTCGTTCGGGAATCCCAGCGGCAAGTCGCTCTCCAACTGCGAGTCGCTTGCCCAAGTCTGCGGCTCCTCCCGCGTGGGGAGCGTGAGGGAGGTGCCTTCTTCTTCGCGCAGTTCTTCCACCGCCTCGTTGAGTATGCGCTGGTAGGTCTCGTAACCCAAATCGGCAATGAACCCCGACTGCTCGGAGCCCAGCAGGTTGCCCGCACCGCGGATATCGAGGTCCTGCATGGCGAGTTGGAAACCCGCTCCCAAGTCTGCAAAGGTGCTCAGCGCTTCCAGCCGCCGGCGTGCGTCGGCGGTAAGCAACTCGCGGTCGGGTGTTACCAAGTAGCAGTACGCTTTGCGATTGGAGCGTCCCACGCGCCCGCGCAACTGGTGCAAGTCGGACAAGCCGTATTGGTGGGCAGAGTATATAATCATCGTGTTCACATTAGGAATGTCCACTCCCGACTCAATAATGGTGGTGGCGAGGAGGATATCGTACTCGTAGTTGATAAAGTCCTCCAGCCGTTTCTCCATCTCCTCGCTCGGCATCTGACCGTGCGCCGTTACGATACGCGCCTCGGGGCAGAGGTTACGAATCCTCCGTTCTATGCGGGGCAACATCTCAATGCGGTTGTTGACAATGAATATCTGCCCGTTTCGCTGCATCTCCAGCGTGATAGCCTCTTTGATAATATCCTCGTCGTCCTGTGTGATAAGTTCGGTCTGCACGGGATAGCGGTTCTGCGGCGGGGTGGTCATCACGCTCAAGTCGCGTGCTCCGAGCAGGGAGAACTGCAAGGTGCGGGGGATAGGCGTGGCGGTCAGGGTCAGTACATCCACATTGGTGCGCAGGGTTTTGAGTTTCTCCTTCACCGCCACACCGAACTTCTGCTCCTCGTCGATAATGAGCAAGCCCAGGTCGTGCCACCTCACGCTCTTGCCCACCAACTTGTGCGTGCCTATCAATATGTCTATCTTGCCCTCTTTGAGCGCCTGTAATATCTCCTTGACCTCTTTTGCGGACTTCGCTCTTGACAGGTATTCTATCCGTACGGGGAAGTCCTTCATCCGATCGCGGAAAGTGTTGTAGTGCTGCAAGGCGAGTACCGTGGTCGGTACGAGCACCGCCACCTGCTTGCCGTCAGTGGCTGCCTTGAAGGCGGCGCGCATCGCCACCTCCGTTTTGCCGAAGCCCACATCGCCGCAGACGAGCCTGTCCATCGGCATAGGGCTCTCCATGTCGCGTTTTACATCGGCGGTGGTCTTCGCCTGGTCGGGCGTGTCCTCGTAGAGGAACGAGGCTTCCAACTCGTGTTGCATATAGCCGTCGGGCGTGTAGGCAAATCCCTGCTGCTGCTTGCGGGTGGCGTAGAGGCGGATAAGGTCGCGGGCTATGTCTTTCACGCGCTCCTTCGTCCGCTCTTTCAGTCGCTCCCACGCGCCGGAACCCAGCCGGGAAATGTTGGGCTCGGTGCCCTCTTTGCCCTTGTACTTGCTGATACGGTGGAGGTTGTGGATAGAGACAAACACCGCGTCGCCGTCCTTGTACACCAGTTTAATCATCTCCTGCGGTTTGCCGTTCACGGTAGTGGTAACCAGTCCGCCGAACTTCGCAATGCCGTGGTCGGAGTGCACCACATAGTCGCCCGTTTGCAGTTGGTTGATTTCTTTCAGCGTGATAATGGCTTTCCCGCGGCGTGCGTTCTCACTCGTGAGGGTTACGCGGTGGAAACGCTCGAATATCTGATGGTCGGTGTAGCAGCAAATCTTCATCCCGTTATCCACAAAGCCCTCGTGCAGCACCCCTTTCACGGGGATAAAGGAAATGGAGCGTCCGCCCTCCCCTCCGCCGTCTATCGACTCAAAGATAGCCGCCAGACGGTCGGTCTGCTTCTGCTGCTCCGACAGGATATAGATACGGTAACCCGCCTCAATGCGTTGCCTAAGGTCGTCGGTCAGGAGGTCGAACTGTTTGTGGAACACAGGCTGCGGCATAGTGTCGAACGCTATCCGCACATGGGTAGGGAAACAGGACTTCTCCGCGAACTCCAGCGTCCGTTGGAAGAGGGTTGAGCGTTGAGAGTTGAGGGTTTTCTCCGCCCCCTTGTCCTCTCCCCGCAAGCGGGGCGGGGGAGTCGGTTGCGTGTTGAGAGCAGAGAGTTTATAGTTCACCATTGAGAAGTCGTTGCTCGCAAACACCGTGTCCTCCGGCAGGTAATCGAACAGGCTGCTCTGCTCCGAGGGCATATCAGCGTGCATCATCGCGCACTGCGCCTCCGACACTCTCTCCTTCGACAGTTGGCTCTCAATGTCGAACTCGCGAATGCTGTCTATCTCGTCGCCGAAGAAGTCCAAGCGGTAGGGGTCGTCGTGCGAATAACTGTAAATGTCCACTATGCCGCCGCGTATGGCGTACTGTCCCGGCTCGTATACGAAATCCACCCGCCGGAAGCCCAAGTCGGTGAGTTGCTGCCCTATGTCGCTAATCTGCACCGTCTGCCCCACGCGGAAAGTGACGGTCTGCGCCGCCAGCGCAAGGGGTGCGGGGGTCTCCTCCAGCAACGCTTCGGGGTAGGTTACCACGATACACCCGCCTTCCGACTGACACAGCCTCGTCAGCGTCTCCGTCCGCTGGATTGCCAGCGCCTCGTCTATACCCTGCCGCCGACGGTGGGCAGTGGGGAAATAGTACACACCGTCGGGAAGCAACTGCCTTAAATCGGCGTAAATGTACTGCGCCTCGTCCCCGTTGTCGGCGATATACGCCAGCACCGCCGGAGCGCCCGCATCGTCGGGGGAAGAGGCGTTCACCCCGCGGGGGGAAGGAGAGGCGGGGCTAATCTCCGAGAGCAACAGGCTACGCGCAGAGGAGTGCAAGCCGCACAACAAAATGTGCCGCTCACCGCCTTTCGAGAGTTCCTTGTGTATCGCACCTATCTCGGAATGATATCCGAATAACGCCCGCAGTTCCTTAATATCCATTGTATTGAAACCTAAAACCTGCCACTAAACATATTAGCCGACTGCAAAGGTACTGCTTTTTCCTGAATTATCCAAATAAATCCGCTAAAATTCCGTTTCTGAGCGGAATAGTGTGGGGTGGTGTGGGGGTGGCGCAAGGGTAGCGCAAGGCTAGCGGAAGGGGAGCGGAATCACCCAAGATTGCCGGCTCTTGGTTTCGGGGTGAAACGGGAGGGGGATTTTTATTTCGACAATGTTTTTGTAGGCAGTAAATGGAATTGCAGAGAAGATATTGGATAACATTTTTTTTTGATTCTATTTCTTTTTTATCTGTGGAATAGTTACGAGGAGAAAATCATTGCAAGACCTTTCGTTTTGTTCCAAAACGCCCGCAGAGAGCACCCCACTGCGCGTTGCTTGCGGGGACCCCGCAGGCGGGACGCCTGCGTCCCCAGTGGCTGCGCGTCTAACAGGTCAGAAGCGCAAGACAGAGAAATACAAAGCGAACAAACAATGATATTGTTTGACTATCTCTGACAGTTTGGTATTTGCTGTCACTAAAAAACAAATTAGTTTCTGACTGCTGAAAAATACTTTACTTATATCGAATTCACATTAATTTACCACTAATTTAATGTGAGTTTCGATATATATATATTCCGACAACATTATTTGTTTGAGAAAGTTGAAAATCCAATCGAAAATCCAACCAAAATCTTTGCTAAAAATAGTTGAGGGATAAACTTTTTGTTTCGCTACGCTCAGAAATCAAAAGAAAATCAAACATAAAATCTTATTTCAAGATCACATTATTTTTTTCTCCGTTAATTGCCGTATAATGAACCATTTATTTATCATCAAAAACCAGTTACGACCCGGATTTCTTATTATTTTTATTCTCCGTTAATTGCCGTATAATGAACCATTAATTTATCATCAAAAAACAATTATGACCAGGATTTTTTATTATTTTATTCTCCGTTAATTGCCGTATAATGAACCATTAATTTATCATCAAAAAACAATTATGACCAGGATTTCTTATTATTTTTATTCTCCGTTAATTGCTACATAATGAACCATTAATTTATCATCAAACTTGTCCGGCGGGGGGAACAAAAGTAGTTTTTGATTGCGGAAAGGAGTTGGCACAAAAAAAGCGCCCCGAAGGACGCTTTTCCATTTTTATTCTCAGACCGTCTTTTTTTATTCTCAGAGCGTCTTTTTTTTGTTTTTATTCTCAGAGCGCCGGTGCGGTCGCGTATCGTGGTGATTTCGGGAGTCCCGAAGGACGCTTTTTTCTTTTTATTCTCAGACTGTCTTTTTTTATTCTCAGAGCGACTTTTTTTTTCTTTTTGTTCTCAGAGCGCCGGTGCGCCCGCGTATCGTGGTGATTTCGGGATACCCGGAGGACGCTTTTTTCTTTTTATTCTCAGACTGTCTTTTTTTATTCTCAGAGCGACTTTTTTTTTCTTTTTGTTCTCAGAGCGTCTTTTTTTCTTTTTGTTCTCAGACCGTTTTTTTTATTTTTATTTTTGTTTTTATTTCCGGATGGTTATTTTAACGGTTATTTTATTATCTGCCCTATGGTGTTGTAGGTCTTGTCTTGGTTGAGAATCAACACCTGATTGTTACGAATCACCTTCTGATTCTTCGCTACCACTGCCGACTCTTCATTACTGACTTCCTCCGGGTCATCGGTCGGACTCTCTTTGTTTATGTCCACAAGGGTCAGTTCTTCTCCCGCCGTCGTCGATATGTCGTAGCAATAGGTTGTCGGCAACTCCGTTTCGGGAATCTTGGTCGGATCCACCACAATAGGTGAGGGCAGGTCGTAGGGCTGCATCAGGGGGTTGGGGTTTTCACCGTTGGTAGCGGAGAGTGCAGAGCCGTCCCCGAGTTTGAGTTGGTTGCCGCAACGAATACGGAGGTTCCCTCCAATGGTCGATTTAATTTTGAGGGAGGTTACCTGTCCGTCCTCCCATTTGAGTTCGGTGATTTCAAATCCGCCCCGTGTGCGCAGCCCGTGCACTTCGCCGTTCTGCCAGTTGGAGGGCAGTGCGGGCAGTATGTGTACGAAGCCTGCGTGACTCTGGACGAGCATCTCGGCGATACCGGCGCACGCACCGAAATTACCGTCGATTTGGAATGGAGCGTGTGCATCGAAGAAATTGGTATAGGTACCTCCGTCGGGGTCGGCAATGGTGGCATCGGACTCCATGAACCGCAACAGACTCTTGATAATGGTGAAAGCGTGGTCTCCGTCGAGCATTCGTGCCCACAGACAGATTTTCCATCCGATAGACCATCCTCGCGCCGCGTCTCCGCGTCCGACGAGGGACTTATGGGCAGCCCGGAAAATGGTGTCGTTCATGTAGGGCGATACCTGGTTGCCAGGGAAGGCACCCCACAAGTGGGATATGTGCCGGTGTGCGGTGGTCTCGGAGTCCCAATCTTCCTGCCACTCCTGTACCTGGCCGTACTTGCCGATTTTGTAGGGAGTAATGCGTGCTCGCAAGGTGTCGAGTTGGTTGGCGAAGTCAGTGTCGGTATTTAAGATGCGCGCTGCAGCGGCGGTGTTTCGGAGCACATCGTAAATCATCTGGTTGTCCATTGCTATGCCACCAAAGAGGGAGTATTTGACATTGGAGCCGTTATCGCGGTAGTAGCTTCCGATTCCGGGGTGGTTCTCGGGTGAGTTGGACGGACAAACGACCATATAGTGCGTGGTGGGTTCCTCGATCATAATGTCTTGGTAGAACTGCGCACAGCCTTTCAGCACGGGGTAAATTTGGGCGAGGAAGGTTTCGTCTCCGGAGAAGAGATAGCGCTCCCAGAGGTGCGAGCAGAACCATGCGTTGCATGTGGGCCATACACCCACGGGTCCGTTATCGACCGCCCCCGTCGTGCGCCAGAGGTCAGTGTTGTGGTGTAACATCCAACCGCGTGCGCCGTACATCTCCTCCGCCGTTGTCGCTCCCGTAACGGATATGTCTTTGACCATCTCAATGAAGGGTTCGTGGCATTCGGAGAGGTTAGTTACCTCAGCAGGCCAGTAGTTCATCTCCACATTAATGTTCGAGGTATATTTGGAGTCCCAAGCGGGGTATTGGCGTGCGTTGGGGTTCCAGATTCCTTGCAGGTTAGCCGGCTGCGTGTTGGGCTGGGACGAACTAATGAGCAGGTAGCGTCCGAACTGGAAGTAGTTGCTTACGAGTCCGGGGTCGTTGCCGTTGACAGCACGGAACTCTTTGATACGCTGTTTCGTATCTTTCGCTTCCTGCACTGCGTTATGACCGAGATCGAGGGAGACACGATTGAACTGCTCTTGGTATTTCTTCACATGGTCTGCGAGCGTGGTCTCGTAAGACTTGTTCTTATCCAGATAGGTGGTCATGTAGTTGAGTGCCTTCGCATCCGCATCCGCTGAATAGTCGGTATAGTTCACGAAGTTGGTGGCAGTAGAGATAATGATTGTCGCGGAGGTTGCGTTTGCCACTTCAATCGTCGGTACATTGCTGCCGGAGGCTACGAGGTCTCCCTGCTCCACGGTTTGCGTGGCGGTAGTTTGTGTACCTCCATCGTTGAGCACTTTAACATAGGTGAAGCAGTTGAGCACATTGTCCACGCCTTCGGTTTGCGCATGGGTGGGCACGAGAGACGCTTTGATCATTCCGTTCTCGATGAGGTTGACGCCTATCTTCTCGTTGCGACGCGGCGCTGCGAAGCAGACATTGAAATTGAGTTTGTCGGGTTCGGAAGCCTCGAGGCGTACAATGGTTACTTCGTCCTCCAAAGAGGTGAACACCGTACGGGTATAGGTTACGCCATCCACGATATAGGAAGTGACGGTGGTTGCGTTGTTCATATCCAACGAGCGCACATAGGCTTGCGCGTCGCGTGCCGTCTCAGTTGCCCCTGCTTCTTCGTCGCTGAAACGGTGGTCGGGGAATCCGACCAAGACACAGCCGGCAGCCTGGTATGTAGCCCCGTGTGAGGCTTGGGACATCCAGTTGGTGATAGCCAGTTCATGTGCCTGACGATAGGAAGCGGTATCCCCCTTGAAAATCAGTTGTTGTACCTCTGCCATCACGGTCTTGGCATTGGGGTTGTGGTTGCTGTTCGGTCCTTGTCCCCAGAAGGTGTCTTCGTTGAGTTGCAGCGTGTCTTTTGCCACGCTACCGCTCACCATGGCTCCGAGCCGACCGTTACCCAGCGGCAAGTATTCCTCCCACGCCGTAGCCGGTTGGTGGTACCAAAGGCGGTTGTGGCTGTCCAAGACAGGCGAAGGAATAGGGTGGGAATCGCCCGTAGTGAAGTGGAGCGTGACATCACGGTTGAACACATTGCCCGACATATCTTCGAGCGAACCTGCGGGGAGGGTGAAGGTGTGCGCGGTGGTCAGCGCGAGCGTGTCGTACGCGAACGATACTTTATTGACCTTCACTTCCGGCGTGAGTGTCTGCGCGGCACCGGTAACATCATTGGTCAAGGTTGCGGTGGGCGTGCCGATTAACCGCACACTCTCACTCATAAGCAGAATGACTTTTCCCACGGTCAGCGCCTCGGTTGCATCGTCCAGAGGAGTTGTGCTCTGCAAGGTCGGTGCCACGCGGTCGTCCGCAATAACATTGACATACTTCAAGTTGTAATTGCTGGTAGCAGTTGCCGACTGCAACAACATACGCACGATAAGGCTCGTTTTGTCGTTGGCATCGAGTGTATAAGTCGAATCAATGTAGATATTCCAATGCGTACCTGCGACATAGTCATTCAGACGCGTCCAAGTGGTACCCTCATCGGTCGAATAGACCACTCCGAACACGGAGCCCGAACTTGAACCGTCCCCGATAGCGAAGTTTACCTTCACATTTCTCAAACCCGTCGTAGGCATAGACACCTCGAAATACTGGTCGTGCTTTGCGCCATCGGCATAGTCGTCAGGGTCGGTGAATTGGTCTGTTGAAGCGGTGTTCAGCCGCACGAAATAGTTGGGCGTCGTACCACTGTTGGTCATCTCCCATTTTCCGTCAGAGGTGTGCACCGTGACATAGCAGTCTTCGGGTATGGCGGCGCACTCGTTCGGGCGAAAATAGGGTTGAAGGGTACTCCAAGAGGTACTCGGCAATTTGCTGTATCCCAACTCATTGGGGGTATAAACGACCGTTGTGCCGGATTTCTCGGCATCGTAGCCGGTATCGAAAGTCCAAGACGCGACGGTCATCGGTTCCGCCGGCAGGTCTTCGGGATCCACTTCCCCCACCACACCCGTGAGGGTGAGGTATTGCAACTGGTAGTGCCAGTCGAGCGTAGGCAGAATGCGTACCAACATACTCACCTTTCCTCCGGGCAGGGTGTCGCCATTCACTGTCCAAGCGTTGTTGGTCAGCGCGTGCTCGCCCAGGTCTTTCCATGTGGTGCCACCGTCCGTGGAATATGCCACATGCACCGCCCACGCCTTGGCGGCATCATTGCGGCTGCATTTCTCATTCCATTCCATCGCCACTTTTTTATAACCCAGGGTGGACAAAGTGAACTGATAGTAGTTCTTATGGTTACTCGCATTTGTAAAGTCGGTACCATTCTGCGTGCTAGAAGTCTTATACTGGAAATAGCCGGAACCGGATATGATCCAATCTTTATACTTATCGGCAGTAGTTTGCGAACAGAAACTCAATTCATAACTTGTCTGATCGCCGTAGTAGGCAGCGGGATAAATAACGGGATTGATAGAGTCCCATTTTGCAGTAATATCCGCCGTCAAGGTCTGCGCGTTGGGGGTGTAGTACTTCGTTGTGCCCTCGCCGTCCGTAACATCGTAGCCCGTCTTGGTGCTGAAATCCCATTTGGCTAACTGACGAAGTTCCGGTTCTTCCATGGTCGTTTGAGCGGCTTGGTTGTTGGCTCCAATGGCAGGCGCGAACAACATGGCCGTCAGAACAAGAGAAATAACGCGTTTCATATTCGTTTGATTGTTTAATTAGGTTAATGCTTTTTAATTATTCAGCAGGTGAATGCTTTAGCGTCTGCCCGTGGCTTCGGTCGCGGACTCGTCGTAATCCTGCATCGTGCCGTCAGCGATTGCGTGCACCCGAATAGCCGCGCCAAAAGTACAGAGGGACAAAGTGCAAAGTGTAAGGGTTAACACCTTTTATTTGGCAGGTTTTTGCACAACATATAGCATTTTGTGAAATAGTGCTGCAAAGATAGTCTATTTTATCTTTATTTATGTGCAATAATTTGTCAAATAAGTGTAATGTTACTTCTATGACGAGTTTTTACCATAAAAAAGTACAACCTTACGGCTGCGCCGGTGATTTGGAATAACAAAAAAGACATTGAAGGATTTTTTCGGGGCGATAGTATTGCTGGCGGGGAGGGGGAAGGGGTAAGGGGGGATATGCTTTTGATTCTATTTCTTTATTCCATTTTTTTTTGTTTTATTTCCTTTGATTCTGTTTCTTTTTTGGTTGCGGAATGGACAATCATCGCAAAACTTTTCGTTTTGTTCCAAAACGCCCGCAGAGAGCACCCCACTGCGCGTTGCTTGCGGGGACCCCGTAAGCGGGACGCCTGCGTCCCCAGTAGCCTTTGATTGCCGGAATATGCTTTTGATTCCATTTCTTTCAATTCCATTCCATCTTTTATTCTACATCTTTTGATTTTATTTCATATGCACTTTATCGTTTGTAAAGTTGCATATTTCAAAAAAAAGCAGTAACTTTGCACACCGTTCCCGTAATCCTTTTTTCGCTATGCAAAACACCATCCATCAGTCTTCTTGCGGAATCCAGCGCTTGTCTTACATATTTCGCCTGTTTTCTTACATACTTCGCCAGTTTTCTTGTGTAAGTCGTCGTGTTTCTTGCGTAATTCGTCAGTCGTTTTGCGCAGTTCGTCAGGGTTCTTGTGCGGTGCGTCGGGGTTCTTTGATTGGTTTGTTTCTCCTTGCGGGGCTTGGGGTTCGGGCGGAGTGGATTCCCATCATCCGTTCCTTCACTCCCAACGACTATCAAGCCAGCACACAAAACTGGATGATCACCGAACAAAACAACGGCTGGATATATGCGGCGAACAACTACGGCGTACTGGAGTTTGACGGTGCGTCGTGGCGCCTGTACGGCATAGGCAACTCCACCGTCGTGCGATCCGTGGCACACGACCGACAAGGCAGGATATACGCCGGCGGCACCAATGATTTCGGATACTTCACCTACAACCGCTATGGGCGCATGGACTACCACAGTCTGGCGGACAAAATCCCCGAATCGTACCGACAGTTCGGGGAGGTGTGGCAGATATTCCCCGCAGAGCAATGCGTGTACGTACAGACACGCAATTACCTCTTTATCTTCCCCCAAGACTGCGACGTGCAAGTGATAGACCCGGCGGACATCATCAAGACCTCGCTCCTGACCAACGGCGAGTTTTACATGGCGACCTCGCGGGGGGTCTTCGTCCTCACGGGGAACCGGTTGCACCCCCTGCGCGGGATAGACCTGCTCAAGAACGCAACAGTCTGCGCCCTCGTGCCGTGGGAAGAGCATTCGCTGCTGATAGCCACCGATTTTGCAGGCCTATTCATCTATGACGGCAACCGGATACTGCCGTTCCATACCGAGGCAGACCGGTATATCTGCGACAATCAACTGTACACGGTAGCCGTGAACGAGGACTGTCTGGCGCTGGGCACGGTTCAGAACGGCGTGGTGCTGCTGGACAAAGAGGGGAAGAACCCGATTTTCTACACCCGCAAACAGGGGTTGCAAAACAACACGGTGCTCTCGCTGCTCTTTGACCGCAACGCCAACCTGTGGGTGGGACTCGACCAAGGAATAGACTGCATACAGCGTTCGCTGCCAATGCTGCAACTGAACAACAAGTTGGTGGACTTCGGCGCGGGCTACTGCGCGTGTCCGCAGGGGAAGCAACTCTATCTCGGCACGAATCAGGGACTCTACGTGCTGGAGGAGTCCCACCGCAGCCCGACGCAGGGCGCGGCGGCGCGGGGACGGAGCAGCGACGAGGACGACAACCCGCGTCTGGTGCCCGGTTCGCTCGGACAGGTGTGGGACATCCGCGAGGTGAACGGCAGGCTGTTTTGCAGCCATAACAGAGGGCTGTTTGAGGTGGTGGACGGGCGGCTGAGACCGATATACACGGACGACGGCGTCTGGTCGGTGCGTGCGTTCGGGGACAACCAAATCATAGCGGGCACCTACAACGGTTTTTTGCTGGTGAGCGGCCGCACGCCCGTGCACCTGTCGGGTTTTCACGAGACGGCGCTCTACTACGAAATGGACGCCGCCAACAACCTGTGGATTCTCACCTCCCGCGGTGTGGAGAAACTGACGATAACCCCCAATCAGACGGCGATCACCTCGGAGTTGGTGATCTCCTATCCCGCGGCGCACCGCTATCTGTCGCTCAGTCGGGTGGGGGACAGCATCTTCCTCTCCGGAGACGACTACTTCGGGATAGTGGACGCCAACGGCAGACTGACACAGACCGACCCGCAGTCGGCAGGTCTGCCCAAATGGGCACGGTATCTGATCGTGAGGAGGACGGGCAACGGCGAACTAATCTACCTCACGCCTGAGGATATGTCTTCCTTCATCATCGGCGGCTTTGCGAACATCACCTTCGATGCGCAGGGCGATATCATCACAGGAGGCATCTCCGGCTTCCGCAAGATACGCGTTCCCGCGGGCGTCTCGGCGCTTTCTTCGGGGGAGGGCGGATCGGATATGCTCTACTTCCGCCGCCTGCGGACGACCAGCCCGACGCCGGAAACGGTGTACGGCGAGGGTGCGCAGCACAGTTGCGACTCCGCCGCAACGGCTCCGCTGATTCTGCCCGCGGACATCTACTCCATGAAGGTGGAGTTTGCCGGCAACAACCCGCTGGCGTGCAACACGCTCTACTCCACGCGCCTGTGGCCTGCGGAGCAGGACTTCTCGGAGTTTGCGCCGACCTCAGAACGCGAGTTCACCGCGCTGCGTGCGGGCACCTACCGGCTGGACGTGCAGATGCTGGCTGAGGGGGAGAACATCGTAGCGGGGGACGGTGCCGCGGCGCCCGTGGTGCGGAGCCTCTATATCACCATCAGCCGTGCATGGTACGCGTCGTGGTACGCCATCCTAATCTACTGCCTGCTGGGCGGGGCGTTCGTCTGGTATGTTACGCTGTCCGTGCGGCACCGTATCAACGCCAACAAACAGCGCCTTGTGGAGGAGAAGAACCGTCAGTTGCAGGAGCAGCAAGTGAGAATCTTGCAGTTGGAGAACGACAAGGCGCAGTTCTCCCTCCGGCAGAAATCGCAGGAACTCAGCACGATGCTCCTTTCCGAGAACGCCCGCAAGGAACTGACCAATGACGTCCTGCTCGATGTGCGGCGGAGCCTCGATGCGCTCAACAGCAAGCACTATGACGATGCCCGTTCGAGGATGATTGCCCTGCAAAACCGACTGGCGAAGAACGCGGATGCCAACGTGGATTGGCAACGATTTGAGGACAACTACGACCTTGTGAACGATAAGTTTATCCGCCGCCTAAAACAGAACTACCCGTGGATGAACAAACAGGAACGCCGCCTCGCGGTCTATATCCGTATGGGACTGACCTCCAAAGAGATAGCGCCCCTGATGAACCTCTCGACGCGCGGCGTGGACATGATGCGATACAGGATGCGGGAGAAGATGGCACTCCCCGCGCACACGAATCTGAAACAGTTTTTCAACGACCTGCCCGAATAGAGGCGCTTATTTTGACAACTATCGGGAGAGTATTTGCTGTATCTGCTTAGCATCCGAGCGGGTGAAGCCGTTGGCTATGGTGCGTTGTCCGCCTTTGGTCTCGATGATGATGTCAGCAAAGAGCAGTCCCGCATTGAGCGACACGCTGCCGATGGCACTACGCTGAATAACCGTACTTTCGTGCCCGATAAGTTTGGCCTTGTAGAACGTAACTTTCTCGTCATCTATTTCCAACTTGTCCGGAAACACCACATTACCACTCGTGATGTGGCTTGCTTTGAATTGATAGGTCATAATGGTATTGCTGATTTATTTTTGCAAAAGTTTGTCTATTTTCTCGTTGAGTTCTTTCACTTGTTTCTCTAACACATCGTTATTATCACTCACCATTGCATCGACGAAGATAGAATTGACCAGCGACAGTCCGATGATACTGCAAATGATTAACAATACGCTGAAATAGAGTCTGACAAGGCGAGCCGTAGCGATGGTGGAATGTTCTGCTATGCTGTCAGGAATCTCGTTCCAACCTTCCCCCGTACAGATACGGAAGATACTGTAAATACTATCAATGGGAGTAGCAAAATACTCAGGTGCCGACTCTTTGAACAGCGCACAAGAGAGCAATGCAACCACCACAATCAGCAGCAGGAAACTCGCAAACACTCCGGCACTTTCGCGCATTGCTTTCCCGAAATTACGGACTATCGCCGAGAAATTGGGAAAGACATGCAGGATACGGAAGAAGCGTAGTACACGGAGCAGTCGCAGTATAAGCAATATGGAAAGGCTGCTGCCAATCACTCCTTCCGGCAGGAAGAATGCCACCACGGACGGAATGGACAGTATGACCAACGTTCCATCCATACAGTTCCAACCACTCCGCCAATAACCTTTCAGTCCGAATGCCACCAACTTAACGCCCATCTCTACCATAAAGAAGAGTGTGCATATCAAGTCTGCAACAGACAGCCACAATGGATTATAACCACTTTCTTGTGCGAAGATAATGGCTGCATTCAGCAGGATAACCATCAAGACGAGATGCTCATTGAGAAAGATTTTAGTAAGGATTCTTTTCATATTTTTGTATTGTATCGTTTTCGTATGTATTGATACTGTCTGAATATTTTATATCCCTCTATCAGTTGACATAGTCTTTCATTCCAAAATCATGTCTTTGTGGTCTTTTTAGCATCTCCGCGGGAATTGTTTTTACTACATCAGGTTCTAAACATGCGTTCAATAGGTCTGCCAAATCTTTTGCATATTGCAGGAATAAGCTATCAAAGCATATAGGGAAAGCCGCCTCGTTCAATACACTATAGAAGTAGTCTCGGATGGGTTTAGTTCCATTTCTTTTGCCACGGAGTTAAATCCTCCTATTTTGGCAAGCGAAGAACAATCCTCGACAGTATATATCTAATTTCTTTTAGTTTTCATTCTGCCATTCAAATGCTCTTTTACCGATTTCTATGGGTCTATTAGAAATAGTAATTCGGAAGTTTGTACAACCTTCAAAAGCACTATCCCCAATCTTTGTTACGCTATTCGGAATGGTTATTTGTTTCAGATTAGAGCAACGTTCAAATGCCATATTACCTATGGTATTTACACTATTCGGAATGGTAATACGGGTGAGATTGGTGCAATTTTCAAAGGTTAAAGCCCGTCTGTTCTTATGGCTATCAAAATACGGTGCAAAGATAATGCTTTTTAGAGAAATGTACAAATTAAGTGTATTTTTTTACAAATTGAGATTTGGGGCAGTTGTCGAAAACGCCCTATGTCCTAATGTTCGTTACAATGTATTTTGTTTTTATCTTCTCGGTGATCTTACTTGGAGCATTTTTATTGAAAGAAACCCGACGGGTCGAGAGCAAAACATCTCCGCTTATTAAGGGGGAATACCGTATTTTCGGCATATTATTTGATAATCAGTTCGTTAGAAAGAGAATGCAAGTTGTGTGCATTCATTTTTGAAATACCGAAAGAGGTGCCGATTTTCGGGAGTGATAGTACGAAAATAACTTGCAGTGAGTGTTATTGAGTTCTATTGCCTTGTTGGGTAAGTTCTATATCCAATTAATTATAGAAATTGTCTAATAGTATCAAGTATGGTGATGCCATCTGTTGCATTAAGAGGATAGCGGCATAAAAACTCAAGTTGCCCTCTGCGGACTTCCTCTATGAACGATTGCATCTGCTCGTAGTCCGTAGGATAGGGCAGAGAAAAGACATATTCTTGCCTTAGTTTAAAATCTAGCACAGACCCGAAAATAGTTCCCGTTGTATTAGGGGCAAAAACACCGGTACGAATAAGTTCTTTTAGAACTTTCTCATTCGCAGTCACATAGTCCTCACTGCAAAAATCAATAAAAAATTTCTGAATACATTCCTTTACGGGATAATATACTCGACGCAATTCCTCATATTCATCATCCGATTTATTAGGATGTAGAGGATTACTCGCTTGATTGGCAGCGAGTCTTTCTTGTTGAACAAGTTGACTTGCCTTTTGAACATGTTGATTTCGTGATAGTATACTCATAGCTAATAATTTAATTTATAAAGTTTAGTTTTTCAACCATAGTGGAGATGAGGCAACTCGCCTCCACTATGGTAAAGGAGAGGTTTCACCCATAGACTTATATCCATTATTAATCCGCAATAGGAACAAGGCTGCTTCTCACGCAAAATAAGTAGTCAATCCTATTTAAATACTTACGATTAAACAGAATTAAGCAAAATCCATAAGCAAGCGGAGAATCTTCGCTTGCTTATGGATGGGATTAAAGTGTCAATGCTATCACTGCAATAACGGCAATAGGAATCAAACCGTCTACATTAAATAAACAGTCTGAATAACTACTACTATTGCCTTTATAGACCTTTTTGCCATCAAAGTTAAATAGCACATCCGAATAACTGGTAGAATTACCTTTATAAAACTTTTTACCATCCCAATTACCTACACAATCCGAGTAACTGGTACTATTGCCACGGTATAGTTTTCTCCCGTCCCAGTTGTACATGCAATCCGAATAACTGCTACTATTGCCTTTATAAACTTTCTTACCATCAAAGTTAAATAGTACGTCCGAATAACTTGATGAATTGCCTTTGTAATACTTTTTACCATCCCAGTTACCTACACAATCAGAATAACTACTACTGTTGCCGCGATACAATTTATTTGCCATAATATTAATGCGTTAAAAATTTTGCCTACTCTTTGTTGGATTTTCGGCTTACTCCGTTCATATTAGCAGTCTTTTACAAGACGTACAGACAAGAAATGGTTTTTACTAGGGTGTTGTAATTTTATTTTTTCTAACTTGTCGTCAATCGAAATATCAAGTGCCATTGCATCTGCATCAAATAGATTCTTCCCGTCGTATTCAACACGCATTTGTCGGAAGAGTGATGCTTTGTTCTCATACTCTTTCTTGCTTACGAGGTCGTTGGAGCATTCAGTGGAAGACCAATAGGTATAATTTGCCCAGTCAAAGTTAGCATCTCCATGTACGCCTTGCGGTACTACTTGACCTGCCATGGGCAAAACAACAACTCTCTTTTCCCAAAGCGGACCCATACGGTTGAATTTATTATCCTCATAGTTTCCCCCTCCAAAGCGCTGCGTTTTGATACTTAGGTTAGTGAGATCCCAATCATCCGGTAAAATGACGATACACCTTACATTGTCTATGGTTGCGAAGGTAATCAAATCTTTGGCATTTTTCCGTTTATTTAGCAAATAGTCCCATTCACTATGTGAGAGCATACGCCATGGTGTAGTTTCATCCGGGGTGTTTATGTTTTGGGCGATGTTGCTGTCGAATCGAAACAAGTCCACCCATTCCGAACAGGTTATCTCCCCATTTCGAGCATTATTTTTGTTTTTCTCTCCTTGGCAATCGTATTGATGTTCGGCAAATCGCCAAAGATTCTCAGTCGGTAAATACTGAAGATTGCCGCGCGAAAACTGCACTTGCCGATTTTTGGCAACAGAGAACTTGCCGAGAAGAAGTTCTTCGCCGGTAACCCCTTTCGAGAAACCATACATATCTATCAATTTGGCGATTTTATAAACCTGCATTGTTGTTTTCCCACAAAAATCTATAACATTGATTTTAATAGAATCTAATTCTACCTGATTGGTTGTATAGAAATCATACAGGCAATCCAATGCTCTGTCATCAACTTTGCTGAAACTACTGTTAACGCCGTTATACCCATGTCTCGGTGCATAATCTTCGCGGAAAGTGGCGGTAAAATACGAGTCGAAAGCAGGAACCACTCCTAATGTAGCGAGCATGATTTTCGTAACGAGTGTGGTAGTGGGATGTGCAATAACTTTTGACAAAATGTCATGAATCTTATTGTAAACCTCAACGATATGTGTTGCTTTCGCGGAGTCAGCGTAATCAGGTACATCCATGTCCCAAATAGCATCACTTGCTATCGAATCAAAGTACTTGATTAATTCTTCTAACGATGCCGGGCTACGCTGAAGCAACTCGCTACTGCCACGTAACATACCCCAACTTGCCAAATATCCCCAGAGACGGAAACAACTCTCTTCCATTTTCTTGGCAAGAGTACCCTTGTTGGTTTGAAAATAGTCGTAACAAAAGTCATACGACGCAAAGCGCTCTGTTGGACTTACATTTACATGAAAAGCGTAAATGTTTCTTTTCAAATCTGATTTTGTCATGATGTAAATGATTCAATAGTTAATAAATAGTTTAATAGTTATTGAGAATCATATCTCATTTCCGTTTCAATCCGCTACCCCGTGCTACTTTAAGGCTACCTTGCCGTCATGGTTTATTGACCATTTCTTTTTTCCCGTAATACCTTTGAGAATAGCCCGTTTATTCAAAATATCCCGACGATAGGATAGGGGAGAGAGCGTAGTGTGTTTCTCATAGGCTAATTGTTTTTTGCGTGCAAAGGTAGTGCTTTTTTGCGGTATCTGCAAAGTTCATTTTGGTTCATTTTTAGGCAGGCGGGGTGGGGTGGCACGAATTGTGTGGATTATGCGGTGTGTATGGAGGACGACATACGGACATAACAAAAAAAGCGCGGATCCGATGTTTCTCGTTCCCGTGCTCGAGGTTTCGCAGTACCCATCCAACCGAAAACGAGCAACTGCATCCACGCCGAATATGTAAAATCGGGGCTATCTAAAACAGCCCTGACCGCATTCCCAAATCGGGAACACGCTGCACATATTTGTTCAAACGAACAAACTATGTGCTAATTAACACATTCTTAATGGCATCCATGTTGCTTTGTTTGGGTTGGAACATGTTGAAACTGCGAATTTCGAGCACCAACTACAAAGCGTATAAACGCCTGTTTCTTATTTGTAAGATCACATACGAGAGAATCAACCGACAGTTGATTTCTTTCGATTCGGCGACAAAGATACTGCTTTTTCTTGAAATATGCAAGAAAATGTTTGAAAAAAGCATGTTTGTACGGGGAGTAGCAGTAAACGGTGCCACTTCCTGCTTATCGGGGACTCCCCAGAGGGATACGGAACTCACCCCATTCCCTCCCGACAACGGAGGGAGAACATCGCCACCGACCCGCGATAGACCCGCGATAGACCCGCGATAGACCCGCGATAGACTCGCGACAGACCCGCGACAGACCCGCGAGGAGGAGGGAAGACAAGGGGAATAAAAATCGGAGCAGACGAAAAGTCTGCTCCGATTTTTGAATCACTGTCCGTTGCGGGAAGTGCGGCTATTCAATGGGTTGTATTACAGCGTCTTTGCCACCTCCACTTGGTCGAAGGTCTCTATCAGGTCGCCCTCAATCACATCGTTAAATGACTTGATACTCAAACCGCACTCCGTGTTCACACCCGCTTCTTTGATGTCGTCTTTGCCATGCTTGAGCGATGACAACTCGCTGGTTTGAATCACGATACCGTCGCGAATGACACGGCATTTGTTGCCTCGTTTGACCTTACCTTCGCGCACGATACAGCCCGCGATGGTGCCCACCTTGGAGATATGGAAGGTCTGCAATACCTCCAGCGTGGCGGTAACCTCCTCCTTGATTTCCGGCGAAAGCATACCCTCCATGGCGGCTTTGATTTCCTCGATGGCGTCGTAGATAATGGAGTAGATACGGATATCCACTTCCTCCGATTCTGCCATCTTGCGTGCCGTAGCCGTAGGACGCACGTTGAAGCCGACAATGATGGCGTCCGAAGCGGCTGCCAAGAGTACGTCGCTGTCGGATATAGCACCCACGGCACCGTGAATCACGTTTACTTGGATGTTCTCCGTAGAGAGTTTCAAGAGCGAGTCGCTCAATGCCTCCACCGAACCGTCCACATCGCCCTTGACAATGATATTCAGTTCCTTGAAGTCTCCAATAGCCAGTCGGCGTCCGATTTCCTCCAAGCCGACGTGTTTCTTCGTGCGGATAGATTGTTCGCGTTGCAACTGTTCGCGCTTGTTGGCAATCTCGCGTGCCTCCTGCTCGGTCGGCATCACGTTGAACTCATCGCCCGCCTGCGG
>JBJEJX010000095.1:0-20023 GCA_051878345.1 Paludibacteraceae bacterium | reverse complement strand
TCTCGGCGTAGTACCACCAGTCCCAGGGTTGCAGTTTCTCGCCGGGGAGGTCTTTATCCATCAGTGCTTGCAGGGCAGCTGCCTCGCGCTTGGCTGCCGCAATGGAGGGCTTCCAAACGGATTGCAGGAAAGTATTTACGGTCTTCGAGTCCTTTGCCATGCAGTCGGCGAGGATATAGTCGGCGGGATTTTGGTAGCCGAAGAGTTGCGCTTTCTCAATACGCAGCGCCATGGTCTTGCGGATAACCTCTTTGTTGTCAAAGTCGTTGTTGTGGTTGCCGCGTGTGGTGTATGCCATGAGCAGTTCCTCACGCAGTTTGCGGTTTTGGCAGTACTGGAGCACGGGGGTGAAAGAGGTGCGTTTGGGCGTGAAGAGCCATGCGTCGGGTCTTCCTGCGGCAACGGCTTCCTCTTTGGCAGCGGCTTTGGCGCTCTCGGGCAGTCCTACGAGTTCGCTCTCGTCGGTAACGAAGAGTTGGTAGGCATTGGTTTCCGCCACCACATTGTTGCCGAATTGCAAAGAGAGCAAGCCCAACTCTTTGTTAATCTCTTTGAGGCGCTCTTTCTTGTCCTCGGGCAGGTTGGCACCGTTTTGCGCAAAACCTTTGTAGGTCTGTTCTGTCAGCCGCAACTGCTCGGGGGTGAGGTTCAGCGTCTCGCGGGCATCGTAAACGGCTTTCACGCGTTGGAAAAGCGCGTCGTTGAGAATGATACCATCCGACAGTTCGGAGAGCATGGGGGTAACCTGCTCGGCAATGGTGTTCATCTCGTCGTTGCCGTCGGCGTCAAGAATGTTGAAGAACACACCCGTAACGCGGTCGAGGAGGGATCCTGTGCGGTCAAGCGCGGCGATAGTGTTCTCGAAGGTGGGCGGTTCGGGATTGGCAACGATAGCGGCAATCTCCGCTTTGTTTTCCGCAATGGCTTTCTCGAAAGCGGGCATGTAGTGCTCCGTCTTCACTTTGTCGAAAGCCGGTACGCCATAGGGCGTGTTCTGCTCCGTCAGGAGCGGGTTCTCAGTAGTAGTACAAGCCATAAGGGCAACGAGCGCAAGGCTCGGTATAAGTAGTTTTTTCATACGCATTGAAATTTTCTGCAAAGGTACAACAAAAAATCGGGATTTGCAAGTTTTTGGCGAAAAAATCATTTTATTCTCCCACGAAAGACCACCAAAACGTCATTTTATTTCTCCGTTAATGCCGCAACATATGCAACGCCACATTTGCTGCATTTGACACATTGCCACGATAAAATTCAGTATTCCCTTGCATAATTCAAAAAAAAGCAGTACCTTTGTAGGCGGAATCAGCGGGAAGGTTTTCCTTGATTGTCCCAAGCGCAATGCCTGTATCCCCCTGAACATAACAAAGCACTAATCATTATGCCACAGATAGAGGAACAAGAGATATTGCGGAGACGGGATATGCGGGAGGTGTTTACCTTCACGATAGACCCCGCGGACGCCAAAGACTTTGACGACGCGTTGTCGTATCAGGTGTCGGAAGACGGGCTGGTGCAGGTGGGTGTGCATATTGCGGACGTGAGCCACTACGTGCAGCCGGGCGACCCCGTGGACGAGGAGGCGTACAAGCGCGGAACGAGTACATATCTGGTGGACAGGGTGCTGCCAATGCTGCCGGAGGAGTTGTGCAACGACCTCTGCTCGTTGCGTCCGCATGAGGACAAACTCTGTATGTCGGTGGTATTCACCATGACGCAAGAGGCGGAGGTGGTGAAGCATAAGATTTGCCGGACGGTGATACGGTCGGACGCACGGCTGAACTATGACGAGGCGCAGAAGATAATAGAAGGGGGGAGTGGTCAGTGGTCAGCGGTCAGTGGTCAGACAGCGAAGCAATCAAAGGCGGGCGGGGACGCCCGCGTACCCGATAGAGCGGCTCTGCACGAGGCGATACACGGGCTGGACAGGCTGGCGAGGATGCTGCGGGGAAAACGGTTTGAGGCGGGGGCGTTGGCGCTGGAGCAGGACGAGATGCGGTTCAGGCTGGATGCTCAAGGCGAGCCCGTGGAGATATATTTCGAGCGACCCAACGAGGCGCACCACCTGATAGAGGAGTTCATGCTGCTGGCGAACAGGACGGTGGCGGAAGCCGTGGGAAAAAAGCCGTTTGTGTATCGTATCCACGACAAGCCCGACAAAGAGAGACTGCGCGAGTTGAAAGCCTTTCAGAAACGCATGGGAAAACGCGTACCTGCGCAGGTGATAGACATGCTGACCGTCAGGGCGATGGCGAAAGCCAAATACTCGACCCATAACATCGGGCACTACGGACTGGCATTCAAGCACTACACCCATTTCACCTCGCCCATCCGACGCTATCCCGACCTGATGGTGCACCGATTGCTGGAGAAATATATCCTGAAAGGGAAAGGCGAGAGCCTGCCGCGTAACGTGCTGGAGGACATGTGCATACACTGCTCGGAACGCGAGATAGACGCACAGCAGGCGGAGCGTGACTCGAACAAGTTGTACCAAGCCAAATGGATGAAACAGCATATCGGCGAGGAGGCAGACGGACACGTATCGGGCGTTACGGATTTCGGGGTGTTCGTACAGTTGGACGACAGCCGCTGCGAGGGGTTGGTGCGTATCAACCGACTGATGCCGGGCGACTATATGGTGTATGATGAGAAGAACTATCGGCTGATAGCCGAGGAGTCGGGCAAGACCTTCACGCTGGGCGACCCTATGCGGGTGAAGATAGTACGGGCGGATGCGGAGAAAAGGCAGATAGATTTTACGCCGGTGGAAAAGACCCTCCCCGATCCTCCCCACAAAGGGAAGGGGAGGAGGAATGACCCGCGATAGACCCGCGATAGACCCGCGACAGACCTGCGACAGACCTGCGACAGACCTGCGAAAATAGAGCGGGGCATGTTGATTATTAATCGTTAATTGTTAATTACACATAATACTATGACACGAGACATGGCTGTATTTGACCTCATCGCCAAGGAGCGTGAGCGTCAAGTGAAAGGCATCGAACTGATTGCGAGTGAGAACTTCGTTAGCGACCAAGTGCTGGAAGCAATGGGTAGCGTGATGACGAACAAATATGCCGAGGGTTATCCCGGTCACCGCTACTACGGCGGATGCGAGGTGGTGGATTTGAGCGAGGAGTTGGCACGCACCCGACTGAAACAACTGTACGGTGCCGAGTACGTGAATGTGCAGCCGCACTCCGGCGCACAAGCCAACATGGCAGTCTTCCTGGCATGCCTCAAAGCCGGCGACACCTTCATGGGACTGAACCTGTCGCACGGCGGGCACCTGAGCCACGGGTCGGCGGTGAACTTCTCGGGACTGATGTTCCATGCGATAGACTACAGCCTGCGCGAGGAGACCGGGCGCGTGGACTACGATGAGTTGGAGCAGAAAGCACGTGCGGAGCGTCCGAAACTGATTATCGCCGGCGCGAGTGCATACAGCCGCGAGTGGGACTATGCGCGTATCCGCAAGGTGGCGGACGAGATAGGTGCCATCTTCATGGTGGATATGGCGCACCCCGCCGGACTGATTGCCGCCGGACTGCTGGACAACCCCGTGAAGCATGCGCATATCGTTACCTCCACCACGCACAAGACCCTGCGCGGACCGCGCGGCGGTATCATCCTGATGGGCAAGGACTTCCCCAATCCGTGGGGCAAGACCACGCCGAAGGGTGAGGTGAAGATGATGTCGGCGCTGATCGACTCTGCCGTGTTCCCCGGCACGCAAGGCGGTCCGCTGGAGCACGTGATTGCCGCGAAAGCAGTGGCATTCGGCGAAGCACTGACGCCGGAGTTCACGGACTATCAGAAGCAGGTGAAGAAGAACGCGGCCGTTATGGCGCAGGCGTTCATCGATAAGGGGTATAAGATTATCTCCGGCGGTACGGACAACCACTCCATGCTGGTGGACCTCCGCACGAAATATCCCGAACTGACGGGCAAGGTGGCGGAGAAAGCCCTCGTGGCAGCCGACATCACCACCAACAAGAACATGGTGCCGTTTGACACGCGCTCGGCTTTCCAGACCTCGGGCTTGCGCTTCGGCACACCCGCCATCACCACGCGCGGACTGAAAGAAGACAAGATGCCGTGGATTGTGGAACTCATCGACCGCGTGCTGCAACAGCCGGAGTCGGAGAGCGTGATAGCCACGGTGCGCGCCGAGGTGAACCGCGAGATGACGCAACATCCGCTGTTCGCGTGGTAGGAGCAAATTATGAACAAAAGAATGTTAAGAATTAAGCGTTAAGAATCAGGAGGGCATTGTAGTATGATTTATCTTTCAGCAAAGCGGTCTGACAGCCGCAGGCGGTCTATATGGTTTTTGTGCGTGTGGTTCGGTGTAGTTTTTGGCTATGCCCAGACCACGGTACATGTGGATAACCCGCAGGAGTGGCAGTACACGGGACTGAAAGACTATGTAGGGCAGACCGTAGTCTTCGACTGCCCAATGTATATCACCAACAATGCCAACGGACGCTATTTCGTGTCGCCGCGGCGGCTCTACACCCCCACCAATCAGGCGTTGCCGAAGAGCGATGAATACAAGGCGCTCGTCACGCTCAACGCCTACGGGCAGGTGAGTATCAGTGACCTACCGGGCTACCATCGTTGCGGGGAGATAATAGACAATCTGACCGTCAGCGTGCAGTCGTCCTCCTCCGTTACCTATGTGAGCGGCTCTTTCCGCGGCAACACCCGCGCCGACATGGAGCGGGCACTGCCGCCGTTGAATCAGAACGGCGAGCCACGGCTGGTGGTCTGCGCCGCCAACTTGGAGTATTACCTCGTGGAGCAATTGGGTGGCTCCATGGGACCACGCGATTCGGTGGAGCACCAAAAACAGCGGGAGAAAGTGAGCACGGCACTTGCGAAAATAGGCGCGGACATCTACGGGCTGGTGGAGATTCAGCAGGGGCAGAATGCCTTGGCGGAGATAGCCGCCGACCTGACCGCCAACACGGGACATCCCTACGACTATGTGAAGGACGAAAGTTCTGCCAGCGGCACCCATACCAAGTCGGGCTATGTGTATCGTACCGACAAAGTGCAGCCCGAGTACAAACTTTTTGAGAACAACTCGATTGTGCAGAACCGCAAGAAGATACAGTGTTTCCGCGAGTTGGACGACGATGCGGACGACAGCAACGATGAACGCTTCCTCTTCTCAATCAACCATTTCAAAGCGAAATCGGGCAGCGGCACGGGATTGGATGCCGACCAGGGCGATGGGCAGGGTACCTACAACTACTCGCGCACGCAGGAGTCGCTATCCCTTATCAATCAATACAGCAGCGTCAAGTTGGCTACGCAGGAGCCGGACATCCTGATTATGGGCGACCTGAACGCGTATGCCAAAGAAGACCCTATCACCACGCTTATCTCGGCGGGGATGACAGACCTCCATCGCGCTTTTCATGCCGATTCGAGTTATAGTTATGTCTTCGGCGGCAAGGCGGGCTACCTCGACCACGCGCTGTGCAACAACACCCTTTTCCCGCAGGTTACAGGCATAGCGGCGTACCATCTCAACTCGGACGAGTCCGATGAATACACCTACGACAAATCAGATGACCGCACGATGTTCCGCTATTCCGACCACGACCCCGTGCTCGTTGGGTTGGCACTCGACAAGACCTTGCAGTACGACCCCGAGATGAATATCTCAAGAGAAGGTAACACGCTGATTATCAACAATGCGCGTTCCGCAACGGACAAGTCGTTCTATCGTATCTACACTTTGCAGGGATTGCTGCTGGAGGAGGCGGAGATAACCGACAGCCAATACTTCATCAGCGTGCCGACGACCACAGGCGTGTACATCATACAGGTGTTCTACGACGGTAAAGTAACCACACTGAAAGTAGGGATATGATGACCCTTTTCGATGACATAGAAGCCCCCGAGCGGGAGGAGATTCGGCAGTTGCGAAAAGAACTGACGGAGCACAACTATCGCTATTATGTGCTCAATCGTCCTACGATTTCCGATGTGGAGTTCGACCAAAAAATGCGCCGTTTGCAGGACTTGGAAGCACGCTATCCCGATATGTCCGACCCCAAGTCGCCCACACAGCAGGTGGGCTCCGACCTCAACCCGAGGCAGAACGGCAAGTGGGAGCAGGTGGCGCACCGCTATCCTATGCTCTCGCTGGCAAACACCTATTCGCGGGAGGAAGTGGCGGACTGGTGGCAGAAATTGCCCGCGGGCGTGGAAGTGGTGTGCGAGTTGAAATTCGACGGACTGAGTATCGCGCTATGGTACGAACACGGGACGCTCACCAAAGCCGTCACCCGCGGCGACGGGCAGAAAGGCGACAATGTGTTGGAGAATATCAAGACAATTCCCTCTGTTCCGTGGCAGGTAACAGGCGCAGACATACCCGACCGATTTGAGATGCGGGGCGAGGTCTTGCTCCCGTGGGCGAATTTCGAGCGGCTGAACCAAGAGCGTGCCGACCAAGAAGAACCGCTGTTCGCCAACCCGCGCAATGCCGCATCGGGAACGCTCAAACTGCAAGACCCGCGCGAAGTGGCAAGACGAGGGCTTGAGGTGTATCTGTACTATATGTTGGGCGAAGACCTGCCTGCCAAAACCCATTTCGACCGCCTGCAGACAGCACGGCAATGGGGATTCCGAATAAGCGAACATATCCGAGTATGCAAGACGCTAAATGAGGTGATGGAATACATCGCCTATTGGGACACGGCACGCAAAGACCTGCCTGTCGCAACTGATGGCATCGTGCTGAAAGTGAACGACTTGGCGCAGCAGGAGGAATTGGGTTTCACCGCCAAAACACCGCGCTGGGCTATCGCCTACAAGTTCCCCGCCGAGAAGCAGAAAACGCTCCTGCGCGAGATAACCTACCAAGTGGGACGCACGGGCGTGGTTACGCCGGTGGCTAACCTCGAACCGGTGCACCTCTCCGGCACTGTTGTCCAACGCGCCACCCTCCACAACGAGGACTTCATCCGCTCGCTACATATCCGCCCGGGGGATCAGGTGTATGTGGAGAAAGGCGGCGAGATTATCCCGAAGATAACGGGCAAGGCAGAAGAGGATAGCCCAAACGCTACAGACGACGGCTACCGTTTTCCTGCTCGTTGTCCCGAGTGCGGAGCAGAGTTGGTGCGCGTGGAGGGAGAAGCGGCGTGGCGATGCCCCAACGATCAAGGTTGCCCGCCGCAGATAAAAGGCAAGATGATACATTTCGTCAGCCGAAAAGCCATGAATATCGAGGGATTGGGCGAAGAGACCATTGACCTGCTCTATGAACAGGGACTGCTACACAACATCGCCGACATCTATTCCCTGACATTCAACGACTTGGTCTCCCAAGAACGCTTTGCGGAGAAGTCGGCACAGAATATCCTCAACGGTATTGCCAACAGTACCCTCGTACCGTGGGAGCGCGTGCTCTTCGCCCTCGGCATACGGATGGTGGGAGAGACAACGGCGAAGAAATTGGCACGCCGCTTCACCTCTTTGGAGCAGGTGCAAGCCGCAACCAAAGAACAGTTGATAGCCGTGGAGGATGTGGGGGAACAGATTGCGGATAACATCATCGCTTACTTTGCCGACAATCGCAACCAAGAGATTATCCGTCGGTTGCAGGCCGCGGGCTTGCAGATGAAAGGCGAGCAGCAGGAGATGGTGTCAGAGACGCTGGCAGGGCAGAGCATCGTCATCTCGGGCACATTCGCGCACCACAGCAGAGACGAGTACAAAGCAATGATAGAGGCACACGGAGGCAAGAACGTAAGCGCTGTAAGCAAAAAGACCTCGTTCATCCTTGCCGGCGAGAATATGGGACCAGAGAAACTGAAAAAAGCGGAATCATTAGGTATCCGCCTTATGACCGAAGAGGGGTTTTTAGAACTGATAAAAAACACTGACCACTAATCACTGACCACTAAAAAATGAACCTCAAAGAAAAGATATACGCCTTTATCGCCCGCAGGCAGCCGAAGCGTGATGCCAAATGGCCGCACTGGGAAGACATGAAGCATGTGCTGGTGCTCTATGAAAGCGATTTGGTAGAGAAAAACCCTGCCATTCGCACGATTCGCACAGAACTGCAAAAGCACCATATCGATGCCGTCTTTTGGGGATATGTACCCAAAAAAGAAGTGCAGTCGGCGGTGTTGCCGCAGAGCCGTATCGTGGGTATGAAGGATTTTAACTGCTTGGGGCATCCCCGCAAGGAACTGGTACAGGATTTGCAGCAACAAAGATACGACTTGGTGATTGACCTCAACCAAACCGACACCCTGCCGCTGCGCTACCTGTGCCTGCTGGCGAATGCGGGGTTCAAAAGCGGCATGGCATTTGCCGACGGCGTACCTTCGCCGCGCGACTTGCAGATTAACACACAGCCGCAAGAGACGCCGGAGTTCCTTTTCCGACAGATACTTCACTATTTAACCAATATACAAAGCAATGACTAAGCCTCTATTACCATCCTTATGTGGTCTCGGCACTGCCCTCATCACGCCTTTCCTGCCCGATAAGACCGTAGATTTCAGTTCCCTCGGAACACTGATAGAGCGGCAAATTGCGGCGGGAGTGGATTACATAGTGGTCTTCGGCACTACCTCCGAGATGGTTACGCTCAACGAGATGGAGCGTATCACCGTGCGCGATTATATTGTTCGCCGCGTGGCGGGGCGCGTCCCGTTGGTGCTCGGAATAGGGAGCAACTGCACGCAGCATGTCATCTGCGAGATAAAGCAGCAGGCACCCATCCTGACACAACATTTCTGTGCTATCCTCTCGGTATGTCCATACTACAACAAACCAAACCAACAGGGCATGTTCCAACATTTCTGCGCCATCGCGGAAGCCTCTCCGCTGCCTGTCATATTGTATAATGTGCCCGGGCGCACAGGCGTGAACCTGCTGCCGGAGACGGTGGCAAGGCTCTACAAGGCGATGCCGGAGAAGATAGCGGGTATCAAGGAAGCCAGCGGCAAGTTAGACCAAATAAAGCACCTGCTGGAGATTATGCCGGAAGAGTTTATGGTGATTTCCGGCGATGACAAGTACGCCTGCGAACTGATGGAAGCAGGAGCCAAAGGACTTATCTCCGTGGCAAGCAACGCTTTCCCAGAGGACTTCCGCACCATCGTCTATGAGAAAGACGCGGTGCTTGCCCGCAAGTACAAGCAGTTGGTACACCTGCTCTTTGCAGAAGGCAGTCCCGCCGGCATCAAGTGCGTCCTGTCGGAGTTGGGGCAAGTGCAAAATGTATTGCGTTTGCCTTTGGTGCCCTGTACTCCGCTGCTAAGGGATGAGATACGGGTGGAACTGGCAAAAGTGGCGGAATGACGGCTTGGTGAATAGAGAGAACAAAATGAAGTACTTGGATAAGATAAATGGTCCTGCGGACTTGAAGCAGTTGCCTGTGTCGGCATTGCCGGAGGTGTGCAAGGAGGTGCGGCAATTCATCATTGAAGAGTTGAGCCACAACCCCGGGCATTTGGGGTCTTCGTTGGGTGCGATAGAACTGACCGTGGCGCTGCACTATGTGTTCGACACGCCGGATGACCGCATCGTATGGGACGTGGGGCATCAGGCATACGCGCACAAGATACTGACGGGCAGGCGGGAGCGTTTCCATACCAACCGACAGTTCAAGGGTTTAGCGCCTTTCCCCACACCGTTGGAAAGCGAGTACGACACCTGCGTATGCGGGCATGCGAGCAATTCTATCTCGGTGGCACTGGGGATGGATGTGGGGGAGAAAGTAGTCAATAGCCCCTCGAAATCCCCCTCAAAGGGAGACGAGGCAGCACCGAAAAACAGAAACGCCACGAGGAAACATGTGGTGGCGGTGATAGGCGACGGAGCGATGACAGGCGGTTTGGCGTTTGAAGGGCTGAACAACACCTCCATGCGGAAGAACGACCTGCTGATAGTGCTCAACGACAACAACATGGCGATAGACCCGCTGAAAGGCGGTTTCACGCAGTATCTGCTGGACATCACCACCAGTTCGTTCTACAACCGCTGGCGCTGGCGGCTGTATCGGTTGGCAGTACGGCTGCATCTGATGGACGATGAGAAGAAGCAGCAGATGATGCGTCGCCACAACAACCTGAAGAGTATCCTCACCAAGCAGCCGAACAACATCTTCCAAGCGATGAACATCCGCTATTTCGGTCCGGCAGACGGACACGATGTGGTGGATTTGGTGCGTATCTTGCGCGAGATAAAGAACCACAAGGGTCCGAAGGTGTTGCATGTCATCACGAGAAAGGGCAAAGGCTACGCCCCCGCGGAACAGGACCAGACGACATGGCATGCCCCCGGGGAGTTCTGCGTGCAGACAGGTGAGCGCAAGGCTGACCATGCTGCCAAGACGGATGTGCCGCCGCTGTGGCAAGAGGTGTTCGGCGAGGAGTTGCTGGCGATGGCGCGGGAGGACGCGAGGGTAGTGGGTGTTACACCCGCCATGCCGTCGGGTTGCTCAATGAGTATCATGCAGAAAGTCTTCCCTGACAGGGTGTTCGACGTAGGTATAGCCGAGGGGCATGCAGTTACATTCTCGGCAGGTATGGCGAAAGAGGGGGCGGTGGTGTTCTGCAATATCTACTCCTCGTTCCTGCAACGCGCTTACGACAATATCATCCACGATGTGGCTATCGCCCGTCTGCCCGTGGTGCTCTGCATAGACCGTGCGGGTATAGTGGGCAACGACGGTGCGACGCACCACGGTCTGTTCGACCTCGCTTACCTGCGACCGATTCCTCATCTCGCTATCTGTGCCCCGCGGACGGCAGGCGACCTGCGGGCGATGATGCGCCTTGCGCCGACGCTGGGAGGACCCGTGGCGATACGCTATCCGAGGGGAAGGAGCGTGGAGGAGAACTTGTTGGAATCAAGAACAAAGAACCAAGAACAAAGACCGATGTGTATCGGTAAGGGTGTGTGCCTGCGCGAGGGAACGGATATGGCGGTACTGAGCATCGGCGCAATAGGCAACACCGTGGCGGAAGCAATTGACTTGTTGAAACAAAGAACAACGAACAAGGAACAAAAATCGAATAGTTCACACTCTGACAATTCAGAGACGAATGTAACAAGTCCTTGCTCCCTGCTCTTTGCTCCTTCGTCCGTTGCCCACTACGATATGCGGTGGCTGAAACCGCTGGACGAAGACTTGCTGCAGGAGGTGAGCGAGCGATATAAGACCATAGTAACCGTGGAGGACGGCGTGATAGACGGCGGATTGGGCAGTGCAGTGCTGGAGTGGATGGCAGACCACGGGTTCACGCCCCGCGTCATCCGCTTGGGCGTGCGCGACCAATTCGTGGAGCATGGCAGCACGCAAGAGTTGTATCATCTGTTGAAATTAGATAAGGAAGGAATATGCGAATCGTTATTGCAGGCGCCGGAGAAGTAGGCACACACCTCGCCAAACTGCTCTCGCGCGAGGATATGGAAATCAGTCTGTTGGATGCCAAGGCGGAACGCTTGGGCGATTTGGATGCCAACTACGACCTGCTCACGAAAGTGGGTAGTCCGACATCGATACACGACCTGCGCGATGTGGGAGTGGCGGGCACCGACCTCTTTATTGCCGTAACCCCTTCGGAGTCGGAGAACATCACGGCATGCCTGATAGCCAATCAGTTAGGGGCGAGAAAGACCCTCGCGCGGATAGACAACTACGAGTATCTCATCCCCGAGAACAAGCGTATCTTCGAGCAGATGGGGCTCAACCACCTTATCTACCCCGAAGTACTGGCGGCACACGAGATAGAAGAAGCGCTGAAAATCAACTGGTTGCGCTATCATATCACGCTCTGCAACGGGGCGTTGGAACTCTGCGTGGTCAAGGTGCGCGAGGACGCGCAACTGCTGGGCAAGAAGTTCCTGTCGGGCTTTTTCGGGCACGGGCTGTACCGCGTGGTGGCTATCAAACGCGGACAAGACACCATCATCCCGCGCGGAAACGATGAGATTCTGGCGGGCGACATGGTCTACGCCGTCTGCACGCGCGAGAACATGAAGGTGCTCCGCGAACATGCCGGCAAGCAGAAACGCGAGATAAAGAACATCATCGTGTATGGTGCTTCGCGTATCGCGCAGAAAGCCGTGCAGGAACTGCCGGAAGGCATGAATATCAAGATACTGGAAGCCAACCGCGACCTCTGCTACCATATCTCCGACAAGGTGAACAACGCGCTGATTATCAATGCGGACGGCAGTGATATGAACTCGCTGCAAGAAGAAGGCATACAGGATGCGGACGCTTTTATCGCCGTAACCGACAGCAGCGAGGCGAACATCTTCGCTTGTCTTGCCGCCAAACGGTTTGGCGTGAAGAAGACCATCGCGGAGGTGGAGAACATTGACTATATCCCTATGGCTGAAGCACTGGATATAGGTACGGTACTCAACAAGAAGACCATTACCGCGGCGTATATCTACCAGATGTTGCTTGATGCGAGTGTGCTCAATGTGCGCAACCTGACGAGCGCGGACGCGGAGATAGTGGAGTTCATCGCCGCCGAAGGCAACCGTATCACAAAGCACAAGATACGCGAGTTGGACTTGCCGCAGGAGGTGAACATAGGGGCTGTTGTCCGCGCGGGGGAAGGCATACTCGTGAATGGCGAAACGCTGATACTCCCCGGCGACCATGTGGTAGTATTCTGCAAACAGCAAGCCATTCGGCAAATGGAGAAATTCTTTCGGTAAATGACTCGTACATTCAATAGGAAAATAGTGGTGAAGACGCTTGGGGCGCTGTTATGCCTCGAAGCGTTGTTCATGCTGGTACCGATGTTCACATCGCTGGCGTACCATGAGCCCGACTTCGAGGCATGGCTGGTGAGCATGGCTATCACTCTGCTGGCGGGTCTGTTCGGACTGCTGATAGGCAGGCGGGCGGAGCGGAAAGTAGCGGAGCGCGAGGGGTATGCCATCGTGGCGTTGGTGTGGATAGTGTACTCTATCTTCGGAATGCTGCCTTATTGGTTGAGCGGGGCGTTCCCGACCTTCACCGACTGTTGGTTCGAGACCATGTCGGGCTTCACCACCACGGGTGCCACCATAGCAAGCGACGTGGAGAGTCTGACGCACGGCGTGCTGCTGTGGCGCAGCCTCAGCCAATGGATGGGCGGTATGGGTATCATCGTCCTCTCGGTGGCTATACTGCCGATGTTCGGTTTGGGCGGTATGCAGTTGTATGCCGCCGAGGTTACGGGTGTCAGTTACGAGAAACTGTCGCCGCGCATTGCCGACACGGCAAAGCATATGTGGGGACTCTATATCGTGATGACCTTGGCGGAGACGGGCTTGCTCTATCTCTTTGGTATGGGCGGATTCGATGCGGTGTGCCACTCGCTCTCCACCATCTCCACGGGCGGTTTCTCCACGCGCAACGAGTCGGTTATCAACGACGGAGCCGCCATCCAATACACGATTGCTGTCTTCATGTTCCTGTCGGGTATCAACTTCACATACCTCATCCACGCTTTGCGGGGCAAGCCCGGCAAACTCTTCCGCGATGAGGAGACACGCTGGTACGTTGGGGCGGTAGCGCTCTGCACGCTGGTGCTGGGGGCAGGATTATTCATACACTATATGTTCCGCGAGGGCTACCCCAACGAGTTCGCAGGCGACGGTGTCTGGTGGCAAGCATTAGAAACATCTTTTCGAAAGGGTTTCTTCATGGTAACCACGGCGATGACCAGCAGCGGGTTTGCCGCATCAGACTATATGAGTTGGCCAAAACTGCTGTGGGTGCTGGTATTCTTCATGATGTTCACGGGTGCCAGTTCAGGCTCCACAGCGGGTGGTATCAAGTGGGTGCGCTTGGGTATCTTCGCCAAGTCGGCGCTGGTGGAACTGCAGAGGCGTATCCATCCGAATGCCATCATTCCCGTGCGATTCAACGGGCGGGCTGTTAGCGAGCAGACTATCAGCAACGTGATGGCGTTTCTTTTCTTCTACTTGATTATCATCATGCTGACAGTGATTGTATTCTGCGCCACGGGGGTCGCCTTCGACGAGGCGATAGGCACAGCGGTGTCAGCGATGGGCAATGTAGGTGTTAGCATCGGACAGTTCGGACCCTTGGGCAGTTATGCAGACTTCCCCACAATCGCCAAGTGGACGATGACTTTCGTGATGTTGATTGGCCGTCTGGAAATCTTCACGGTGCTCTTGCTTTTTACCAAAGCATTGTGGAAAAAATAATAATAAGGAATGATATGAATCTGCAGTTGAAATGGTAGCATATCCAATGCACCCAAATACGTAGGATATACGTAAGATATACGTAGGATATACGTAGGATAACAGGGAGTATATGCTACCCGTAGCCTTACTTTGAACTGCTGATTGGCATAATTCATGAGTTTCGAGTGCGCGGGTGCGCGAAGTTATCGGTAGCCGTGCCTTATGGTTTTTGATTGTTGGTGAAACCCTCTCGTATTGCGATATTGATTTGGTGTGCCATCGCCTTGTTAGGGGTGATGTGCGTAGTGTTGCCGGAGCGTATACAGGTAGGACAACTCACCCTGCGCTGGACGACCCTCAGAAAGGTATTGGGCGGGAAACCGGAAAACGAGATGCAACTCTTTCCCGATACGTTGGAAGATACTGCGCTTGTTACCGAGGTGCAACCGACAATTGCAGAGAGCAAGCCGGACACCGCCGAGGCTCCCCGTAAAGTTGTACCTGTCATCCCGACAGTGGAGGAGGTGCAAGGCGATTCTGATGTCTTGGTTGCCTTCCGCCGAGGCTTGGCGGATTCTGACAAACGGACGGTGCGTGTGGTGTACTACGGCGATTCGCAGATAGAGGAAGACCGAATGACCCAAACACTGCGCCGCAAACTGCAAACCCTATATGGTGGCGGCGGTGTGGGATTGATACCTTTGCAGCAGACTGTTCCGACGCGTACCGTCAAGCAGACACTCACTATCAACGGTATTAGGCAGACCACACAGCAAGGACCCCGCCGCAATCTGGTCTATGGACCAAAGACACAACGGCGCGAGGACGGCTTGTATGGAGCCATGGGGCAGGTGGCTCTCGTAGGCGATAGCGCCGCTCTGCAACAGGACAGCGTGGCATTGCATGTGGAACCGATGGGGAAGAAAAAGTATTCCGAGACCTATTTCAACCGTGTGCGCTTTTGGACGGAAGGAGATTTCCGATATTATGTGAATGGAATGCCCCGCATGAACTCTGCCGCCACTGCCTTTGTGCTTGCGGACAGCACCGTTGAGTGCGACCTCTCGCTGGTGGGATGCGGTGCGGTCTATGGCATCTCGCTGGAGACAGAGACAGGCGTGATTGTAGATAACATCCCCATGCGCGGCTGTACGGGTACGGTATTCACAGACATCGACAGCACGCAGTTGGCTACCTTCTATCGGGAGACCAACACCCGACTGATTATCATGCAGTTCGGGGGTAATGCCATCCCTTTCAACGAGCAGCCGACCACCATCGCGGGCACGGTGCAGAGTCTGCGCAAGCAGGTGCACTGTCTGCGCCAATGTGCGCCCGAAGCAAGTATTTTGTTTGTAGGACCGGGGGATATGCTGACGCAGATAGACGGCGAGACAACGACCTATCCCCTATTGCCTTATATGGACAAACTGCTTAGGAAGATGGCGGCGGAGGAGCATATTGCCTATTTCAGCCTGTATGAGATGATGGGCGGAAAAGACAGTATGTTGCGTTGGCAGAAAAACGGATGGGCAGGCAGCGACGGTGTCCATTTCACCCGCCGCGGCGCGGAGATAGCAGGAGAAAAACTATCGGAGTACATCTTCAATAATTTGAAAAACGAAACCCCACTGACCACTAATCACTGACCACTAACCACTGATCACTAACCACCGACCACTAACTACTGACCACTTGTCCTTCATACACCACATATTCGCATTCGACAGCAACTCGCCTTTGCTTTTCACCCAGTTCTATTTCTGGGCGTTCTTTGCGATAGTGTACTCACTCTTTGCGTTGATAGTTCGGAAGCAGACGAATGCCCGCCTGCACCTGCGTAATGTCTTTCTGCTTTTTGTATCATGGTTCTTCTATTACAAGACAAGCGGGCTCTTCCTTCTGATATTGGCTTTCGTAACCCTATCCGACTGGTTGATTGCCAAAGGAATCTACCGTGCCCGATACGCGGCACCAGACTCTCCCCCTCGCGGGGTCCCCGAAAAATCTGTGATTTTTGGAGTGCTCTTAAAGGGGAACCGGAGAGTACCCTTAGCCAAAGCCCTTTTGGTATTGTCAGTGGTTATAGACTTGGGACTACTGGCATATTTCAAGTATGCCTACTTCTTCACCAATATGGTGAACGACCTGTTCGGCTGCTCCTTCGAGGTGTTCGATGTGTTTGCGTATGTGGGCAACGGCTTTCGGACAACAGGACGGTTCGATGTGGAGAGTATCGTGCTGCCCGTGGGTATCAGTTTCTATATCTTTCAGGTAATCTCCTACACCGCAGATGTCTATCGGGGCAAGATAAAGCCTGTGAGCAACTTGCTGGACTTTGGTTTCTATGTATCGTTCTTCCCGCAGTTGGTGGCAGGACCGATAGTCCGTGCCGAGGAGTTTATCCCGCAGTTGTACAAGCCTTTCCACTTGAGCCGTCGGCAGTTTGGTATGGCGGTCTTCTGGGTACTCAACGGCCTGACGAAGAAAATCATACTGAGCGACTACTTGGCGGTCAACTTTATCGACCGAGTGTTTGACAACCCGCTGCTGTTCAGCGGTTTTGAGAACCTCTTCGCGCTCTTTGCCTACTCGCTGCAAGTCTATGCCGACTTCTCCGGTTATACGGATATAGCCATCGGCGTGGCAATGCTGATGGGGTTCTACCTGCCCAAGAACTTCAACTCCCCTTATAAGGCGCAGAACCCGCAGGAGTTCTGGCGCAGATGGCACATGTCGCTCTCGCGTTGGCTGAAGAACTATCTCTATATCCCGTTGGGAGGCAACCGCAATGCCACTTTCGGCACCTATTTTTGGATAGCACTCATTGCTTTGATAGCGCTGGTGTTGACAGGCTCGTGGGTGGCAACGGCAGTGATTGCCGTGGTGGCGGTAGTTGTGGCACTGGTGGCTTACTTCCGACCTGACCACCGCAGGCTGCTCTACGCTAACCTCAACTCGTTCATCACCATGCTGCTCGGAGGACTGTGGCACGGAGCAAGTTGGAACTTCATGATTTGGGGAGGACTGAACGGGATAGGTATGATAGTCAATAAGTTTTGGCGCACGATGGGGTGGAACTTGCGGCTTATCCTGATGACGGCGCTGACCTTCTCGCTGATGCTCGCCGACCACCTCACCCACCTGCCTGCGCTCCGCGTCTTCACCGTCTGGGCACTCATTGTATGGGCAGGGACGATGATACAATATATATATAAGGCCCTCTCCGTCTATCCCCATAAAGGAGGAAGTAAATGCCATTGCGTGGTGGAGAAGATGGGTGTTGCATGGGCTGTATTGCAGACCTTCACATTCATCACCTTCACGCGTCTGTTCTTCCGTTCTGGCTCGAACCTTGACCCTGCTACCGCTAACCAAGTGGCGTGGGAGACGGCGACCAACATGATGAATCAGATAGGCGGGGCGTGGGACAGTAGTATTATTCCGGCGTTCATGCGGGAGTATTGGGCGGTGGTGCTGCTATTCGTGTTGGGGATGGTAATACACTGGCTGCCCGCCAAGTGGAAACAATGGTATCGCCTGCGCTTTGCCTCCCTGCCGCTGTGGGCAATGCTACTGGCAGTGGCAGCAGTAGTGTTCGTCATATACCAGTTCATCACGGCAGACATGCAACCGTTCATTTACTTCCAGTTCTAACCACTGACTACTAACCACTAATCACTAACCACTGACCACTAACATGTTAATCGGTATCACAGGAGGGATAGGAAGTGGCAAGTCCACGATAGCGCAAGCGTTGCGCGAGCGGGGCTATGCCGTGTATGACACGGACAAAGAGGCGAAGCGTATCATCGTGGAGAATCCGATGGTGCGCTCGCAGGTAGAGATGCTCTTTGGCTCGCAGGTGTTTGAGGGAGATGTGTATCGGACGCAACTGGTAGCCAAGCAGGTTTTCCACCATCCCGACCTGCTGGCGCAGTTGAACCATATCGTGCACCCCGCAGTAGCCTTCCACCTGCGCCAATGGGCAAAGGAGCAGGAGGAGGGCATTCTCGCTCATCCCTGCAAGGAAAGGGGATTGGAGCCAAAGCACTTCTGTTTTGTAGAGTCGGCTATTTTGTTTGCAAGCGGGTTGGACAAACTATGCGATAAGACAGTGGTAGTAACTGCCCCCGAAGCATTGCGCATAGAGCGCACCATCCGGCGCGACTATCACGGAGCCCCCACCCCCGAAAACATCGCCAAAGTAAAGCAACGCATTGCGGCACAGGCAAACGAAGACTATCCGACAACGATGTCCTTGTTGCGTGTGGAGAACAATGGCACAAAGTCCATAGAACAACTGGCGGACGAAGTGCTCGAATGGGCTCAATCTTAAATAGTATGTTTTGTAGTCAGCAAAATCATATAGATTTGTCAGTATTGGACAGGGCGCATATTTAGATGCAGTTTGATACGCTCATTTTAGTAGTATCTGATGATGTATTAGCCAAACCTTTCTGAAGGGTTATTTCGTCCTCAAAATGACTCATATGATAAAACTCGTTCTTCGGCAGTCCGAAAAAGTTCTCCACGACTGCGTTGTTTAAACATTTCTCCTTCTTTGACATGCTCTGTGTAATACCGCGTTCATGCAAAGCCCACTGATAGTTACGCGTGCTGATAGACCAACCCCGATTCTAAAGCAACATAGGCTCGAACAACTCACGATTATGTTACGGTAATGTTACGGCAAAGTCCTTGTAAAGCTTAAGGAAAGGTATCTTAATAATTGTACTTTTTTGTGATGGAAGAAGCGGAAAGCGGCAGAAGAGTAGGGATGGAATAGAAAAAGGGTTGCCGAATAGGCAACCCTTTTCTTTTGCACGTTCTGAGAGAAGCGATTAGTGTTTTGCTTTCTCAACGATTGCTTTGAACGCTTGCGGCTGGTTCATGGCGAGGTCAGCGAGCACCTTGCGGTTGATTTCGATACCTGCTTTCTTCAGCGCGCCCATCAACTGGCTGTAACTCAATCCTTCGAGACGAGCGGCAGCATTGATACGCTGAATCCACAATGCGCGGAAATTGCGTTTTTTGTTCTTGCGATCGCGATAAGCATACTGGAGACCTTTCTCCCAAGTGTTCTTGGCAACTGTCCAAACGTTGGCACGGCCACCAAAATTGCCTCTGGTGAGGCTCATGATCTTCTTACGACGGTTACGAGAAGCGACGTGATTAACTGATCTTGGCATAGTTCAAATACAAAATTTGGTGGTTAATAACTTAGCGCAGCAACAGCAACTCGCGCAAAGAACGCAGGTTGGAGTGGTCTACGAGTGCAACGTGAGTCAAGTTGCGTTTCTGTTTCTTGGTCTTCTTCGTCAGAATGTGACTCTTGTAAGCGTGTTTACGCTTGATTTTACCCGTTCCGGTAAGAGCGAATCTTTTTTTTGCACCGGAATTAGTTTTTACCTTTGGCATTTTTTTAAATAATTTAATTGTGAATATTTAGAGTCTGAGGCAGCCATTGGTAGCCCGCAGACTATGTGCTATTGCTGTTTTTTCGGACTGAGGTTCAATATCATCCGTTTGCCTTCCAAGTTAGGCATGGCATCGGGTTTCCCGTATTCGGCAAGGTCGTTGGCAAAACGCGCCAGCAGCAACTCACCCTGCTCCTTGAAAACAATGGAGCGACCGCGGAAGAATACGTATGCTTTTACCTTGTTGCCTTCTTTGAGGAACTCTTGTGCGTGCTTCAACTTGAAGTTGTAGTCGTGGTCATCTGTCTGAGGTCCGAAGCGGATTTCCTTCACCTCCATCTTTTTCGAGTTGGCTTTAGCCTCTTTCTCTTTGCGTTTCTTTTGGTAAAGGAACTTCT
>JBJEJX010000094.1:0-4259 GCA_051878345.1 Paludibacteraceae bacterium | reverse complement strand
ACGCGCGGCATGGCGCAGCAGCCGGATATGCACATCACCTTCGTCATCCCGAAACCGTGGGGCGATGAAGACCAGTCATTCCTGAAGATAATAGGTGCCAACAGCGTGCCTATCGTATGGAAAGAGAACGACTACAACTACGTGAAACAACGCATGGAGGGCAAGATGTCGCCCGAAGAGTATTTCCACCTGCGCAACGGCATACGCTACGACTACCGCCGTATCGGCACCGATGACCTCGGTTGCGTGGGCTTCTCCGGACGCTATCCCGACAACCTCATCGAGGAGATAGGCAACTACGAGGCGGTGGCCTCCGTGCTGGCTCACTCGCTCGACTTCGATATTATCCACTCGCACGACTGGCTCACCTATCCCGCCGGCGTGTTTGCAAAGCAAATCTCGGGCAAACCCCTCGTGATTCACGTGCACGCCACCGACTTCGACCGTTCGCGCGGCAACGTGAACCCCACCGTGTTCGCCATTGAGAAACGCGGTATGCAGGAGGCAGACCATATCATGTGCGTATCGAACCTGACAAGGCGCACCGTGATAGAGAAATACGGTATCGACCCGCGCAAGGTGTCCACCGTGCACAATGCCGTAGAGCCGTTGGCTAACCCTGATGAGTTCCAGAAACATCCCCGCAAAGACAAACTGGTTACCTTCCTCGGGCGTATCACCATGCAGAAAGGACCGGAGTACTTCGTGGAGGCTGCCGCGCGCGTGCTTGCCAAGACCGACGGCGTGCGCTTCGTGATGGCGGGCAGCGGCGACATGATGGCGAAAATGATTGAGTTGGCTGCCCAACGGGGCATTGCCGACAAGTTCCACTTCCCCGGCTTCATGCGCGGCAAGCAGGTGCAACAGGTGCTGGCTGACTCTGATGTCTATATCATGCCCTCGGTGAGCGAGCCGTTCGGTATCTCGCCGCTGGAGGCAATGCAAGTCGGCTGCCCCTCCATCATCAGCCACCAGTCGGGATGCGCGGAGATTCTCACCCACTGCATCAAGACCGACTACTGGGATATAGACGCAATGGCGGACGCTATCTACGCCATCGTGAAATACCCCGCGATGTACAAGAGCCTGCACGAACTCGGCATGGAGGAGGTGAACAACATCCGCTGGTACGATGCCGGACTGAAAGTGCGCAAGATATACGACGGCGTGATTAACCATACGCTGTAAGTTCATTAAGAATTATGAATTATGAGTGTCAGTGCTCTGAGGTTTGTAATTGATAATTCCCGTAACCCATTCCATAAACATTAAAACAATTCGCAATCATGAAAAATATCTGTTTTTGCTTTCAAATGCATGCGCCTTATCGTCTGAAACGCTATCGTTTCTTCGAGATCGGGCAAGACCACTACTACTACGATGACCTGATGACCGAGGAGTACATCACCGGTCTCGTGAACACCTCCTACATGCCGCTCTGCCAGACGCTGAAGGCAATGGTGGAGCAGTCGAAAGGCAAGTTCCACTGCGCCCTGTCCGTATCGGGCACCACGATGGAACTCTTCGAGCAGTTTGCGCCGGAGATGATAGATGTGCTCAAGGAGTTGGCGGACAGCAAGTGCGTCGAGTTCCTCGCCACTCCCTATGCTTACTCCTTCGCCGCCGAGTACGACATGACGGAGTTCGAGAACCAACTCAAGAAACACGCCGACCTGATCAAAGAGGTGCTGGGCGTGAAGACGCAGAGCGTATGGAACAGCGACCTGCTCTATTCCGATGAGATAGCATATCGCCTCCACGAGATGGGCTACAAGACCGTTCTCACCGAGGGTGCAAAGCACATACTCAGTTGGAAATCACCCAACTATATGTACGCCTCCGCAGCCGCTCCCAAGCAGAAAGTACTGCTGCGCAACATGCAGTTGAGCGATGAACTCAGTTTCCACTTCTCCGACCCTGCTTGGCACAACTACCCCATGGACGCCGTGAAGTATGCCAACATGCTGCAAGGGCTGCCCGAAGGTGAAGAAATCATCAATGTATGGGTGGGTGCCGAGACATTCGGCTTCAACCAGCCCGCCAGCACCGGCGTGTTCGAGTTCCTGAAAGCACTGCCCTTCTTCGTCGTGGAGCGCGGCATGGGCTTCTGCACGCCCGCCGAGGCAGCCAAAGCCATGGAGGCGAAGGATGTGGTGTCCGTTCCCTACCCCATGACATGGTCGGGCGAGGCGAAAGACCTGAGCGTTTACAACGGCAACGACCTGCAACACGAGGCATTGGAGAAACTCTACTCCGTAGCGGAGCGCGTGCGCCTGTGCCAGGACAAAGCGCTGAAAACGAGTTGGTTGCGCCTGCAAGACATCAACCACTTCCACTTCATGAACCATATCGACCACGGCACCAGCCACTACGACTCGGCTTATGACGCGTTCATCAACTACATGAACATACTCTCCGACTTTATGCAGTGCGTCGAGGAGCAATACCCCTCCACGATTGGTAATGAAGAGTTGAACGAGTTGCTCAAGACCATCCACAACCAAGATGAGGAGATTCAGCAACTCCAGAAAGAACTTGCCAAAGCCTCCAAAGCACCCAAAGCGGCTGCCAAAGAGGAGAAAGCAGAAAAGAAAGAGACCAAGAAAAGAGCGTGCAAAAAGTAAGATTGTTGCTCATACTTCTTCTCGGAGCGGCAGCAGCCGCCGCCGCTCCGAAATCTAAAGTTGTCAAGACCGTGGTGCGGTCTTGGCAACTGCCGTCTGCAACGGGTATCGCCGACACCATACCGTTTCAGGACACGCTGATGCTCAACTATCCGATGCGCGATGTGGAGAACAACTACTCGCTCTCATCGGCTTTCAACGGCAACTGCCTCGTCTCGCCCCTGCAAGCGCGTATCTACTTCGACCGCTTGGAGACCGTGGATGACATCTTCGCCACCGCCTACCAGCCCTATGTCTATTCGCCCGCAGATGTGCGCTTCTTCAACACCACCACCCCCTATTCCGAGATAGCCTACAAGAAAGGCTTTACCACCTACCGCGAGGAGAACGAAATAAACCTGCTCCTCACCGGCAATATCAACCGCCGCCTCAACCTCGGCATGCAGATGAACTACCTGAACGCCGTGGGGCACTACAACAACCAAGCGGGACAAGACTTCAACGGCTCCGTATGGGGTTCCTACAACGGCAACCACTATACCATGCAGGCGGCGTTCGCATGGTCGAAACTCTCGCACTACGACAACGGCGGACTGAGCAACACCGCGGACTTGGACGGTCCTTTGGAGCCCGAAGACCTGCCCGTGAAACTCAACGCCATGGTCGGCTACCGCTACCTCACGGGCTTCCTGAACCACTACTACAGCATCACCGTGGAGCGGGAGCGGCACGACTCCATTGAGGTGCGCAACGAAGAAGGCAAATGGGAGAAGAAAGACACGGTGCGCATCGACTATGTGCCGGTTACCACTTTCCGCCATGTCTTCGAGACCACCAACAGCAACCGCCGATACATAGAGAAAACCGCACAGCAGAAGTTCTACGGAAACGGCTTCGGCAGTTCGTATCTGCGCAACCCCAACCGCACCAACGACTCCACCGATGTGCTCACCATCCGCAACACCCTGTCGGTAACCTTTGAAGAAGAGTTTAACCGCATCCTGAAATTCGGTGCGACGGTATATGCCATCAACGAGTGTCAGCGCCACCTGTTCAAGACGGGGGATGATAATAGTGGTCAGTGGTCAGTGGTTAGTGGTCAGACAACCGCGGGCAGCGGACAATCAACCGCAGGCGAGACGCCCGCGTCCCCAGTGGGCAGCGGGCAGAACGCAGGTTTCGTTACCGCCATTCCCTATCCCACCTCCGCACAACTCATGGGCGACACCACCTACCGCTACCAATGGACAAACAACACCTTCGTGGGCGGAGCGCTCTACAAGAACCGCGGCAAATGGGTGCACTACGGTTTCGACGGCGATGTGTGCGTAGCGGGGTATAAGTTGGGCGAGTTTCAGGTGAACGGGCATGTGGACGGCTATTTCCCCGTGGGCAAAGACACGATGTATATCAACGCCCGCGCCTTTGTGAAGAACGAGACCCCATCGCTCTACCTCAACCACTACGAGAGCAACCACTTCCGCTGGGAGAACGATTTTCAGAAGACCTACCGTTTCTATGTAGGCGGGGACATCGCCTATCCGACCAAATGGGTGAAGCCCAAAGTGGAGATAGGCTTCGAGAACCTGACGCGCTATATCTATTTCGATGCCGCCGACGGGTTGCCCAAGCAGT
>JBJEJX010000093.1:0-65072 GCA_051878345.1 Paludibacteraceae bacterium | reverse complement strand
CCCCTGATTATGAGTCAGGTGCTACTAACCAACTGAGCTATGAGACCAATATCTGATTATGAATTATGAGTGCGTTGTACTCTTTGTTGCTTTTTAGTGGAGGGCGGCTACCTCGTCGGACGGGGCTTTGAGTTGCTCCTCTGTCAGTGCCGGTATGACAAGCGTAGTGCCTTCTTTGAGTTTGTCGGGGTTGGTAATCACATCGCGATTTGCTTCGTATATGTACGTCCAAAGGTCGAAACGCATGTTGTAGTACTTGCGTGCAAGGCGCGCGAGGGTGGTGCCTTTGGTAACGACCACGGTATCCAATACGGCGGGTGATTCTTCTGCGAGGGTCTCAACCTCCTGCGGTGCGGATACGGGCTCCACATTCGGGGTCTCGGCTTTCTGCCCGACTTCCTCGGTTTCCTTGTTTGCCGATTGCACTTTTGCTTCCTGCTCGGCGCGGAGGGCTTGCTTGCGCTGTACAAACTCCGTCTCGGAAAGGAGTTGGATTTCCACTCGTCTGTTAGGCGTGTAGGCGGCTTTGCTGTGCTTGCCCACTATCTTGCCCGCTCCGTATGCCAACAGCCTGTCGGGGTTGATTTCGTATTCGGCAATCAGTTCCTGCTCCACGGCTTGCGCACGCTTCCGACTCAAGACATCGTTGGTACGGTCAGAGCCTGTGTTATCGCAATGCCCGACAATCAGCGCGTAAACCTTCTCGTCTTTTCGGAGTTGGGCTGCTGCTTGCTGTATGGCAATGAGTCCTTGGTCTCCGAGTGCGGCTTTGCCTGAGGCAAAGTAAACGAAGTATTGGTTGTTAGCCGATGTGTGTTCCGACTCGGTTTCCACTACGACTTTGTTGGTCTGCACCAGCGTATCTTTGCGCACGAGCAACATTGTATCTCTGGCGGCTTTGAGCAGTCCTTTGTCGATAATCTCACGCGCCACTTCCTCAGCACTGACACCCTCTCCCACAGGCAGTCCGTCTGCCTTGCGTGCGAGTTGGGTCTCCTGTGCTCCGGATGTTACATTGCGCTCGTGGGAACGCTTGTGGGCATTGATTTTGTAGCGCAGCGAGAGCGTAACATCCACAATACCGTCGTTGTTGACGCTGGCACCTCCGTAGCGTCCGTCCACATCATCGCGCGTGAAGTAGTTGTACACACCCTTGATGCCCAAACCGACAGAGCGACCGATGTTGAACTCCAAGTTAACACCCACATTTACATAGGGGCAGAACTTGTATTCGCCATTCATGGATGAGGGCTCCACATTGAGGGTGTTGCCTCTTGCTTCCTGCGTGTAGTACACATCATTGGTATACCACGCCAACCCGCCTCCTGCAAGGAGTTGGATATTGAACAGACGGTGCTGTGCGCGAGGTGCGAAACAACTCACAAGGTCAACCGGCAAATAGAGTCCCGCTTTGTGCATCATGCCGTTTAACAAAATATCCGCGGACTTGCCTTCCATGCCTGTAACCCGATACATATCGAACATGTAGTTGAGTCCGATACCGATATAAGGTGTAAAGGTGTATTCCACTCCTAATCCAATGGAAGGACATCCGATGGGGTGCTTCATCTCGGAACTAAAATCTCCATCGAAAGAGTTGAAGCCGGCGTCTAATATCAAAGACCAATTGGAGAAATAAGGAACAGCGTTCCCGTTCTCCTTCTGATTCCACGGGTGCACTCCTCTCGCCACATCCTCCGCCACGGAGATAGTGTCTGCCTCTTGTGCGTACGCAAATGTACACGTAAGAGAGATAGCCGCGATGGCGAAGATTTTCACAAATTGTGTTCGCATATTAGACTTGGCGAAAGGGTGTTACTAAGAAAAATCGTGCAAAGGTAACACTTTTTTTTTGTTTGTGCAAATTTTTTAAGCGAAAAAACGCAAGAATTTTTATTTTGGGGTGCCTACGACAATCGAAAAAGACGAAAAATTATCGGTTAGGGGTGCAACAGACAGGCGCGAACGCCTCAAGACAATACCTTTCGTTTCCGCAGAATCACTAACTAATCACTAACTCTGAATGGCTGTTTGTCTTCTCAAAAATAAAGACAGACTATTGTGTGAGTCGGTCTGGAAACGGAACTGGTCTTTTCCTTCTCCCCCCCCCAAAAAAAAAAAAAGAGGCCATTTGATAATATGCTATCAAACAGTCTCTTCAAAAGAATTAGTTTAACTTGATTGGAACAACTCTTTTTTCTTGCTGCCCTATAATCGGACGGAGACACGGTGGTCATCAGCGTAGACTGGAACAACTCTTTTTTCTTGTTGCCCTACAACCGGACGGCGACATGGTGGTTATCGCGTGGATTGGGGCAATTCTTTTTTGCCGCCCTGCAACACACAAAAAAAAGCGTGAACTTTCGTTGCGCTTCATTTGATTCTCTTGAGGTCCTGAACTTACCATAATCACTCAAACGAAATACACAAAAGCCCACGCCGTCCGCGCGAGCGTTGATAAGCGATGCTTGAGCGATACTTATTGAAAGTGTTCAGGTTCCAAAAGAATCAAGTGCGGCTTATAACGCGATACATTATTATTCAATACGTTTGCGGAGGTGCAGGCTTGTGCATACAGCGTTTTCTATCTCTGGGTATTGGTCGTTCATTTTCATTTGCTTAACTTTGTAAAAAACAGCTTCTGCGCAAAGATATCAGACAGCCTACGGCACACTACACCTCCCGCAATTTCGAGGGCAAAGGTACGACATTTTTCGGAGATATGCAAATAAAAAATACGTTTTTTATAAAATCGTATCCTCAAATTGCCGCTCCCTGCAACAAAATGGCTGTTTTTGCCCAAACTATTGCATATTTCAAAAAAAAGCAGTACCTTTGCATCCGATTTGCATCGGGGCAAAAAAAGAGCCCTTAACGGACTCTTCGTCGGGATGACAAGATTCGAACTTGCGACCTCCGGTCCCCCAGACCGTTGCGCTACCGGACTGCGCCACATCCCGATGCCTTTGACGATAATTTCCCAAAAGCGGGTGCAAAGGTACGACTTTTTTTTGATATGACCAAATAAATTTGAAAAATTCTTGTAAAAAACTTGTTTTATGAGCAAAAACTTCTACATAGAGACCTACGGATGTCAGATGAACGTGGCGGACAGCGAAGTGGTAGCCGCCATCATGCAGACAGCCGACTGCCAACTGACGGAAGACTGGCACGAGGCGGATATCATCCTGCTGAACACCTGCTCCATCCGCGACAACGCCGAGCAGAGAGTGGTGAGCAGGCTGCGGGAACTCAAAGCACTCACCCGCAAGGAACACCGTCCGATAATGGGCGTCATCGGTTGCATGGCAGAGCGCATGGGCGAGGAGTTGATTCGCGACTACAAAGTGGATTTCGTAGCAGGACCGGATGCGTATATGGATATACCCAACCTGCTGGCACAGTGTGAGTTAGGGAAGAAAGCCATCAATATCGAGTTGAGCAAGACGGAGACTTACCGCGAGGTGATGCCGGCGCGTATCGGCAAGAGTATCAGCGGGTTCGTGAGTATCATGCGCGGTTGCAACAACTTCTGTTCCTACTGCGTGGTGCCCTACACCCGCGGGCGCGAGCGCAGCCGAGATGTGGAAAGCATTCTGAACGAAGTGCGCGACCTGTGGGCGAAGGGATACAAGGAAGTAACGCTGCTGGGGCAGAACGTGAACTCGTGGAAAGAAGGGGAGAAGGATTTCGCTGACCTGCTGGAGACAGTGGCAGAGGCGGTGCCCGAAATGCGGATTCGCTTCACCACCTCGCACCCAAAAGATATGTCGGACAAGACCTTAGAGGCCATCGCACGCCACAAGAACCTCTGCCGCTTCATCCACCTGCCCGTGCAGAGCGGGTCGAACAAGATACTACAACTGATGAACCGCAAGTACACCCGCGAGTGGTACCTCGACCGCATAGCCGCCATCCGGCGTATCCTGCCCGATGCCGCGATTGGCACGGATGTGTTCTGCGGTTTCCACGACGAGACGCTCGAAGACCATGCCGAGACGCTGAGCCTGATGCGCGAAGTAGGTTTCGACACGGCGTTCATGTTCAAATACAGCGAGCGCCCGGGCACCTACGCACAGAAACACCTGTCGGACAATATCACGGAGGAGGAGAAAGTGCGACGGCTCAACGAGATAATCGCCCTGCAAAACGAGTTGTCGCTCGCGAGCAACCGCCGCGAAACAGGCAAGACGGTGGAGGTGCTGGTGGAAGGCTACTCCAAACGCAGCCACGAAGACATGTTCGGACGCACCTCGCAGTACAAAACAGTGGTGTTCCCTCGCGCCGGCAGACACATCGGTGAACTGGTGAATGTACGAATCTTGGACGCAACTGCCGCCACATTACGGGGAGAAATTGTAGAAAAGTAGCGAAAAATTGCATTTTTTTTCATTTTTATTTGGCTATATAAAAAAAAAAACGTACCTTTGCACTCGAAAACAAATAAAATTTTCATAGTTAAGGTTTAGGTTTAATGGCAATAGGAGGCTGTGAAGTTTCCTATTGTTTTTTCCGACAAGCGAAAAGGATAACTAACCAACCGCGCTGAAAGGTAAAGGATAAAAGACAAATTACCGTCGCCCCTAATGATTTGGGGCTGATTATTTTTCATCCTTTATCTGCGGTTTTTGAAAGCAGAAAAATATACAAATTCAAGAAAAGAATATGAAAAATGAGGAAAAGAACAAGGGCACGGAGAAAATGGTGCAAGAGGGAATGATACCCGATTTTACCAATGTGGATGAAGTGCGCAAAGCATTCATTATGAGTGAGATACTGAATAAAAAATACTGATTTATAAATTCTAAGATAATACTATGGCAGTTACTTACATGACCGCAGAAGGTCTGCAAAAACTAAAAGACGAACTCCAATTCCTGGAGAGCACAGAGCGTCCGCGCGTGATTGCCGCTATAGCAGAAGCACGCGACAAGGGAGATTTGAGTGAGAACGCAGAATACGATGCCGCCAAAGAGGAGCAGGGGCATCTGGAAAGCCGTATCGCACAACTCAAAGGCAAGATAATGGACGCCCGTATCATCGACCAAAGCACCGTCAAGACCGACGAAGTGCAGATACTCACTAAGGTACGCGTGCGCGTGAAGAAGAGCGGAGCAGAGAAAGTGTACCAACTCGTTACGGAAGGCGAAGCAAACATCGCCGAGGGCAAGATAGCCGTTACCACACCCATCGCCAAAGGACTAATGGGCAAGAAAGTAGGCGAAGTAGCGCAAGTGCTGGTGCCCGCCGGACTCATGGAGTTCGAGATACTGGAGATAAGTCTGTAAAGGGGAGACCCACCCCGGCCCTCCCTACAAAGGGAGGGAGAAAGACACCCAAAAATAACTTATTGTTTAACTAAAACTAATCCCTTCTACCCTCCCCTTTTGTAAGGGGAGACGGAGGCGGCCTTAAAATGACACTCTTCACTCGTATCATCAATGGTGAGATTCCTTCCTACAAGGTAGCGGAGGACGATAAGTACTATGCGTTTCTCGACATCAACCCGCTGCAGAAAGGGCATACGCTGGTCATTCCCAAGTTGCCGGAGCCGGAGGCGGACTATATCTTCGATCTCGACGACGAGACCTTGGCGGGGCTGATGGTGTTCGCCAAGCAGGTGGCGCGCGGGCTGAAAGAGGCGACAGGCTGCAAGCGTGTGGGCGTGGCCGTGCTGGGCATGGAAGTGAATCATGTGCATGTGCACCTCGTACCGATGAACAGCGAGCGCGACATGCTCTTCACCAACCCGAAACTGCAACTGCCTGCCGAAGAGATGGCTCAGATAGCCAACTCCATAGCAGAGGCGATAGAAAAGGCTTGACGCCGATGGCTCGCCGACTATTCATAGGGATTGCCTTGTGTGGACTGCTGTTCGCACAAGGCAGTCTTGTTTTTTCCGCCCAACCTGCTGACAACCTTGCTTTCCAACGGGCTCTGGCACAGCGCAATAGCGGGATAAATGCGTTTAGGCAAGGGCAGTCCGCCGCGGCGCAAGACAGCCTCATCGCCGCCTACGACACTTTCATGCGCCTGCAACGCTACGACTACGCCTCGCTATGCCTCTACGAGCGCGCCATCGAGTACATGAATATCGGTGCGTTCGACCAAATGGAAGTGCTGATGCAGCAGTTGCAAGCGCTGACCGACTACGACCTCTCCACCTCGGAGAACTGCGAGCCGCTGGTGCTGTTCAACTACTACTCCGTGGCTTCCGCCTACTATGCCCAACTCGACAGCGGCGACCTCGCCATACGCTACGGCGAGCAGTCTATCCGCGCGATGGAGCAACTGCCCGACCCCGAACAGTGGCGTATCATCCCGCCGTGGAACTACTACAACCAAGCCCTCTACTACGATTTCTACACCGACCCGCGGCAGACCGACAGCATAGAGGCGTACCTGCAACGCGCCGAGCAGGCCGCAGCCTTATTGCAAGACCCCTTAGACCAACAAGAGGTGCGCATCAGCATTATGGACTTGCAGGCGTGGCTGTGCTATTATCGCCGCCAATATCGCGCCGCCGAGCAGATAATGCGGGAGGTGCTGGCAATGATAGACAGCGTGGAGGCATATCGGCCGAATACCATCATAACCGAGAGGGGTGAGGCTTTCTCTTTCATGGTAACGCTCTGCACGGAGCAAGGACGCTACCGCGAGGCGCTGGAGTGGCAAGAACGGCTGATAGAGAACAACGCCATACGCTACGACATAGACAAGACCGCCAGCCTGCAAGAGATAGAGACGCGCTATGAGGTGGAGAAGCAGACCATCGAAATGGAGCGGCTGCAAGAGCGCAACCTCGCCTTCCGCCGACTGCTCTACCTGTCGGGATCGCTACTGCTCTGCGCGATACTGCTCATCGTGGTGCTCTATCTGCGCAAGAAAAACACGGAGGCGAAACTATACGAAGCGGCATTGGAAGCAGACAATATGCGTAGCGCGGTGGATGCAATGAAAGCCAGGCCGGACAACTCAGTAGGCGAATTGCTGACGGACAATCTCATCCGACAACTGCAAGCACTGCCTGCCGATACTCCCTATAGAGCGTCCGCCATTGAGCGACTCAAAGCATTGGACACCAATCAGTTGACATCATTCTTTGCGCAGGGCAGGCAACTCACAAACATGGATAAACGCTACATAGTATGTTTCGCCGCGGGCATGAGCGCCGACCAGATAGCCCATTTGTTCCATATCGAGACCGCCTCCGTCTATACCGTTCGCTACCGACTGCGCAAGAAATTCCCCGCAGACACTTTCCCTTATGGATAGGACAGCCATAGAGAATACCACTTAGCATCTCGCCTCCATTTTCACGAGAGGATAAGCATAGCAAAAGCGGACTTCTACGAATAACATTCTACTACAGATTCTCTCTTTTCTTTAACTCTCCGTCATATTGCGCAAAACAATATCCAATCCTGCATAGCAGCACCCATCTGCTTTGCAGGATTTGTTTGTGGTAGTGAGCCGATAAAAAGACAAAAAACATACTTACCATTTGCATAATTCAAAAAAATGTTGTAATTTTGCCCGCGAAATCGAAAATGGGGTTGCGGATGTCCGCACACGCCGAACATTGAGATTTCAATATACTGAAAATAAAAGCGTTTATTGGCGCTTGTTTTGGAACTACGTAATCAGCAATTATTGACAAACAAGGCAAGAAAGACAATGAACGCCTGCAGGATATGACCAACCCTATCGTCTATGACGAAGATTATCATATTTGGTGTAGGTGTACAGATTGTTTATTCTTTTTGTCAAGGTTTTGCTGAACCTCGTAGTTGTAGAATGAGCGAAAAATGGCTCCACGCTTTTTTATGCTCTTTTTCCCCGAGTACAAATGTAAAAACAACCGTTCTTGTGGTGCCCGAGAACACGAAAAACAACTGAAAGTATGAAACACTTGCTTATTGTGGGTGCCCGCGGCTGGGGTCGTGAGGTATATGCATCCGCTGTGCAAACAAGAGCCTACCGCAACGGCGAATACGATGTGAAAGGGTTCCTGGACAGCAAGGCAGATGCTTTGGACGGATTGCAGGGGGATTTCCCGCCTGTCATCTGTGCGCCGGAGAACTATGAGATTCTGCCGGATGATGTGTTTTTTATCGCTATGGGCGAACCTAAATGGCGGAAGCATTATGCCGAGTTGATAGCAGCGAAGGGCGGCACGTTCCTTACTATTATCTGTAATGGAGCATATGTCAATCCCACGGCGCAAGTAGGTGAAGGAACGTATATCTCAGGCTGGTCGTGCATATCGGACAATGTGCGGATTGGCAAGCATGTCATCATCCATCCCTTCTGCGATTTAGGGCATGACGCGCGTGTAGGCGACTATGTCTCACTGGAAGCATACGTCTTCATGGGCGGCTATGCCGAGATTGGCGCGGAAACGACCATGCACGTCCGTTCCACTCTGATTCGGCACAAAAAGATAGGCAAACATGTGGAGGTGGGAGCGAGCAGTGTGGTCATGCGCAATACGGCGGACAACCTGCACGTAATGGGTATTCCTGCAAAAATCATTGATTTCTAACCAATTATAAAACATTAAACATTATGGAACTAAATGAATTTGTGGCAAAGTTTGCCGAATTGTTTGAAGACACCGACACTACTCTTTTCAACGGCGCAACGGACTTCCGCGCAAACGACGAGTGGAGTTCGCTAATCGGTCTAAGTGTCATTGCAATGGTGGACGAAGAGTTTGACATAGCGCTCAAAGGTGATGATGTGAAGAACGCCAAAACGATTGAAGACCTGTACAACACCGTAAAAAGCAAACTCTAATGGCATTTCTTGAATTTAAGAACGTCCGCATAGCCGGCATGGCAGCGGGCGTTCCGAAACACATCTCCGACAATCTGCATCCCGATGCCGAAGATAGTGTTTCCTCGGAGTATTCTCCCGAAGATTTTGTGAAGACAACGGGTGTAGAAGAGCGTCGTACCTCCTCCACGCTCTGTACTTCTGATTTGTGCTATGCAGCGGCTGAAAGACTGATTGCAGACCTCGGATGGAATAAGAAAGAAATCACGGGCATTCTGTTTGTCTCGCAAACTGCCGATTACATCCTGCCTGCCACGGCTTGTATCTTACAAGACCGCTTGGGGTTGAGCAAAGAGTGCTATGCCACGGATATGTCTATCGGCTGTTCCGGTTGGGTGTACGGATTGAGTGCTTTGTCCGCACTCGTCTCATCCGGAGGCATCCGAAAAGCACTATTGATGGTCGGAGATGCGAGAAAAAGGTGTGCTGTTGGTAAACGCGACCCGCTATTCGGTTTTGCAGGCACCGTTACAGCCCTTGAATACTGCGAAGGGAGCGAGGGTTTTCAATTCCATTTCGGAACGGATGGTAGCGGGTTCGATGCCATCATTACTCCCGATGGAGGAAGCAGAAACCAAATAACGGAAGACTCGTTCCGACTATATGAGTACGAGGGCAAGAAACTGTCGCGCCTGCAAACTCGCATGAAAGGAATGGATGTATTCTCTTTTGGAATTACCACAGCACCCAAATCTATCAAGAAGTTGGCAGAGCATTTCAAATTTGACTATCAAGATGCAGATTATTTTGTCTTTCACCAAGCCAACATGAAGATGAACGACTTTATAGTTAAGAAACTGAAGATAGACAACGAGAAAGTGCCTGCCTCTATGCCTAAGTTCGGTAACACATCTTCTGCGTCTATCCCATTGACAATTGTAACGCAACTAAAAGATAAACTAACCCCTAACGCCAAGTTGATATGTTGCGGATTTGGTGTGGGACTCAGTTGGGGAACCGTCGCATTTAATGCCGGTACAATGGTGATATCGGATTTAGTTGAACTAACAGATTCAGAGACTTCTACTTATGTTGTTTGATTCTACATACAATCCCTTTTCCTTGGTAGGGAAAACGATACTGATTACAGGTGCGTCCTCCGGCATCGGACGCGCCACTGCCATAGAGTGTAGCAAAATGGGTGCCACCTGTATCCTAACGGCTCGTAATGAAGAGCGCTTACGGGAAACTATGTCCAACCTGGCGGGAGAAGGACATCAGTATATCATAGCAGATTTGGCATCCAATGAGGGAATAGAACTACTGGTCAATACAGTACCTATATTAGAGGGGGTTGCTCTATGTGCAGGTATAGCGCTCACTACTCCCATATTATACAGCAAGCCTGAGCAGTTTGATAAAGTGTTTCGCATAAACTTTTTCTCTCCTGTGGAAACACTGCGTCTGCTGATTCGCAAAAAGAAACTCACAAGCCCGTCTTCGGTTGTATTTGTAGATTCTATCGGAGGAACACGCAGATGGTCTCCCGGCAATGGCGTGTATGGAGCCTCAAAAGCGGCATTACAATCTATTATTCATTTCTTTGCTGTGGAATGCGGACATAAAAAGATTCGCATCAATACCGTTAACCCCGGTATGGTAGATACACCGCTTATTCACAAAGGAACATTAAGTGAGGAGCAACTGCAATCTGACCAAAAGAATTATCCATTGGGCAGATATGGAGAACCACGGGATGTGGCACTGGGTATCGTGTATATGCTTTCTGATGCGGCTTCATGGATGACGGGACAAGCCCTCGTATTAGATGGCGGTATAACGGCAAAATGATACTAATATGGCAATACTCTCCTATAAGAATGTCGGTATTTCTGCCATGGCAGCCTGCGTACCGAAAAGAATAATAGACAATTATCACTATTCTTTGGATTTATGGTCGGAATCAGAAATCAAAAAGATAGTAGATAAAGTCGGCGTAAAAGAACGGCGTTTTGCTAACGCGGACACCTGCTCCTCTGACTTATGCTATGCTGCTGCGGAGAAACTCATACAAGACAATGGCATAGATAAGTCTGAAATAGATTTGCTGCTATTCCTATCGCAGACACCCGACTATCGAATGCCCTCCACCTCCATATTGTTGCAAGACAGATTATGTCTGCCCAAAACAACCATGGCATTCGATGTGAACTTGGGATGCTCAGGTTTTATCAGTGCACTCTGTATCGTATATGCAATGATGCAAAATCGCGGATTTCGGAAAGCACTGCTATTGAACGGAGAGACGCGTTCCAAAGTGTATAGTCGCAAAGACCGACGAGAAGCTTTCATCTTTGGAGATGCAGGAATTGCGGCATTGATAGAGCGGAACGAAAAATTCGGGGATAGCCATTTCTCCATCAACTCCGATGGTTCAAGGGGCGACTTAATCATGATTCCGGGAGGAGGCTATCGGCACATGAGTTCTATGCAAACATTGGAAGAAAAGGTGGTGGATGAACATGGCAATATCAGAAGCGATGAGCAGGCATACATGAATGGCGCTGATGTATTCAACTTTGTTATTGAAGAAGTGCCGCAAGACATCAAAAGGCTACTGCAAGCCACAGGGACGGATATTCAGCACTTGGACTACTATGTGTTCCACCAAGCCAATGCCTTTATCAACACTTATATTGCAAAAAAATTGAAACTCAGCGCAGACAAAGTTCCCTATACCATACAAAAGTACGGAAATACTTCGTCCGTCAGCATTCCTCTGACTATAGTCAGCGAATTGAAAAACAACCTGCAAGGACAAAAGAACCTGCTTTTGAGTGCTTTCGGCGTAGGCATGGCATGGGCAACCGCTATCATCCCCTTTGCAGATTGCCGCATTAGCGATATAGTAGAAATTTAAACAAAGCATTATAATGAACAAAATAAAAAGGCTATTCAGGATAAATCCTCAACGACATCCGTACCTATACACAAGATGGCACTATTGGAAAGAAACGGGGAAATGGTTATCATATCTGCGTCCAAAAGGATTTGACCAAAAACTTTTTTGGTACAACCGCTATTGGCAGCACCCCTTGATTGTTCAATGTTCTGACAAATACAAAGTACGAGAATATGTTAGAGAATGCGGACTTGAACATATCCTCAATCCGATATATGCTGTGTATGATAATGCGCAAGATATTAACTTTCAATCCCTGCCGGAGCAATTTGTAATAAAAACGAACAATAGTGGAGCCGGCTGGTTTATTCATATTTGCAAAGACAGAAAGAACTTTGATGAAGAAGCAGTAAGAGCAAACCTCGCCTTTGGTTACAAATGGGTATCAGGAATGGAGGTGGCGGATTACCAATATCAGTACATTGAGCCAAAAATCATTGCAGAGAAATTTATTACCCCCCCCCCATAAAAACACGCAAAAACTTGAAATTCAATTCTTTTGCTTCAATGGTGAAGCAAAGCATATTTTGGTACGCAATGATTTAGGAGATGCCGCAAGTAATTCGTTTGCCATAAGTTATAATATGAATTGGCAACGCGTACATGAACGAAAAGATGAAGATATGAGTATTCAGGTAGAAAAGCCCAAGCGATACGATGAGATGCTTGCCATTGTGCATAAGTTAGCGGCTCCTTTTCCACATGTTCGAGTTGACCTCTATTATGTAGATGAGCAGATTATTTTTGGCGAACTAACCTTCACTACCTCAGGAAAGATTTTGGTTAATTATCCCGAAACGACCATCCAAGCATGGGGAAAAGAGTGGAATCTACCACCAAAATTAGATTGTAAGTGGAGTGATTTTTATACAAAGAGGTTGATATGATACTAAAACAAATCCATTGGTCATTCTCATTTGTTTTCTACACCTCGAACAGCAATCTTCATGCTTCTTTTGGGTTCCCCATACAAGTCCCATTGAAGGTAATGCAGTCTGTATGACATCAGTATCTAAGAGTAGGTAATTGCCAACACTTTACTACTCATCCTTACAAACAAAAAGGCTGTCTAACTTAACTTGTCAGACAGCTTTTTTTATTTATACCTTGTAAAGATTAGGAGGTTACTCTTTATCCCTCTTGCAAGCGTAGAAAGATTCGGCACCGATCATTCTTTCTCCGACAGCATCGCGTGCATCTCTTTGGCGGCATGTCTGCCGTCCGACATGGCGAGGATTACCGTCGCGCCGCCGCGGACAATATCACCGCCGGCGAACAAGGTCGGGATAGCCGACTGCATCTTGTCATTCACCACGATAGTGCCTTTCTTGCTGATTTCCAGTCCTTTGACCGTGGAAGGAATCAAGGGGTTAGGCGACACGCCCACGCTGACAATAACCAAATCGGCAGGGATGGTTACCGTCTCGCCCTCTACGGGCACGGGACTTCTGCGTCCCGACTCATCGGGCTCACCCAAAGTCATCACCTGCAGCACCGCCTCTTTCACACGCCCGTTTTCATCGGCATGGTACTCCAACGGATTATGCAGCGTCATAAACTCAATGCCTTCCGCCTTGGCATGGTGCACCTCCTCTATACGCGCGGGCATCTCCTCTTCCGAACGGCGATAGACGATAATGGCATGCTCCGCGCCAAGACGCTTGGCGGTACGCACGGCGTCCATCGCCGTGTTGCCGCCGCCTACCACTACTACATTCTTCCCGCGAAGCAGCGGCGTGTCGGTTACCTCGTTGCTCGCATCCATCAGGTTCACACGGGTCAGGTACTCGTTGCACGACAGCACACCGTTCAAGTTCTCGCCGGGGATATTCATGAAGCGCGGCAGACCCGCACCCGACCCCACGAAGATACCAGCATAGCCCTCTGCCTGCAACTGCTCCACCGTGATAGTCTTGCCCACGATAGTGTCGGTTTTGAACTCCACGCCCAGCGCGCGCAGACCGTCAATCTCCGCATCCACAATACGATTAGGCAGACGGAACTCAGGAATACCGTACTTGAGCACGCCGCCTATCTCATGCAACGCCTCGAATACCGTAACCTTATAGCCGTACTTCGCCATATCGCCTGCAAACGCCAATCCCGCCGGACCGGAGCCCACCACGGCAATACGACCAAGACTCTCTGAGTCTCCATTAGAGGGAGATTTTTGGTTCTCTCCCGTCAAGGGGGAGTCAGAGAGGGTCGCCTCCCTCGCATAGTCCGCCACAAAGCGCTCCAGATAGCCGATAGCCACGGCGGGTTTGCCCATCTTCAAGTGGATACAATGCGCCTCACACTGTTTCTCCTGCGGGCAGACGCGCCCGCACACTGCCGGTAATGTGCTGCTCTCCTTAATGATAGCCGCAGCACCCAACACATCGCCTTGCTCCAACTGCTTGATAAACGCAGGGATATGGATATTCACGGGGCATCCCTCTACGCAGGTCGGGTTCTTGCAGTTGAGGCAACGGTGCGCCTCGGTAACCGCTTGCTCAAATGTCAGACCTTGGTTCACCTCCTCGCGCAGCGAGTGGATACGCACCTCCGGCGCCAACTCATTCATCTGCACACGCGGTATCGCCACACGCTCTTTGTTGGACAGAGACCCGCCCAATTCCTCCCCGTGCAGGGAGGGAACTGTAAGATTTGTTTTGGCAGACGAAGGTAATTCCGCTTCTTCTCCCTCTTCGCAGTGGGAGTCAGAGGGGGTCGAATTCCTGTATTTCTCATACGCCTCCGTTTCCTCTGCCTTGTACGACTTCAACCGCGAGAGCATCTCATCGAAATCCACTTCGTGTGCATCAAACTCCGGTCCGTCCACGCACACGAACTTCGTCTTGCCGCCCACCGTAACACGGCATGCGCCGCACATACCCGTGCCGTCCACCATGATGGTGTTCAGGCTCGCCTCAGTGGGGATATTGTATTTCTTGGTCGTCAGTGCCACGAATTTCATCATGACGGCAGGACCTATCGTGATACACTTGTTCACCGTCTCGCGCTGTATCACCTGCTCCACCCCCTGCGTAATCAGCCCTTTGGTGCCCATCGTTCCGTCATCTGTCATCACTATCACCTCGTCCGACACCTGTTCCAACTGCTCACGCAGGATAATCAACTCCGCTGTCCGCGCCGCCAGCACGGTAATCACACGGTTGCCCGCCGCCTTCATCGCCTGCGCAATGGGCAACATCGGAGCCGCACCCACGCCGCCGCAGGCACACACCACGGTACCGTACTTCTCTATCCTCGTCGCACGACCCAAAGGTCCTACCACGTCTGCCAACTCATCGCCCGCTTCCATGGCGGCCAACTTGGCGGAACTAACACCTATGCGCTGCACCACCAGCGTAATCGTACCACGCTCCACATCCGCATCCGAAATGGTCAGCGGCATACGCTCGCCCTGCTTCTCCACACGTACAATAACAAAATGCCCCGCCTTGCGGCTGCGGGCAATAAGCGGCGCTTCTACTTCCAACTCCGCTACATTCTCCGAAAAGAATCGTTTACTTACTATCTTATACACGATACATCGTCAATTAAGAATCAAAAATACTTCACCTCCTCGCCTACAATCGAACTGAGCAGGTTGTTCGCCAAGCGGCTTGCGCCGAAGCGGAAACTTTGGTTGTTGAGCCAGTCGTTGCCCAATATCTCCTTCACCAGCGTGTAGTGTTGCACCGCCTCGTCTGTCGTGCTCACGCCGCCGGCAGGCTTGTAGCACACTTTCGCGCCGGTCTTCGCCTGCCAGTCTTTGATGGCGTGGCACATCACGAAGGTGGCTTCCGGCGTAGCGTTCACCGCAATCTTACCCGTCGAAGTCTTGATGAAATCAGCCCCTGCCGCCATCGCCAGTATGCTTGCGCGGTAAATGTTCTCCGCCGTCTTCAGCGCGCCGGTTTCCAAAATCACTTTCAAGTGCGCACCGCGGATAGCCGCCTTTATCTCGCTTATCTCATCAAACACTTCTTGGTAGTTGCCTTCGAGGAACTTCCCGATAGAAATCACAATGTCTATCTCCGTCGCCCCCGCTGCCACTGCCATGGCAGCCTCTGCCACCTTCACCTCGATAAAGGTCTGCGAAGCAGGGAATCCCGCTGCCACCGCCGCGATACCTATCGGCTCGGTGAGCGTCTGCTTGGCAGTCCCCACCAGCGCGGGATACACGCACATCGCCGCCACGTTGGGAATGTCGGGATACACCTTGCTGAATCCGTTCACTTTCTCTGCCATGCCTGCCACCTTCGCGGTGGTGTCGTCGCCGTTGAGTGTCGTCAGGTCTATCGAGTGCAGACACTGTTTCCACACTTCCGCGTTATTGTTCTCTGCCGCATGCTTCTCGAGAATCTCTGCCGTTGCGGCTTTCACTTCTTCATCGCTGTACGCAAAAGGGTACTGCGCAAATAGTTCTTCAAACTTATTCATAATCTTATTGTATTTTTCATCCCCCTCCCTCGCAGGGAGGGACGGGGTGAGTCCTTTATTCCTCTTCCGTCAGTCGTCCGATTACCGTCTCATTGCCGCGTACCAGGTCGCCCACCGCCACGAACATCTCCGTATTCAGAGGCAGGTACATATCCACGCGCGAACCCAGTTTGATAAAACCCAAGTGGGTGTTGCGGTGCGAATGCTTCCCCACTTTTGCGTAGGTTACTATCCGCCGTGCCATCGCGCCGGCTATCTGCCGCACGGCTATCTGCACCTTCGAAGGCGTCTCTATCACCACCAGCGAACGCTCGTTCTCCGTGCTCGACTTCGGCAGCCACGCACCCTGATGGCGTCCTTTCTGGTGCTCCGATACCAATATCGTGCCCTCTATCGGATACCAGTTTGCATGCACGTTAAAGGGCGACATGAAGATACTCACTTGCAGCCGCTCTTCGTGGAAATAGTCGTTCTCCACCGTCGGCTCCACCACCACCACTCTGCCGTCGGCAGGCGCTACCAGGAAATTGGGGTCATCCAACTCAAGCACCCGCACGGGATTGCGGAAAAAGTAAGTAACAAACACCAGCAGCATAGCCGACAGCATCAGCAGTATCGCGAACAGCCAATGCGCCGTAAACATAAACGCAACAATGTTCACCACAAACAGCACCAGCGTCAAGCCGACAATGGTGTTTCGTCCCTCGCGATGTATCTTAACACGTTTGATTTTCTTCATATCTTCAGTTGTTTTCGCTCATCATCTTCCGATTATTCGGAAATTCCGATTGCCCGGAGCATACGCCCTCCAATTCATGATTTCTCCCTTGAAGAGAGGATTCGGGAGAGTCCTTTGCTAAGCCCACTGCCCGAACGGGAACTGCGCAATCATCTCCGCCGCTTGGTCAATACCCTGCTGTATCTTCTTGTCCAACATCATCTTGAACATCATCGGAATATCGGCTTTCAGCGTCAGTTTGATACGGGTATCCATCGGAGCCACCTCCTTCATCTGCACCCAAAAGTTCATCTGCATCGGAATACCCTCTGCGCCGTACTTAATCACCTCGTTCTCAGTCTTATCCACTATCAAAATGGTGATTTTCTGCCCCAGTCCGTCGACCTTCATGCGCACACTCTCCTCCTCTATCTCCAACTCCTGCACCTTGTCCTTCGGAATCATGTCTTTCACACGCTCCAAGTTCTTCAAGTTGCTGAACACGCTGAATATCTGTGCCGCCGAAGCAGACACCTTGGTCACGGCACTCTCGTATTTACATTCCGACATAAAATGTTCTATTTTTAAGATTCTACGTTCCTGTCCCGAAAGCAGTTTTTTCGCGGGTCTGTCGCAGGTCGATCGCGGGTCTCCCGCAGGTCGTCCGAACAGGAAAAAAGTACGATTATTAAGATTTTGCACCTTTCTTCCAGCGCGCAGGGTTCTTGTGCCAATCCTGCAATGCTTTCCAGTCTTCCTCTTTCCCCAAGCCGTCTGCCTGCGCTTGCTGAACCAGCGACGCATAGTTAGTCAGCGAAACCAACGGCACATCGGCGTCCTTGAACAACTTCGTCGCATTCGGCAACTGATAGTCAAATATCGTTACCACCCCCAGCACCGAGCAACCGCTATTGCGCAGCGCTTCCACCACGCTCATCGCATAGTGTCCCATACTCACCTGATTTTCAATCACTACCACCTTCTGACGCGGACGCAAATCGCCCTCTATCTGATTCTCCAGACCATGGTCTTTTGGCGTGGGGTGCACATACACGTACGGCAACGCCAACTGGTCGGCTACCAGCGCACCATGACCAATCGCGTTCACTGCCACACCCGCTATCACATCCGCATCGGGGAACAACTCCGCCACCATGCGAGCCAGTTCCAACTTGACGAAACTGCGCATGTAAGGATAGGAAAACACCTTCCTGTCATCAAAATAAATAGGTGATTTCCAACCGTTTGCCCACACAAACGGGCTCTTCGGCTGCACACTGAAACATTTCAATTGCAGCAACTTCTTCGCTACCAGTAGTTCCAAGTCTTTCATAGTCTTCTTCCTCCCCTGTGGAGGTATTGTGTTGTCCGAAATAAATCCGCCGCAAAGTTACGACTTTTTTTTGACATATGCAAGCATTTGCTATTTTTCCAATCTTTTTTGGTATTTTTCCACTTGCAACGAAGTCATCTTGATACGCCTCTCCACCTCCTGCATATCCCGCATCGCCATACCCAGTCGGTATGTTTCCATCAATGCCTCCTTGTCATTTTGCGAGAGATAATAGACTGCACGCGACTTGCTGCCGCGCAACTCCACTCTCTCCCGCGCGCTCCTATATGCGTCTATGAAGTGCAGGCAACGCAACGCCTCATCGCCCTCTATCGTCAGTGTCTCGTGCCACCCGTCCGCCTCGAAAGCGTGCACGTCGCCCGTAAAAGTATCTTGCAGACTATCGGCACTTAGCACCACCCGCTCAAAACCCAGCGCTCGCTCCCCGAAATAGTAGAAGCGCACTATCGTCTGCCCGTCATCGCGCACATAGGTCTGAATGTAGTTGCGCGAGGTGTTGCTCGTGGTGCGCAGGAGCCTGTGCACATAGTGCCCCTTGTCCTCATAGCGCGTGTCTTTCTCGTACTTGAACCTCGGCAGCAGGGCATCCAATTCCGGCACCAGCGCCTGCTGCAACGAGTCGTAGTAGGCCAGCGTCCGCTCCTGCGCCGCCAGCGCAAGACTATCCTGCTGCCGCTTCTCCGCCTTCATCACCTCCACCTTCGACGGCTGCCGACCGCAACCGCACAAAAGCAACGCCCCGCACAGCAAACCGAAGCAGCACCCCCGACGCACCCCGGTACATCGGAGCGTATCACACAAAATCTTTCTCATTGTCCTCCTCCTTTTCATTGACCACCGTTCCTCCATGCGAATGGAAATAACCGTACATCACCATCATTATCAACACGATACAGATACTGAACACCCCCAGCAGAATAGTGTCTTCCGTGCCTATCGTGTCTAAAATCTCCATATTTCTTTCATCCATGTAGTTGTACGCCCAATACGCCGCTACCACTGCCACGCAGTTGTTCACAAAGTGCATTAACATCGGTGCCCACAGACTGCCCGTCCACCACAGCATGTAGCCGAACATCGCCCCCATCAGCATACGCGGCAGGAAGCCGTAGAACTGAAAATGCACGAAACTGAATATCGCCGCGGCAGCCCATATCGCCACGTGTTTGTTGCGAGTGAACATCCCTTGCACCACCCCGCGGAATGTCAACTCCTCAGCCGCCGCGGGCAGCAACGCCATCAAACCGATATTCACCAGCAAACCGCCTACCGTATCCACTTGCAGGAACTGCTCCGTCAGTTGCGCCGCAGCGTCCTCCTGCATCCGCATCCATTGCTCCAAACCGGCAAGGCATTCTGGTAGCACCATCTGCTGATTCCACGCGCTCAAAAGGTTAATTCCGGGTATCGCCAGCAGCATGACCACCACTGCCCCCAACGCCTCCTGCCATAGCAGACCTTTGTCCAAATGCAGCCACCGCATGGGAGTCTCGCTCCAGAGATACACCCCCGCCAACGCCGGAAGCAGGAAGGTGCCCAGCGTCTGCAAGAATTGCAGCCATTTCGTGCCTGCCATGCTGTCCCTGTTCGGCAAAAAGAAGAACCATATGGCTATCGCCGCCATGGTCAGCACGCCCATAATGCCCAACCACACCAGCACACGCACCAGAATGGATGCTTTCGACAATTTACCTTTCAACATACACTTTGCATTTTAGTTCATAAATTACAGCGGGTCTGCGTCCGCCAAGATAGTCGTTCCTTTGCAGTCGGGAAGCGACTGGGTGTAGGCGATTTGCTCTCGGAGAAGTTGCTTGGCGCGGCGGATATTCGCCGTCGCTTCCACCCGCAGGCGTATCTCGCGGATATACTCGTTCCGCACACGGCTTACCTGCGGCACAACTACCGCCGACACCCGCTCGCCGAAAATCTGCCTCAACCGCTCTTGCAGCATTTGCGCCGCGCACTCCAAACGGCTCAGGTTATGGTGTTTCAAAACAAGCACAATCATCCGATGAAAAGGCGGATAGTGAAATATCTCCCGCTCTGCAATCTGCGTTTGGTACAAGCCCTCGTAGTCGTGCCGTTGCACATAGTCCAACACGGGGTTCTGAGGCTCGAAAGTCTGGATAAACACCTCTCCCTGCTGCCCTTTTCTGCCCGCCCTGCCTGCCACCTGCTCCAACATCTGATAGGCACGCTCGTAACTGCGGAAATCGGGCTGATTGAGCAAAGCATCGGCGCTGAGCACCGCCACCAGCGCAACATCATCGAAATGCAACCCCTTGGTAACCATCTGCGTACCTATGAGGATATCCACCTCGTGCCTCGCCATGGCGTTGATAATCTGCTGATAAGCGTTCTTGTTGCGCGTGGTATCAAGGTCCATTCGCAGGACGCGGGCATCGGGAAAGAGTTTCTGCACCTCTTCCTCCAGCCGCTCGGTGCCAAAGCCCTGCACCCGCATCTTCCCGCCGCAGGCGGGGCATTGCGCAGGCATGGGAGTATGGTAGCCGCAATAGTGGCAGACCATCTCTTGCAGGCGCATATGGAGCGTGAGCGGCACATCGCAGTTGACGCAACGCGGTATCTGTCCGCAGACGGTGCAGTGCAACAACGGCGCATAGCCGCGGCGGTTCTGAAAGAGTATCACCTGCTTGCCGTTCGCCAGCACCTCCTGCATACGCGCCACCAGCGGGTCGCTGAAATGGTCGTACATCTCCTTGCGGTGGTATTGCCGCTTGAGGTCGATAACGCTTATTCGGGGCAGTTGCAGCCCTGCATATCGCTCCGTGAGGCGCACCAGCCCGTACTTGCCCGTCATGGCATTGTGGTACGACTCCACCGACGGTGTGGCAGACCCGAGCAGCACTTTCGCCCCTTGCCAACGAGCCATCATCATCGCCACGCTGCGGGCATGATAGCGCGGTGCGGGCTCCTGTTGTTTGTAACTTGCCTCATGCTCCTCGTCCACAATCACCAGCCCGAGGTCGTGTAGCGGCAGGAACACCGCCGATCGCGCACCCAGCACCACGACAGGGCTCTTCGTATCGCGCACGGCGCGGTAAATCTCTACGCGCTCCGCATCGCTGAAACGGGAATGGTACACGAGCAGACTGCTGCCGAAGACGGCTTGCAGACGGGTGGTGAGTTGGGTGGTAAGGGCTATCTCCGGCACAAGATAGAGCACCTGCTTGCCGCGCCTCAACTGCTCTTGGATAAGGTGAATATAGACCTCCGTCTTGCCCGAGGAAGTTACGCCGTGGAGGAGAACAATGGACCCACCCCGTCCCTCCCTACGTAGGGAGGGAGAAGGATTAGTCTCTATAGACGAAGGTAGTGTTATACCCTCCCCCTCGTAGGGGGAGTTGGAGGGGGTCCCGGAGTCTTGTAAGCCAAAATATCTGTCTATCTCGTCTTTGGCTTTTTGCTGTGCCTCCGTGAGCGGATGGACGGGCTCTACACTGCCCGTATAGGGTTGCAAGCGGGTGGTATTCTGCTCGTATTCATCGAGTATTCCCCGCTCCACCAGTGCCCGCACGATAGCCGTGGACTCCCCCGACTGCTCTATAAGAAGGCGTTTTTCTGCCCCTCCCCGACCCTCCCTGAAAAGGAAGGGAGTAGAGTTAGTATCTATAGACGAAGGTAATTTCTCACCCTCCCCCTTGTAGGGGGAGACGGAGGGGGTCCTGAGGGGGGCTAAGTTTAATAGTGCCTCTAAAACACGCCGCTGTTTAGGGGCGCGAGCAAGTGATTCAAGGGCTTGCTGCGGGTCTATTCCCTCGTGGAGCCGGACAAAGGTGGTCGTACGGGCTTTGTAGTTATCATCCAGTATGCCTGCGGGGAGTGCAGCGGTCAGCACCTCGCCGAGGGTGCACATATAGTAGTCCGCTATCCACTGCCAGAGTTGCAACTGCGCAGGACTCACCCATAAGGACGAAAGCCCCTCTTTGTCTCCCTCGAAGGGTGAAGTCGGGCACGGAGAAGGCTCATCGAGCACCTCGATAACCTCGCGCAAGGTGATACCTTCTTCAACGGGCGTTGTATGCTCTCGGAGGACAATGCCCGTGATGCTCTTTTTACCCAATGGCACCAGCACCCTCGCCCCCGCTGCGGGCAGAGGCATGCTATCGGGTACGGCATAACTGTATGCCTCACTGATAGCCAAAGGCAATATGACATCAACTAAACGCATTTGGAAAGGGGTCCCTCCAACTCCCCTAAAGGGGAGAGCAAGTGGATTACCTTCGTCTTTAGAAAACTAATCTTTTCCCCCTCCCTCTGTAGGGAGGGTCAGGGAGGGTCTTGAGTTTTCTGCTTTTTGGTAGCAGGCGCGGCAGAGGGGCTCGTAGGAGTCGGTTTCGCCGAGGAGAACGCGTTTCTCGGAGGCGACGAGCCGGTGGCTTACATATGCTAAATCGCCGCAGCGGACGCAGATAGCGTGGGTCTTATAGACATCATCGGCTATTGCCATGAGCGCGGGCATGGGTCCGAAAGGTTGTCCCTTGAAATCCATGTCAAGCCCTGCGACGATGACGCGTATGCCGCGTGCCGCCAACTGATTGCATACATCCACGATACCCATATCGAAGAACTGCGCCTCATCAATGCCCACCACATCGCAGTCGTCCGCAAGGAGGAGGATGTTTTGGCTGGAATCAACGGGCGTAGATTGGATGACGTTATGGTCATGGCTGACCACATCTTCCTCGGAATAGCGCACATCGATGGCGGGCTTGAAGATTTCCACTTTTTGCTTGGCAAACTGTGCCCTTTTCATACGGCGGATGAGTTCTTCGGTTTTGCCCGAGAACATGCTTCCGCACACGACCTCCACGCTGCCTCTGCGCATGGCGGGTCCTTTGGTATCTCTTTCTGAAAACATAAGCAGGACTTTTCCTAACCCTCCCCGCAATCACCCCGTCGCGCGTTGCCGGCGGGAACCCCTGCAAGGGAGGGACTATGAAGATTAGTATTGATTATACACAAGTAATTTTGTTATCTCCCTCCCTGCGTAAGGAGGGGCGGGTCTTATTTCCAATCTTTTGCAAGCCCTCCTTCTCCTGTTTCTTTGTAGAGGGAGGGGAGGTCGTGTCCCGTCTGCTTCATAACCTCCACCACTTTGTCGAAAGACACACGATGATTTCCATCTGTGAAAGAGGCATAGAGGTTGGCATCAAGGGCACGCGCGGCGGCGTAGGCGTTGCGCTCTATACAGGGTATCTGCACGAGTCCGCATACGGGGTCGCAGGTCATACCGAGGTGGTGCTCCAGTCCCATCTCGGCGGCGTACTCTATCTGTGCGACGGAACCGCCGAAGAGTTGTGTGGCAGCGGCAGCAGCCATGGCGCACGCCACGCCCACCTCACCTTGGCATCCCACCTCGGCACCGGAGATAGAAGCGTTATGCTTGACCACGTTGCCGATGAGCCCTGCCGTAGCCAGCGCATGGAGGATACGGGTCTCACTGAAATCTTTACTCTTCCAAAGGTGGTAGAGCACGGCAGGCAGTACGCCGCAGGAGCCGCAGGTAGGGGCAGTAACTATCTTCCCGCCGGCGGCGTTCTCCTCTGCCACGGCGAGAGCGTAGGCGAAGACGAGGGCGCGGGTACGGATATTGTCCTTGTAGCCGGAGGCTTTGACGAAATAGGTGTTGGCTTTCCTGCGCAGATGTAGCGGTCCGGGAAGCACTCCCTCGGCATCTATCCCCCGCTCCACAGCCTCAATCATGGTCTGCCACACGAGGCGCAGATAGTCCCAAATCTCTTTTCCCTCGCACTCCTCGACATACTCCCAATAACCCTTCCCGGAAGCCTCGCAGTAGCGGAGAATGGAAGAAAGACTTGATCCTCCCCGTCCCTCAGCCCCCTTCCAACTCCCCCTACAAAAGGAGAAAGCAGGTGAATTACCTTCATCTATAGTTGCTAATCTTACTCCCTCCCTTTGTAAGGAAGGATGGGATGGGTCCTGGCGTTGGAGGGGATCTTGTTCCTCCACAAGTGCTCCGCCGCCGACGCTATAGACGAGCCATTGGGCGGTTTCTCGTCCCGCCTCATCGTAAGCCCGAAACTCCATACCGTTGGGGTGGAAAGGTTTGAAAACATGGGGCTCCCAAAGGATTTGTATGCCGGGTATGGACTGCATGATGGCGACATCGGTCATGTGCCCTTTGCCGGTGGCGGCGAGGCTGCCGTAGAGGGTTACCTCGTAATGTGCGGCATCGGGATGTTTGGCATAGAACATCTCCGCCGCTTTGCGCGGCGCCATGGTGTGGCTGCTGGAAGGACCGTAGCCGATACGATATATCTCGCGGATAGAAGACATGAGGATTGACGAATTACAATTTGCAAATCGTGTGCAAAGTTACAACAAAAAGTTGAGATATGCAATAGGTTTGATTATTTTGCGGGCATTTAAGCTCTGACCACTAACCACTGACCACTAACCACTGACCACTAACCACTGACCACTACACAATCTGCATAAGTTGTTTATGGAATTGTTCGTTGGAGAGAGGAGAGGCGTTTTTGACTTTGGTCTTGTAGGTGTAGATAGTGTTGATGGAGTAGTCGAGGAGAACGGCTATTTGGTTGTTGTCGTTGATACCGAGGCGGATAAGTGCGAAAATACGCAGTTCGGCATTGAGGAGTTCCCCGTTCTTGGGTGTTATCTGTTTGTCGCTGTCGAGCAGTGCGTTAAACTGCGGTATGAAATTGGGGAATATATGCAGGAAGATGGTGTCGAACCGTCGGTAGAAGTCGTTGCGTAGCGTGCGGACGTCGGCATATTGCGGTATCTGGGTAAGTTCGTCCCATCGTTTCTCTTGCGTGCGTTTCTTGACGTATCGCTGGTATTTCTCAAGTTTGCTATATACGGAACTCTCATGGCATAGGAAAGTGGCGATACATTCTTCTTTGATGGCATTGGCTTCGGCGAGCCGCTGGTTCATCTGTTGCAACTTGCGTTCGGCGGCTATGGTCGCACGGATACGGTTGTAGAGAAAGAAGAGCGCGAGGCAGAGGATGAGAAGCAACATGTAGAGACAAGCATTGAGAATGCGTATACGCCTGTTATGTTGCTGCTGCAAAAGGAGTTGCTGCTGTTCTATGATTGGGAGTATTTTGCTGACGCTGAGTTGCCGATGTCGTGCATTATAGAAAGTCGCATCGTCAAGTGCCTGTCGGATATACCGTACCGCCCGTTCGATATCGCCTTGCTGATACAATTGCTGTGCGACGAGTCCGAGTGCCGTGGTTTCTTTTGTGCTGCTGCGGAGGTCAGCGATAGCAGCCTGTATGCGGCAGTGGAGTGCTTGAATGGAGTCGTTCTGCGTCTGGTAGAGAAAACCCAGGGAGGCATAAGCTATGGCTTGGTCGTGGTCGGAAATGTCGGGTTGGAGGAGTGCCTGACGGAAATACCGTATGGCAGAGTCGATATTTCCCAGCCTGAGGCAGTAAAGTCCGGCAGTGGAACAGTACTTGACGGGATATCGGGTGCTGTCTATGAGTGCCAGTGCGTTGCGACAGAGTTGGTTCCCTTGTTCTATATAGCGGCGGCTTTGCTGTCCGTCCACATAGTCCGCCATGTCGTAGCAGAGTCGAGCATAGTGCACATAGTATTCACATTTGGTCTCAACGGAAACTATCTGTTGCGGTGAGATGGAGAGGAATACATCGGCAGCCTCTTTGAAAAGTCCTGAACTGAGGTATAGAAAGGCTTGCTTAATCATAGCGGCGGCCAATTTGTCAGGGTTTTGTGCAGATTGTGCCTCGGAAATCAACTGCTGCACATAGCAGGCGGCGCTGTCGTAGGAATAACTTTCATACTCGTTGGTGAGTGCCCAGGCACGGTCATAAAGAGACAAAGACATTCTGTTTTGTCGGATAGAATCGATACGGGCTTGCTTGCGTTGCTCGTACATTTCATGCTGTTCCAAAGCTTGGTCAAGCAAGTACAAATCAGAATTTGCACACAGAGTTACGCACACGGAGAGGCAAAAGAAGAGAAAAAGAGGACGTTTCATACCACTATTGTTTGAGAGATAGCGCAAAGGTAACAAATTTTTCCGACACCGCCAAATTTCAGGTATAAAAAGGCCTTATTTTTGAACTATAAAACATCTATATTGTTTATTTGACGAAGAAAACATATATCCGTTGATTTTCAATAAACTATCCATTGAGCAGGGCATAAAATAATCTATATAATCGTAAGGTTATTTGCATATATTCCCGTGATTGAGTAATTTTGCACCGTCAAACGAAACTCTCTCGGTGTCGTTTGATTTATTCAACCACAATATCGTACAACTAATCACACTAATCCATGAAAAACAAAATTACCATTTTGATGGTGCTCTTGTTGTCCGTACACTGTGCGTGGGGACAGGGTATCTCGGTGAGCGGTATTATCACCGCAGGTAATGGCGAGCCTCTTATCGGGGCTACCGTTCAAGTTCAAGGACAATCTCAAGGAACCGTATCCGATTTCGATGGTCATTGGCATCTGACAGGCGTAGCGTCAGATGCGAATTTGGTGTTCTCTTATGTCGGTTACAAAGAGGTTGTAATGCCGCTGCAAGGCAGAACCGTGCTGAATGTAACCTTGGAAGAAGCCACCGAGATGCTTGACCAGGTGGTAGTCATAGGTTACGGTAGCATGAGCAAAAAGGAAGTGTCCTCTTCCATTGTCCAGGTTGACCGCAAGGACTTCGTACAAGGTGCTATGAACAACCCCATGGAAATGCTGTCGGGTAAAGTAGCCGGTTTGAATGTATCTACCGTGGCAGCGGCTAATCCTAACAGCAGCAGCGATTTGCAAATTCGCGGTGCGGGTTCATTGTCCGCGAGCAACTCTCCTCTGGTGGTGATTGATGGTATAGCCGGCGGCGATATCCGCAATATCGCGGCACAGGACATAGAGTCCATCACCGTGCTGAAAGACGCGGGGTCTGCCGCGATATACGGTACGCGCGGTGCCAATGGTGTCATCCTTGTTACCACCAAGAAAAGTGCCAACAACGAGGCGGGACATTTCACGGTAACCTACGATTCGTATTTTGACTGCAACATTGCCAATGCGCACCCCGAAGTGTTATCCCCCGAGGAGTTTCGCCGCAGTCGCCGCGGAACGGACTACGGTGCCTCTACGGATTGGTACGATTTGATTATCAAGCCCGCCACATACGACATTAACCAATATATCAGTATCAATGGCGCCACCAAGCACGGATACTATGCCGCATCGTTCAATTTCAAGGATGCCAAAGGTTTGGACATCGTTTCCGCACGTCGTGAGTACGGCGGACGCTTTGCGGCAGAACAGAAATTCCTGGGCGACCATTTGGTCTTGTCTGGTTCATTGTCGGCTCGCCGTGTGAATGAGACTTGGGGTAATGACGACCAGGTGGATAATGCACTCCAACTCAACCCCACCATGCCCGTTTACAACGAAGACGGTTCCTACTATCAGCCCACCAATGTCACGGGTGCCACCAACCCCGTAACCATTCTTAACGAGGTAAAGAGCCAGGGCAAACGTATGTACCTGTTGGGCAATGTGGATTTGAAATACAACATTTGGCACAACGATCAGCACAATGTATCCACCAATGTGAATTACGCGCTGCAATACAACGACTTGAAATCCGACACCTATGCCACCTCCCAAGCCAACAGCAGTTACTGGGAAGGTATCAGCGGTACGGCTACCTTGCAGTATCAGAAATGGCAGACCCACCGCGTGGAGTGGTTGGGCAACTACGATATGCACATCGGTGCCCACTCTCTCAAAGCCGTCATCGGGTATAGTTGGGAGCGCTCCATCTATGAATCCATGTATGAGCAGAACAAGAATTTTACCTACGACAACACCCTGTGGAACAATATCGGTGCCGGCTCCTATCTGAAAGACGGATTGGCTGCCATGAGCAGTTATATGAACGAGTCCACTCTGATTGGTTTCTTCGGGCGTATCAACTACAACTACAACGACATGATTTTTGCCAGCGTCAGTTACCGTCGCGAGGGTAGCACCAAGTTCGGTATCAACAACAAGTGGGGCGACTTCCCCTCTGCCTCTTTGGCATGGGAAATGACCGCCTGCGACTTTATGTCTCCTTCCTCTGCTGTACTGAAAAGCCTCAAGCCGCGCGTATCATACGGTCTGACCGGTCGCTCGGATTTTGACCCCTACAAATCCGTTGCCATGTACGATGTCAAAGACAGTTACTATATGGACGGTGAATGGGTGGTGGGTTACGCCCCGAACGGGAACTCCAACCCGAACCTCCAATGGGAGCGCAACATGGCCGTCAATGCCGGTATTGATTTCGACTTGTGGGGACGCCTGAGAGGTAGCATTGAGTACTACAACCGTAAATCTCTTGACTTGCTCTACAACTACACGGCTCCGCAACCTCCGTTTGTCTATAACAAGATTCTCGTCAATGTCGGAACCACCACCAACCAGGGTGTGGAAGTGGTATTGAACGGTGATATATTCAAGACCAAGGACTTCGTGTGGAATATGGGCTTCAACTACAGTTGGGGCAAGACCGTGCTGACCAAGTTGTCATCCGATGTGTACAAAGCCGACTATTTGGAGTTGTACCAGAAAGCGGGTGTGGGCACCAACGAGTACTACTTCCGCGTGGAAGAAGGCGGCGAGATAGGTCAGTTCTATGGCTACGAAGCAGCCGGTGCGGACGAGAACGGCAACCTGCTGGTGCTTGATAACGAAGGTAATGCACAGCTGGCAAGCAATGCTGACCTGAGTTGGAAACGCTATATCGGCAATGGTGCGCCTAAACACTACTTGAGTTGGAACAACACGTGGACATACAAAAACTGGGACTTCTCCATGATGTGGCGGGGTGCTTTCGACTACGAGATATACAATACCCGCAAATACGGCATGGGACTGCAAGGCTGCGGTACCGACAATGTATTGCGTTCCGCTTACTTGAAAGACAGCGATGTAAAGAGCGGAGCGGGCGTTATATCCAGTTATTACTTGGAGCGTGGCGACTATTTCAAGTTGGATAACATCACCATCGGCTACAATATCGTGGTGCCGACCGCCAAGTATTTCCAAAATATGCGCGTGTACATCACGGCGAAGAATATCGCCACCATCACGGGCTACACAGGCAACGACCCTTCCATCGTAACTTCCACGGGTATCACACCGGGTGTTGACTCTTCGAGTGCATATCCCACCGCCACACAACTGGCATTGGGTATCACGCTCAACCTCAAATAACAAAACGCTAAACGCTAAACTTAATCATCATCATGAAAAGGATCATCTATATAGCAGCCGTTGCCTTAGGTCTTTTCACGGCAAGTGGTTGCACAGACCTTACCGAGAAGAACTATTCCAACATCGATGCCTCGGTATATTATCAGAATGAAGCCAGTGTCAAAGGAGCTGTAGGTGCTATCTATGCACGCGCTGCGTATGGTTTCTGGGAGTATTTCTACTATCTGCAAGAGTTCTCCGCAGACCAGGTTGCATGGCGCACTTGGAACGGCGGCGCATGGGGTTGGGATGAAGGACTGAAGTTTGTGCTCTCGTCCCACACATGGACTCCCGAAGCCAAAATCGTGCAACAGGCATGGGAAAGCGCATGGACTACCATAGGCATGTGTAACCAACTGATAGCCGACTTGCAAGCCATCAACCCCGACGACCTGAAAATGACACAGGAAGCCATCGACAGTTACATTGCCGAAGTACGCACGCTGCGGGCATGGGCGTACTACAACAATTTTGAACTATGGGGAGGTGCATTGCCCCTCTGCACCACCGTGTCCTCCGAAGTCCCCGGCAGCGCAGACACCGATTTCCAAACCGGCTGCAAAAAGATATACGATTTCATTGCCGCGGAACTGGATGAGTCGGTAGGGGCATTAGCCGATAGGGGTGCCAACCGCGTATCCCCTGCGATGAACCGTATGCTCAAAATGCGCCTGCTTCTGAATGCGGAAATCTTCATTGGCGAAAACCATTACCAAGAGTGTGCCGACTTGGCACAATCGCTGAAGAACGGTGATTTCGGAGCATATGAAGTGGTGTCTGACTACCGCCAAATCTTCGAAATAGACAATGCCAACTGCCCCGAGGTGGTGTTTGCATTTGCGGAGAAGAACGGACAACTGAACTGCGGTTGGATGCGCAACATGCCGGGACTGCCGTATAACTACGATGAGTTTTTGGATGTCTTCGCTACCAACCAATCGGGCTGGAACTGTGTCTGCATGGCTCCGTCTTACGACAACTCCGGCAATGAGTTGGTTTACCCCGACGGGAAGATGTACGGCGGTACCGACCATCCTGTCTGCTTCCTCGAAGGTTCGTACAACGACCGTTTGGGTGCGGTGTATGCACGTTTCGAAGACGGCGACATACGCAAACAGAGTTATGCGTTTGATGACCGTTGGAACGGCGGTATATTCCTCAAAGGAGAAATCAAGAATATCACCACGGGCGAGCCGGTGAAGGCAGATGCCGACCGCGACGGACAACCGCTTATCTACATTGACCAGGTGGGACAATTTGCGGGCACCACTTCTGAGTTGGGTCGTCCGTTGGAGATTGTGCAATCGCCGCGCTGGGGGCAGACCAATTCGGGCTACCGTCTGATGAAATATCCGATGTACCGCAAGGCAAGCGGAATCGACTACCAGGAAATCAGCGAAGTGGAGTTCCGTTGGGCGGAAGTGTACTATACGCTGGCGGAGTGCAAGATGCGTTTGGGCGATGCCGCCGCGGCAAAGAGCCTTGTGAACGAGGTGCGCCAACGCTATTTCACGGGGGCAATGACCGATAAAGCAGAGAGTTGGAGCAACGAAGAATGGATGCTCCACCAGTGGGGTATTGAGTTCTTGGGCGAGGGACGTCGCCGCCGCACGGACTTGCGCCGTTTTGACCAATTCACACAAGGGCAATGGTGGTTCTTCGGGCGTGCCACGGATGACGCAGGTGTGGTATTCCCTGCCAAACGTAGCCGCAAATACGAGTGGTTCCCGTTGCCGCAGAATGCCTGCGCCGTCAACCCGGGACTGGTACAAAATCCCAACTATTAAAACGAACATGGTAATACAGAAACTGACCAACATAGAACAACAACATTAAAAACAAAGAAACGAATATGAAAAAGATATTATTTGCACTGCTGATGGCATTGCCGATGTTGTTTATCGGTTGCGAGCAGGAGCCTATTGTGTTTGATCACGAGAAGCCGCAGTTTGAATTGAAAGAAAATGCCATCTTGCTGGAGGTGATTGTACCCGCAGGTACATCCGCCAAAGATGAAATCTATATCGTGGGGGCTTTCAACGGCAGCGACACCATCCACTATGTCAATGCCGATTACCTGCTTCAGAAAGCGGAGAAGGTCAACTCTAAATACGGCATCTATCTTTATCCGGAAGATTTTGTTAACGGTAAGACCTTGGCGGACGGATTCTTGTTTGTGAGCAAGTTACAGGGCGTGGAGCGTGCGGAGCAGATGCACGTGATTGCCGATGCGCAGGTAGGTACACGCTATGACCTGAGCATCACGGCATGGGGCGGTGTAGCCGATGTGCCGGAGATAGAGCATGACGGCTATGCGGTGTTCGTACAAGACGAGACAGGTTGGAATGCGCTGTCACTTTATATGTGGGGTGATGTGAACGACTTGAACGGCGCATGGCCCGGCATGGCAGTTACCGGCGAACAAGTGGTAAACGGCATTACCTACAAGTACTTCGACATGGGTGAGGCGAACACGGGGCTGGCAGAGAACCTTATCTTCAACAACAACGGCGGCGGCATACAGTTGGCGGACTTTGCCTTCACCATCAACCGCGACCTCTACCTGCGCCTGACGGCAGACGGCGTGGAAGAAATATCCATGGAGCCGGAGGTGGAGCACGACGGTTACGCCGTATTCATCCAAGACCAAACGGGCTGGGAAGCCATAGCGCTCTATATGTGGGGTGATGTGAACGACCTGAATGGTACATGGCCCGGCATGGCGGTTACCGGAGAGCAGACTGTCAAAGGTATCACCTACAAGTACTTCGACATGGGCGAGGCGAACACGGGGCTGGCAGAGAACCTCATTTTCAACAACAACGGCGGCGGCATACAGTTGGCGGATTTCGCTTTCACCATCGACCGCGATATCTACCTCATCGTAACGGCAGACGGCGTAACCGAAGAGGGTGCGGAAAATCCTGAAAACCCGGATGAGCCCGAAGAACCGACCGACCCGCAGCCGGCGGAAACCGTAACCTGCAAAGTATATGTGGACAACCAAACGGGTTGGGACTGCTTCTCAATATACAGCTGGGGCAACGACTACGAGGCTTTCGGCGGTTGGCCCGGCAAGAGTTCGGAGGTAACGGAAGAAGTAGGCGGCACTACTTATCTGGTGTTCGAAGTGAGCGGTCCTGAGGGCAACGACATGAACCTCATTTTCACCAACAAAGCATGTGCCGACGGTACGGATGCGGCTACACAATATGATGCGGCGTCCGTGAAAATCACCAAGGATGCCACATACTACTTCCGCGCCGGCAGTGATAGTGCCACTAAGGTGGAATAAGCCCTGCGGGCTGTTGGGAACTGCGTGTAAGAAAACCCCTTCGAGGCTGTAAGAAAATACATGTATAAGAGCGCTGACGCGCCGTATACGAAGTTCCTAACGCGTAGCGAAGCGAGTTTTATACACGAAGTTTCTTACACGAAGCGAAGCGAGTTTTATACACGAAGTTCCTAACCCGAAGTTACCAACTACAATTTATTGTCTATGCGAAAGAGTATTTGCATTGTATTTGCCCTATTGGCAGGTCTGAACGGTTGCAAGGGCGGCGAGGTCAATCCCCCCGCTCAGGAACCTGATGTAGCGTACGCGAACACACATGTCGTGTACGAATGCAACGAGCGTCTGTTTGCCGAGCAGCAGGCATTTCAAACCATTGAGGCGTATCTCCCTGCATTGGTATCCATGGGGGTGGATGTGCTGTGGCTGATGCCTGTTCACCCGCGTGGCACGGTGAAGAGCGTGGGCTCGCCCTACTGCGTGCAGGACTACTACGCTGTTGACCCTGCTTTCGGTACAATGGACGACCTGCGTGCGCTGGTCAACGATTGCCACAGCCGTGGCATACGGGTGCTGCTTGACTGGGTGGCCAACCACACCGCTTGGGACAACCCGTGGTATATCGATCACCCCGACTGGTACACCACGCCCACCGCGGAGGAGACGGGCTGGAAAGATGTGTGCCCGCTGGATTACACGCAGCCCGCCGTACAAGAGGCGATGAAGGAAGCATTGTGTTATTGGGTGCGTGAGGCGGATGTGGACGGCTTCCGTTGCGATTACGCGCACGGAGTGCCTCAGGAGTTTTGGCAGGATGCCATAGAGACGGTACGCGCCATAAAACCCGACGCACTTTTCTTTGCCGAGACAAGCAAAACGGCATATTACGATGCGGGGTTCGACTGGTTGTATAGTTGGGACTATCTGGGGGCTGTCCAATCGCTCTATCAGAAAGAGCAGCCCGTGAGCCAACTGTTGGCGGTGAACGAGAAAGAATGGGCGCAGACCCCTGCGGGGAAAAACCGCATGCGCAATCCTACCTCGCATGACGCATCGGCGGAGCATGCTCCTTCTTCATTCTATTACAGTGCGGAAGGAGAGTTGTCCGCCTCGTGTCTCACCTACTTCCTCGGCGGCATACCGATGATATACTCTTCGCAGGAGATAGGACACACGGCGCAGTTGGATTTCTTCAACTACCACATTTTGGACTTCACGGCGAATGCTGCCACCGACGCTTACCGGCGCCTGATGTATGCTTACAAACAGACGGCGGAGGCGCGCGCCGGCACGCTCACCGACTACTCTACGGATCATGTGGCATGTTTCGAATACAAACAAGGCGACAAAGCCGTACTCGTGGTAGTCAACACCACAAAACAAGCACAGACTGTCACACTGCCCATGCGCTGGCAACGCAGCGTGGTAACCAACGCGCAGACCAACGAATCTGTCACCACCCCCAAAGCCCTCGAACTGGAAGGGTATGCGTATTGGATATTTATGAATTGATTTCTCACCGTGAAACATCGTACCATCCCATTGATTTTGAATCGCCTGAGCGGTATTTTGGCGGCAGTCCTCTTGCTCTCCGGCTGCCAATCCGCCACTGACACTACGCTCACCTCGCCCGACGGCAAGGTGCAGATACGGTTTTCCCTCTCCGACAACGGCGTGCCCGCCTACTCCGTCAGCCGCAACGGCAAGCCCGTGCTCCTGCCCTCCGCCTTAGGACTGGAAACCACGGAGCAGTCGCTCACATCCCGCTTCCGTATGGACGGCATTTCCCGCATTTCCCGCGACACCACATGGGAGACCGTATGGGGCGAAGAGCGGTTTATCCGCGACCACCACAACGAGATGACCGTGCATCTCCGCCACCAATCGGGCACGCGCATGGATATCGTCTTCCGCGCTTTCGACGACGGGTTTGCTTTCCGATACAGGCTCCCCGCCGACTGCCCCTGCGAAGAGGGAGAGGAAAACAACGCACCCTCTACTGCCGAATGCAATCCTTCCCCCTCCCTTTGCGGGGAGGGACGGAGCGAATCCTTGGGGCATATCCTCTCCGAGCAGACCTCGTATGTGTTTGCCCGTACGCCGGAGGCATGGTCTATCCCGTGGCGCACGGAGTACTACGAAGCGTTGTGGACAAAAGCCCCCGTCACCCGCATGGACACCACCTGCTCGCCCGTTACGCTCGAACTTGCCGACGGCACCTACGCCTTCCTCCACGAGGCGGCGCTCACCGACTATCCCGCCGAGAACTTCTACTACCGCGGCGACACCATCCGCACCTTCCTCACCCCCTTGGCAGACGGCACGGCGGCACACATACGGAAGTCTTCCTCTGAGGGAGATTTGGAGAATCTCCCCTGGCGGTTTATGATTCTTGCCGACGACCTGCAAGGGTTGCTCGCCTCGCGTATCATGCTCAACCTCAACGATCCCTGCCGCATAGAGGACACCTCGTGGATTAAGCCCATGAAATTCATCGGGATATGGTGGGGCATGCACTTGAAGACCATGACATGGTGGAACGGTCCGCAGCACGGCGCCACCACCCGCCGCATGAAGCAGTACATTGACTTTGCCGCCGACAACGGTTTCGGCGGCGTGCTGGCGGAGGGCTGGAATGTCGGCTGGGGCTCGTGGGACGGACCGCACCCCGGGGAGCGGTTCTCCTTCGTTACACCCTATCCCGACTACGACATCGAGGCGCTGACGCGCTATGCGCACCAACGCGGCGTGCAAATCATTTTCCACCACGAGACGGCGGGCGATGCCGCCAACTACGAGGCGCAACTCGACACCGCCTACCGCTACATTGAGCAGCACGGCATGCACGCCGTGAAGACGGGCTATGTAGCCCCCTATGTGCGCTACGCCGAGGGAAAACAGTACAACCGTTCGCAGGCAGGCGTGCAGCACTACCGCCGCGTGATAGAGAAAGCGGCGGCGCACCAAGTGGCCATCGACAACCACGAGCCCGTCATGCCTACGGGTCTGCAACGCACCTACCCCAACCTGATGACGCAGGAGGGCGTGCGCGGACAGGAGTGGAACGCATGGGCTACCGATGGCGGCAGCCCCGCCTCGCATGTTACCGTCCTGCCCTTCACACGCATGCTGGCGGGTCCCGCCGACTACACCCCCGGCGTCTTCAACTTTGAGAACCCCGTCCACCCCGGCACGCGCGTACATGCCACGCTGGCGAACCAGTTGGGGCTCTTCGTGGTGCTCTACTCGCCTTTGCAGATGGCGTGCGACCTGCCGGAGAACTACCTGCGCCACCCCGAAGCCTTCGAGTTCATTCGCCGCGTGCCCTGCGACTGGGAGCGGTCGCGCCTGCTCTGCGGCGGGATAGGCGAGTACGCGGTGATGGCGCGGCAGGAGCGCGGCGGCGACAACTGGTACATAGGCGCGGTGAACAACGACACCCCGCGCGAGGTGAACATAGACTGGTCGTTCCTGCCCGACGGCGACTACACCATGACCCTCTGGCGGGACGGCGAGGACGCCGATTGGCAGACGAATCCCTATGCCTGCCGTATCGACACCCTCCGTTGCCGGGCAACCGACCGCCTCACCATTCCCATGGCGTCCGGAGGAGGTTTTGCCATTGCCGTTATTCCGGATAAAAAATGATTCACTCTGCTTTGCGCCGTGTCGGGAACGGCGCGAAATCTTAACAATAGTACATTTTGAGGGTCGTGTTGCCTCACGACCGACCTGCGACCGACCCGCGACAGACCCGCGAAAAACACCCGAAAAGGCGGCGACGGAGCAAATCTTAACAATCGTACTGTTTTGGGGACGGGAACAAGCGGCGGCATGGAAAGCGCGGAAGGGGTCGGAAACTCTCTTGCCAAATGGAGTTGTGCCGCCCCTTCTATTTCGGCTTATAATGGAAGTCCGTTCATACATTATTACCCGCAATTTTCCAATTTACACATTTTCACATTTTCAAATTGAGCCAAACTCTTGCATATCTCAAAAAAAAGCAGTACCTTTGTCGGCGATAACGCGAAAGGGGCATGAACAGGCTCAATGTGAGAGATATCAACGGCAGGGAGTGCGTTTTCTGCGACTGGCGGCGTCGGTGGGTCAGGCTCACGCCCGAAGAGTGGGTGAGGCAGCAGTTCCTCCACCGCCTCGTGGACGATTACCAATACCCCGCAGGGCGTATCGCCGTCGAGGTAACCATAGCCGTCGGCGAGGCGAAGAAACGCTGCGATGCCGTGGTCTATACCCGACAGATGCAGCCCGTTGTGCTTATCGAATGCAAAGCCGATCATGTAGCCCTCACCCAACGCACACTCGACCAGGCCCTTACCTACAACCGCCGGCTCAGCGTGCCCTACCTCTTCCTCCACAACGGTCCGGAAACGATAGTGGCGCGGCTGGAAAAGGACAAAGGATTCAATATGGAGGATAAAAGACAAGCGAGTGCCCGATGCTCTGCGGCGGCGGACGGCACCGGCTCTGAAAACTCCGAAACGAAGGTAACAAGTCCTTCATTCCAAGAAAGTCCTTCGTCCTCCTTACCTCCTCAATATCTAAACTACATCCCGCAATGGAGTCAGTTATAACCCTCAACGACACCCTCGACACCGCCACTTTCTACGGTGTGAACAACCGGAACATTCTCTGCCTCAAAAACCAGCACCCCGGCGTGCGCGTGGTGGCGCGCGGCTACCAGGTGAAGGTTACCGGCGCGGAAGATGCCGTTGCGCGGTTTGAGCACAGCCTGCGGCTATGCGAGCAGTTCTGCATTAAGAACAACACCCTCTCCGAGGAGATTGTCCTCCAACTCATTCACGGCGAGCACCCGCAGGAGCCGGCACGCGACCACCTCATATTGCACGGCGTGAACGGCAAGTCCATTGTCGCCCGCAGCCGCAACCAGCAGCGTTTGGTGGAGGCATACGAGGACAACGACCTGCTCTTCGCCATAGGACCCGCCGGCAGCGGAAAGACCTACACCGCCATTGCACTCGCCGTACGCGCACTGAAAAACAAAGAGATAAAGAAAATCATTCTCTCCCGTCCCGCCGTGGAGGCAGGCGAGAAACTCGGTTTCCTCCCCGGAGACATGAAAGAGAAGATAGACCCCTATCTGCAACCCCTCTACGACGCACTGCAAGACATGCTGCCGCCTGCCAAACTCAACGAGTATCTCGACCGCGGCACCATACAAATCGCCCCTCTCGCCTTCATGCGCGGACGCACGCTTGCCGATGCCGTTGTCATTCTCGACGAAGCGCAGAACACCACCACCGCACAACTCAAGATGTTCCTCACGCGGCTCGGCATTAACGGCAAGATGATTATCACAGGCGACCTCACGCAGATTGACCTCCCCGCGGCGCAGAAATCGGGACTGCGCGACGCCATTGACCGGCTGCAGGACATACAAGGCATAGCCATTGTGGAGTTCAACCAGAAAGATATTGTCCGACATCCCCTTGTCAAACACATTGTGGAAGCGTACAAGTGATTATGAACTGTGAATTACGCGTGCATGATGTACCTTGCAGAGCATGAACTCACTTAATTCTTGTCTTCGTTACGCTACGGACGATTGTTTTATGATTCTTGATTAACAGCAATGCCCTCATAATTCATAATTCATAATTCATAATTGAGCACCATGTTCATCATCGGTATTGCGGGCGGCACCGGCTCGGGTAAAACAACGGTGGTTAAGAAACTCATTGAACGCCTGCCCAAAGGCGAAGTAGTGGTTATTCCGCAGGACTCTTACTACAAAGACTCCAGCCATGTGCCTGTCGAGGAACGGCAGAACATTAACTTCGACCACCCCGACGCCTTCGATTGGCCGCTGCTCGCCAAGCAGATAGCCCAACTCAAAGACGGACAAGCCATAGAGCAGCCTGTTTACGACTACCTCACCTGCACCCGCCAACGCGAGACCATACACATAGAGCCGCGCGAAATCATTGTCATTGAGGGTATCATGGCACTCAGCGACAAGAAACTGCGCCAGCAGATGGACTTGAAAATCTTTGTCGATGCCGATGCCGACGACCGTCTTATCCGCGTCATACAGCGCGACATTGTGGAGCGCGGGCGCACCGTAGCCGCCGTCATGGAGCGCTACGAGCGTGTGCTCAAACCCATGCACGAGCAGTTTATCGAGCCCTGCAAACGCTATGCCGATGTCATTATCCCCCAGGGCGGACACAACAACGCCGCCATTAACATGCTCGTCAAGTTCATTAAGCAGCAACTCGCGGACAAGTGATAACTCCGTGTAAAAAAGCCTCTCCGAGGCTGTAAAGCACGGTGTGTACGAAAGCCCGTCGAGGCTGTAAAGTACGGTGTGTACGAAAGCCCTTCGAGGCTGTAAAGCACGGTGTGTACGAAATCCCTTCGAGGCTGTAAAGCACGGTGTGTACGAAAGCCCTTCGGGCTGTAAAAAAGTAAATGTACGGCTCCCGCCCCGTCGGGAGCACACGAAGCAACACGAAGCGCAGCGCAGTTCCAAACACGCAGTCCCCTACACGAAGCGAAGCGGAGTTCCCAACACGAAGTTCCCAACACGCAGTTCCCCACACGAAGCGAAGCGAAGTTCCAAACACGAAGTTCCTTACACGAAGTTCCCCACACGAAGCGCAGCGGAGTTCCAAACACAAAGTTTCCCACACGCAGTTAACCACACGCAGTTCCCCATGTTTCTTCAACTCTTTTGGGTCTTTCTCAAAATCGGCACTTTCACCCTCGGCGGCGGATATGCCATGATACCGCTTATCCAGCGCGAGATAGTGGATCGCAAGCATTGGATAGACGAAGAAGAGTTCCTCAACATGATTGCCCTTGCCCAAGCCGCACCGGGGATTATCGCAGTCAACTCCGCCATTTTCATCGGTTGGCGTTGCGGCGGATGGAAAGGCGTATTGGGGGCTGTGTTGGGAGCGGTGTTACCCTCGTTCTTGATTATCTTGGCGATTGCCATGCTTTTCCAAGACTACAAGGACTATCCCGCCGTGGAAGCCGTGTTCAAAGGTGTTCGCCCTGCCGTGGTGGCACTTATCGCCGCGCCCTTGCTGAAGATGGCACGCACGGCGAAGATAACATGGCTCACCGCCCTCATACCCGTTGCCGCCGCACTGCTCATTTGGCTCGCGGGGCTCAGTCCCGTATGGGTCATCCTCATCACCATCGCCGCAACACTGCTATACACATACCTGAAAGAAAAAAAAGACTCAAAACCCTGACCACTGACCACTAACCACTAATCACTAACCACTAACCACTGACCACTAACCACTAACCACTAACCACCGACCACTAACCACTGACCACTAACCACTGACCACTAACCACTAACCACTAACCACTGACCACTAATCACTGACCACTAACCACTGACCACTAACCACTAACCACCGACCACCGACCACTAACCACTAACCACTGACCACTAATCACTGACCACTAACCACTAATCACTAACCACTAACCACTGACCACTAACCACTGACCACTGACCACTAACCACTAACCACTAACCACTAACCACTAACCACTCATGCTCTACCTCCAACTCTTCCTCAGTTTCTTCAAAATCGGGCTTTTCGGCTTCGGTGGAGGATTGGCTATCTTGTCGCTTATTCAGCACGAGGTAGAGGCAAATGCGTGGATGTCGCAGTCGGAGTTTGTGGATATAGTGGCTATCAGTCAGGTTACGCCCGGACCCATTGGTATCAACTGCGCCACCTATGTGGGCTATACCGCTACGGGCAGCATTTTCGGCAGTATGCTCGCCACCTTCGCCATTATCCTGCCGAGCCTTATCATCATGCTCTCGGTCTGCCGCCTCTATCTCTTCCTCAGCACACGGTTCCAAACCAACCCTTATTTCCAAAACACGCTCCGCATGCTCCGTTTCGCGGTCATCGGACTGATTGCAGCCGCAGCGCTGCTCCTCATCACGCCCGACTCGTTCATCGATTGGAAGAGTTGGCTCTTCTTCGCCGTGGTTTTCTTCTTCACCGTCCTCCCCGAACTGACCAAACGGGTCAAGAACAGCGGAGCAAAGAAACTCATCTCTACGCTCTCCCACCCTATCCTGCTCATAGTCTTGGCAGGCATCGCGGGCTATCTTGTCTATTAAACTACATGTAGTCTTTCAGCATCTGCTCGAGGTCGAAGGCTGCCCACGGGTCATCCGCTTCTCGGAGCAGGCGGCGGAGTTCTTGCAGCAACTCGCCCACCACCTCCGGACGGGAGGCAATCGGCAGGTTGTTCGTTTGGTACGGGTCTTCCCGATTGTCGAAGAAGAGTGTCTCCACCACTTTGTATTTCCTGTTAATGGTGAAGGAGAGGGTATAGCGGTCGGTTACCACGCCTCGGCAGCGCGGGAAATAGGTCAGCACGGTACCCTCGGCATCTTTCTCGCCATCCACGTTCTGCAGGTACAGAACGGCGGAAGGCTCGCTGTCCGATGGCTTGGAAGTCAGTCGCGGTGCCCAGTCGTAGCCCGGCAGGGAGTCGGGGAGCATGCTGCCCAAGCCCGCCATGCCGACCACCGTCGGCATGATGTCTATCGCCGACAGCAGTCCGTCCTGCACGCTGTGCGCCACCTGCGCGGGATAGCGTACCATGAAGGGGATGTTCATCGACTCGGTATAGACCGTGTTCTTCGGGTCGCGCACGTGGCTGCACATCGTCTCGCCGTGGTCGGACGAGAACACCACTATCGTATTCTCCGCCAACCCCAGCGCATCCAGTGCATCCAGTATGCGTCCGAACTCGCGGTCAACGCCCGTCACGTTGGCGAAGTAATAGGGTGCGCACGCCTCTTTGTCGCGCAGGTCGGGGTTGATATTCTTGCGCACCAGCAGCGAGTCGCGCGGCATGTCTTTGTAGAGGTTGTAGTCCTCCTCCATACAGTCATCAAGGCTCTTGTAGGGGCTGTGGGGCGGGTTCATGCCCACCATCATGAAGAACGGCGCCTCGGTGCCCGACTGCGTGTATGCTTGCAGGTATTCTATGGCCTTGTCCGCCTCGTGCTTGGGCGAGTACTCGCGGGGCTGGTGATAGTTGCCATCGGTGTCCCAGTAGTGCGGGTTCTTGTGCTCGTCAAATGTGCCGTAACTGTACCAGTAGTCGAAGCCGTGTCGCCGCTCGGCGGGCGTGTAGGCATCCCAGCACGGGTTGTCATTGTTGACGTAGGTGCCCGGACGCTGCGGGTTGTTCTTCGTGGGGAAATGGGCATGCAGTTTGCCGATATAGGCGCACCGGTAGCCCGCTTGGTGGAAGATATCGCTCAGGCAGGTGAGGTCATCCCGCAGGTCGGAGATAGGGCGCGTGGCGTTGCAGTTGAGCGACACGCCGCTCTTGTTCGGATAGAGTCCCGTGAGCAGCATCCCCCGATGGGCACTCGACACGGGGCAGTTGCTCAAGGCTTGGCTGAACACCGCCGCCTCATCGGCAAAGGCGTTCAGACGCGGCGTGTGCACGGGGTCGCCCTGCCAGCGCACATGGTCGCGGTACAGACTGTCGCGCCAGAAACCCATGGCGCTGTTGCGGAACTGGTCGGGGAACACATACAGCACGTTGGGGCGCTTGGTTGCGGCGGAAGACTCCTGCGCCGTGCTTTTCTGCGCAGGCAGCAGAGCCCCACACGCCACGCCTACACAGGCACAGAGCGAAGAAACAGGCAACTTGAAACCTGAAAACTGAAACTTGAAACCTGCATTCGGGCGCACGCTCTCTATTGCACGCTTATTATGTAACTTTGGCATGATTCGGGATGGTTTACGGTGAATACTATGCGTTGGATATGGTCGCCCCACACTTTGGTCATACGCGGGTCGGTGAGGTCAATGCGCTCTACGGCTGCCGTCAGCACACGCGGGTCGTACTGTATCGATACGCTGCCGCCTGTGTCGTTGGTTACCTTTATCTCCCCCTTGCCGTTGTCCACCGCCGCTTCTCCTCGTTGCACCATCAGGTGGTCTTCCACCGATTGCAACGGGCGGGAAGGCACGATGGTATTGGTAACGGTCAGCCCTTTCGCGGTCAGCAGGTAGGCGCGTGTCCATGCCTGCACTCCCGCCTCTTCGGGGTAGGCGGGCGCTATGTCGTAGGACACTCTCCGCTTGCGGGGTTGGCATACCACCTCGCCCGCGTGGTACTCGGAGCCCTCGTGCTGCTGCACGCCGTTCACCACGGGCAGGTTGTGGTAAGCGGTCTGCATAGACCATATCGTGTAGCGATCGGCGCTGAAGGTCAGTTTGGTGTAGGTGCCTACGCCCGCATCGATAATCATCGGCTCACCCTGTTTGTACAGGATAAAGGTGCCCACATCGTTGTGGTTGTGGCTCTCGTTGTTATGCCCGCCTTTCGAAGCAAGGATATAGTCGCCCTGCTCGAAGATACACACCTGCGTCTCGGGATACCACGCCTCGTGCAAGGTGCTCCCTTTGGCTTTCTTGGGCGGCTCGTAGGTCAGCACTTTGTCTGCGCATGCCAAACCCGTCAGCGAACGGTAGATGTCCGTGCCGTTGGTGATAATCCAACTGCGTTCCTGCGACAGCGTATGCGCCAGCGACAGCATCTTCCCGCTGCCGATGGCGTCGCCGTAGCGGTACAGCAGGGTGGAGATATTGTCGGAGAATTGTGCGGTGGCATCGGCGAAATTCACCACCCATCCCTTGCCTATGTACGCATCGGCAAAATACTCGCCCATGGCTTTCACCTGTGCGTTGCTCCATAGGTTCACCTTGCCGCCGGTAACGGTGGCGAGCATGTCGAGGTAATCGAACAGTTTGCCTGCGGCATGTCCCCAGTAGGCGGGACCTTCCTCGCACGCACCGTCCGCCTTCACGTAGTTCATAAACTTGTCCACGCTCTGCATGGATCGCCACACGCAGCGGTTCACCATTTCCTCATCGTCTTCTGTCAACATCACCACTTGCAGCACGTTGCAGTTGCACCACGGGTTCCAGTTGTTCACCACCTGCCCGGGCTGCAGGTGGAACGCCAGCCACCACTCTCTGTCACGCGAGAGATAAGGCACCGTCACGCGCTCGTGCAGGGTCTGCTTCAGCCGCGCCGAGATAACGGGGTTCACCTTGTCGAACTCCTCGTGGAAGAAATAGTATGTCCATGCCATGAATGCCGCCACCTCGCCGCTGCCGAGGTCGATGATCTGCTCGCGATGGTCGGGGAAGTTGCGACCCGAGGTCTGACGGTGCAGGTGCGCCGACAGCACCCAACTCGTGCGCTCACACTCCATCCACACCCCGTTGATTATCTGGTCAAGAAAACGACCCTGTCCCTCTGCCAACTCCGCGAGCACCAAGTCGCTCAACGCGATGTTGTTCGCTTTCTGCTTGTTCTCCATGATTTGCCGCTCGCCCGTGCGCTCGTATGCCAAGTAGTCCGTCGCCAAGTTCATTTGCCATTGGTAGTCCAGATGTTTCTCGCCCCGTTTCACCAGCGTCCCCTTGCGGACGTTCGTCAGGCTGTCCCAACCCGCTCTGTCCGCATAGGCGGGAAAAGGCACCCATGCCTGACCGCGCACCAACGCGGCAGACACCTCTTCTTCGGTAAACTGACTCGTGAGATAATTGCGCTCCGCAGCACCTGCCGATGCAGGCAGCAGGAGGCTGCAACATGCGAGGACGCACAGCAGGACGGCGCTTCCTCGCAGAGGGTTCTTCGTGTGTTTCATAGTATAAACAGAGTTTTTCGTTATTCTCGTTGTTATTCTCGTTGTTATTCTCGTCGTTATTCTCACGGTTCTTTGCTCTGCAAAGATACGCATTTTTTTTTACACATACAAATGTACGGGTCTTATCGGATATAAAACGGACGATTTTGTACCCTTGTATCCCCGCCTGTCAGCCGCCGATGATAAACGGTTGGCAGCGGAACGGCGAAAGGAGAGAGGCGTTTCTCCGCAAAAACGCTCTCATATATTAAGGGGGCGCCGAATTTTCGGCGTCTGGTGCAAAAAAGGACGGAAAAGTGCGAGTTACGAGGTTTTTTTGCCATTTCTCGTGGTTTGTCATATACTGACATTCAGCACATTACAAAGAAAATGCAAGTGCCTTGCATTTTTTTTGGCAGCGCCGAAAGAGGCGCCGAGTAGGCGCCGAATAAACACCAAGTAGGCGCCGAGTTGCCCCTATAAGGCGCCGAATAGACGCCGAATAGACACCAAGTAGGCATCGAATAGGCACCAAGTAGGCGCCGAATAGGCAACAAGTAGGCGCCGAGTAAGCGCCGAGTAGGTACCAAGTAGGCAACGAGTAGGCACCGAATAGGCACCGAATAGGCACCGAATAGACACCGAATAGACACCGAATAGACAACAAGTAGGCAACAAGTAGGCAATAAGTAGGCAATAAGTAGGCAATAAAAGTAGGCAATAAAAGTAGGCAACAAGTAGGCAACAAGTAGGTACCAAGTAGGCGCCGAGTAGGCAATAAGTAGGCAATAAGTAAGCAACAAGTAAGCAACCAGTAAGCAACAAGTAAGCAATAAGTAAGCAATAAGTAGGTAATAAGTAGGTAATAAGTAGGCAATAAGTAGGCAACAAGTAGGCACCGAGTAGGTAATAAGTAGGTAATAAGTAGGCAACAAGTAGGCAACAAGTAGGCACCGAGTAGGTAATAAGTAGGTAATAAGTAGGCACCAAGACAAGATGCTGGTCTGTCAAATTCCGCGATGCGCACCCACCGGCGACACAGGCAAGGGTGTACGGTCTCCATGCCGCACCCAAAAGCGCAGACACTGGGGACGCAGGCGTCTCGCAACCGGGGTCCCCGCAAGCAACGCGCAGTGGGGTGCTCTCTGCGGTGTCCCCGCAAGCAACGCGCAGTGGGGTGCTCTCTGCGGTGTCCCCGCAAGCAACGCGCAGTGGGGTGCTCTCTGCGGTGTCCCCGCAAGCAACACGCAGTGGGGTGCTCTCTGCGGGCGTTTTGGAACAAAACGAAAGACTGTTGCATAAATATCCCCCCCCCAAAAAAAAAGCAGCAAACAAACAAGAGGCTGTCTAACCCGCTTGTTAGACAGCCTCTTGGAAAAGTCATTCTGCGTTATTGCAGGCGCACACCCATTGCGTTGTACTTCACGCCATCGCGGAGGATAACCAACTGTCCGTTCTCAATGGTCTTTACAACAGAGGTCTCAACGGCTGCATTGTCAATCGCGGTGGGATTACTTAAAATCTCATACTCCTCTGCTGTTTTCACATTTTTTACACCCGCCACAGAGAAATAGGTTTCCAATGTGCCGCACACTTTCACTTGTTTGCCCACATTTCCCGGATTGTCCGCGACATTCAAAGCAGTGCGAGCGGCGCTGTTGGAAGTCAGAGCAACAGGAATAAAAGTGGTTGCGTCTGCTGTCCCGCCGAGAGCCAAGTTGGAGGCTACAGCCGGTGAAGCAATCTCACCTCCATCAGCGTAGGAACCCAAAATATATCCAATCACCCAATACTTCTGGCTTGTACCCAAAGAACTGTTAATTTTAGTTACATCTTCTACGGTAAACGGATTTTCTTTTGTGCCATCACCGGTCAATGACATTAGAGAAGCAGAAATAGTAACAGGCAAAGTAACCGTACCGCTGGTGAGAGTAAGCGTAGCCGAATAATCGTCATCGGTTGTCCCCGTGAAAGTAACTGTCAGCGTGCCGCCTTCTGTGGTGAGAGAACCTTCCACCGTAAATGCAGCATCCTCAGAAAGCGTATAGGTAATAGCCTCCGTCAGATTATAACCCGTAACAACCAACTCTTTTGTTTTGCCGGTAGAGAAGATATTTCCAAAGAGTATGTTATCTGCTTCTATTATAGGCGTTTTCACAATACGGGAAACCAATTGGTTGTTTTTATCCATCTCGTAGGTCTCATTAAATTTCGTCAAAACACCCCATACAACCACTTCATCACCCACATTCAAGTTGTTAATACCGGTGAATTTTGCGCCATCAATATCCAGACCGCTATATATCACGAACGGATTGGTACCATCGGTAATGGTATAGGTAAGCGATCCGTATGTTGAATTGAAATTAGTTACTTCGCTAATCGTACCCTTTACATATAGTTTGTTGGCAAGACCTAAACCTTCATCAATAATCGCAATTGCTTCGGTAGTGGTATAAGCCGTTGCTGCAGAGTTGATGTAGCAATAGGTAGCAGATGTCTCGTTGCTAAAATTAGCATCAGCATCCATAGCAATCGCACGAACAACAGTAGTCTTTGCCGGAATAGTAACAGGAGCCTCGTAGTCAATAGCCGTAGTACTCTCAGCGGGGTCGGTACCGTCAAGCGTATAAACAATCGTGCAACCCGCCTCGCAAGTCATGGTCAATTGGAACTCCTCAGTAAAATTACCGTCAGTTACCTTGCCATCTTCGGGTTCGAAAACAGGGTTGGCAACCGAAGAAGGAGTCCCCGTGGTATAGGTCAGTTTGATACCCGCAAAACGAGCCTCTGTTCCTGTTGTCAAAGCGGTGAATGTAACACGCAGATAACTGATAGCAGTAGGATCAGAAGGTATTTTCAGAGTAAATGCCCCACGATAGGTACCTTGGCTATTATTCAAACTCTTTGCGGTCGTAAAGTCTGCTGTGGTTAACACATTGCTATCCTTATCGCAAAATGCAGCGGTAAGAGTAATTGTTTTATCTCCACTCCATGTTCCGAATGTTCCGCATGCTACATTAACACTCATATCCGAAACAAGGATATCTGTTTCGGTTAAATTAAGTGCCGCTGCCGAGATGTCAGCATATTGCCCGGCGGTCATTTTGTAGTAAGAAGAATTGAAAGTACCATTTGTGCTAACTCCCGTTGCAAGAGAACCAGAGGTAAATGAATACACTGTGTCCTTGTAAACAGTTGCCCACAAATTTGTCGCCCACGCCAACAGCATGGCGGACAACAATAAAGTAAACTTTTTCATGATGTTTTTGAATGTTAGTTTGTTATGTAATTATTACGAATGATATAAAATCTCTCCGCAATGAAGTAGGGCTTGTTTTGGTGGCAATTTTGGTGGCAGTGTGAATGGTCAGAGAATAGGTCAGAGACCGTCTGAATTGTTGTGTTTTGTGCCTGTTTCCCTACTGTTTTCAGCCCCTTTCCGCATCAGTTTATACGGTCGTCTAAACTGTTGCACCATGGGGTGGCAAATCGCTGTTGAATTATGGTGCAAAGATACTGCTATTTTTTTTACATATGCAAATAAAAAGACATATTTTCATAAAAATTTAACAAAATATAATTGGAGCCCATTGGCAACGGTTGGAAAACGCCCCTGCACTACCCTTAGCCCCCTACCCCCGCGACACACCCTCAACAAAACCGCGAAAAACCCGTGGGAACATATAGGGCAAGACGCCCGCACTCCCTGTGGTTACCCCAAAACGCTCCCCCGCCGTATCATTCCTGCAGGTCGGGAGCGACTCCTATGCGATTGCCCGCAAAAAAACTGCCTGACAAGGAAACCTGTCAGGCAGTCTCATTAAGTCTTTTCGAGCGGTTGCCCACAGAGAGCAACCGCCGTCGTTTACGAGTACAATCCGCCGTTGATGGAGATGCACTCGCCCGTGATATAACCCGCCTCTTTCGATGCGAGGAAGCCCACCAGCGCGGCTATCTCCTCCGCCTCGCCGAAACGGTTCATGGGGATGGTCTTCTTCAACTCGGCTTCGTCCAGCCCCTCCACCATGTCGGTCTTTACAAACCCGGGAGCCACGGCGTTGACGGTGATATTCTTGCGCCCCACCTCCTGCGCGAGGGCTTTGGTAGCGGCGATGAGTCCGCCTTTCGCCGCCGAGTAGTTGCACTGCCCGGGCAAACCCTTCAAACCCGATAGCGATGCCATGTTGATAATACGGCCGTATTTGTGGCGAATCATAGGCGTGATGAGCGGGCGGGTAACGTTGTAGAACGAGCAGAGGTTCGTGGTCAGCACGCGGGTGAAGTCCTCCGGCTCCATCCATACCAGCAGGTTGTCTTTGCGGATACCCGCGTTGTTCACCAGCACCTCGATATAGTCGTCGGGGTGCGCTTTCTGCCAGCCTTCGAGGGCAAGACGCGATGCCTCCACGTCGCTCACGTCAAATTTCAGCAACTCGCCGTCGCTGCCTGCCTCGCGCACCAGCGCAAGCGTCTTCTCCGCCTCCGCGTCGTTAGACATATAGTTGATAACCACTTGGTAGCCCATTTGTGCAAGGCGGATGGCTACTGCGCGACCTATGCCGCGACTGCCGCCGGTAACTAATGCGTACATATGTTTATTTGACTATTTGCTGTTTTACTGATTGACCACTGACCACTAACCACTAACCACTGACCACTAACCACTAACCACTAATCACTGACCACTGCCTTGCATGTCATTAATGCGGTCATGGAGACCCCCAAGACGCCGTGCAGGTTGAGGTTCTGCCCCGTGAGGAAGAGGTTCGGCAGCGGTGTGCGCGGCGTGAGTACCGTGGTGAGCGGACTGCGCCAGTCCTTGCGGATGCCGTATGCCGACCCGCGCGGGGTGAAGGTGTAGTGCGTGTACGACAGCGGCGTGGAGGTATAGACGCGGTCTATCGCCTGCCGCAAGTCCGGGATATATTGCTCCGCCCGTTGCAGGCACTCCTCCGTCTTCTGCGCCTTGAACGCCACATAGTCTTCGCCTCGTCTGCCCCGCGGCTTGTCCGCCCACGCCGACACCTCTTCCCAGCGCATGGGCGTGAGCAGGTCAAGCGCGTGCTCATTGGGGTAGAAATGCACCAGCATGCTGTCCGTGGGGTTCTGCCACAGGTCGGCTCCCTCGCGGTGGATAAACAGGTTGCGGTTCAGGTACGGCAAGCGGTTCGGCTTGAGGCTGATATTGGCGGTGAACATCCCGCCCGTATTGTCCAGCGAGGCGATACGCTTGCGGTAAATCTTGCGCACGGCAGGACAATCATTGATAAGTTCAAGGGTCACGGAGGGGTGGATGTTGGAGATGAATAGGTCCGCTTGCAGACGCTCCCCGCCGTTTATCTCCGCCTGACTGATACGCCCGTTGTGCTCTATCAGTCGGGTTACGGTGGCGCGTGTGCGCACCTGTCCGCCCATTTCCTCTATGCGTCGGCGCAGGCGCTCGGCTATCTGCTGCCCGCCGCCCGACAGGCGCCAGGCACTCTGGATGAACGAGTCGTTAATCTGCGCAAAAGTATATAGTGGCAGGCTCTCCGCCCGCAGTTCCATTTTCAGCGATGTGCCCGACAGCACTTGGCGCAGGAGCGGGTCGCTGATGGTACTGCACAGCCATTGGTAGGCGGACTCGCCGAAGAGCGGATTGCCCTGATAATCAGGCTGCAAGGGGTCGAAGACATGCTCGCCCACCTGTTGCAGAAACCGCGTGTATTGCCGCAGGTTCTCGCGCTGGTGGGGAAAACAGTCCGTCAGCCGCTCGGCAAATGCCTCGTGCCCCTGCGCAAAGGGGAAATGGCGGTCGCCGATAATCACCTCGTCAAAACAGTCGGTGTCCAACCGCTGCCACGGCAGGTCCAGCAGGTCCAGATAGGAGAAGATACGGTGCAAGGGCTGCCCTTCCACCAGCCCGCCCACATAGTGGAAACCCGCATCGAAAAGGGTGCTGCCGCGGCGGAACGACTGCAAACAGCCGCCGACACGCGCATCGTGCTCCAAGACGGTAACCTGTAGCCCTTTCTTGGCAAGGATATAGCCGCATTCCAGCCCTCCCAGCCCTGCTCCTATGATGATGACAGACGACATAAATCCTGACCTCAAGACCCTCCGACTCCCCTGCAAAAGGGGAGAGATATGCCCCGTTCCGAGTCCCCCGCAAAGGCGAGGACGCTGAAATCTGTTTCGGTCGTTGAAAGGTTATCTCCCTCCCTCTGTCGGGAGGGTCGGGGTGGGTCGCATTTCTCCCTTCAACTCCATATAAATCTCTTCCCCCTTGCCGATGGTGCCGCGGAACTTGACGCTGTCCTCGGTGCGACCGAGGATGGCAATACGCACCTCCGCTTCGGGATGTTGCTGCGGCGTAACCAGGGTGGTCAGCCTGCATTGCTGTATATGGTTCAGCAAGAAAGAAGAAAAGTCCTTCTCCGGCTCCCCCTCGACAGGGGATGCAGAGGGTTCGCTCCCCCGCAGGCACCGCACCGCGCACTCTTTAATCATTTGTATGTTGCACACTCCGGGGCACACAGGCTCGCCGGGGAAATGCCCCCGATACACCTCGCAGTCGGCATTCAGCGCCACACGGAACACTCCTCCGTCGGAGGTCATGTCGGACGATAGTATGTTGTAGTAGTTAAGCATGGAAACTCAAGCCCCCTCCGACTCCCCTGCAAGACCACCCCGCTGCGCGTTGCTTGCGGGGACTCCGCAAGGGGGAGAGCGGGAAAAGTGTAGTTAGAAATAGTATCCTTGTTTTCTCCCTCCCTTTGTAGGGAGGGTCGGGGTGGGTCCTATCCTTTGAGAAATATCTTCATTTGCCCTTCCGCCACTGTCTCGTCCGCTACGCGGACTTCGGCAGCCAGCAGGGTGATACCCATGGCGGTGCCGAGCACATGCAGACTGGTACGCAGCGTATCGCCCACGCAGGGCAGACGGTGGATATGAAACTTCTTTATCTCGCCTATGTAGCCCAACTGCGGCGGCAGACCTTGTTGGTAGGTGCTGTATCCTGCCAATGCGGCGGCGGACTGCGCCACGTGCTCTATGATACCGGGCTCTTGCAGATGGTCGTCCTGTACAAAAATGTTGGTGGCAGCAACGGTCAATCCGGTTGCTGCCGCCTCATTGTCCTGCTCCCCGGGCGCGAACATATCCACCATTATGATGGGCTCCCGCTGGGGGATCAGTTGTTTGATTTCTTCACCTTGAAATAGCATAGTTTATCGGATGAAAGATTAAAGACACGGGATAAAAGACCAAATGGTTCCTGTTCTGAACGCTCCCCCCCCCTTTTCCCCTCCCGCAAGCGGGACGGGGGAATACCGAGACAGGGAAATAAGTCTCCCATCCCTTATCCTTCATCTAAAGCCGTCTTAGTTCATGTGGCTGTCGAGATAGTCGTACAAGGCTTGGAAGGTCTGGATGGAAGCCAACTCGCTGTTCGCAATCTTCACGCCGAACTCGGTGTCAATCAGGGCTACCATGTCCACCAGCGACAGGCTGTCCAACTCAAGGGTCTGCTTGATGTTGGCATCCGGAGTCAGTTCTTCTACGTCTTTCTCAAATTCTTCTGCCAGTACTTCGTTCACTTTGGCAATAATCTCATTCTTTGTCATGTTAAATAAATTTAGGGATTCCTCCGGCTCCCCCTACGAGGGCACCTTATCCCGATAATTCGGGATTCGGGGACCCCGCAAAGGGGAAAGTGGGGAAAGATTAGTTTTTAGTTATACAAAAGTAATTTTATTTACTCCCTCCCTTTGTAGGGAGGGATGGGGTGGGTCTTGTCCATCATACATTCCGCACCACCAGCGTTGCATTCGTGCCTCCGAAGCCGAAAGAGTTGCTCAGGAAGGTATCGAAATGTTTGCTCACGCGCGTAGCGGGGATAAGCAGTTTGGCGCTGTCCTCGTCGGGGTTCTCGAAGTTGAGGTTGGCAGCGATAAAGTCGTTCTTCATCATAAGCATTGAATAGACGATTTCGCTCGCGCCTGCCATCCACATCTCGTGTCCCGTCTGCGACTTGGTGCTGGTAACCTCCGTGCGTTGGTCGCCGAACACGTTGTAGATTGCCTTCGCCTCGTTGGTGTCGCCCACGTGGGTGGAGGTGGCATGTGCGTTGATATAGCCTATCTCGCGGATGTCTATGCCCGCACGCGTTATCGCCATGCGCAGCGACCGGCTCGGACCGTCCACGTTCGGCGAGGATATATGGTCGCCGTTGGCGGAGAAACCGTAGCCCAGCACCTCTGCCAGGATGGGTGCACCGCGTTTCACGGCGTGCTCATACTCTTCTATGATAACCGTTGCCGCACCGCCGCCCGGCACCAGTCCGTCGCGGTCGCGGTCAAAAGGACGGGACGCCTTCTCAGGCTCGTTCTCGCGGATGGAGAACGCACTGATACCGTCGAACGACCCGATGCTGAACGGGTTGACCTCCTGCGCACCGCCGCATACCACCATGTCTTGCAAGCCCGTCTGTATCAACAGCGCCCCCAGACCGATGGCGTGTGCGCCGCTGGCGCAGGCGCCCGACACCGTCATGTTGATTCCGCGCAACTTGAAGATACAGCCGAGGTTCATTGTTACGGTGGAGTTCATGGATTGGAATATCGCGCCCGAACCGCAGAGCGTGGTGTCGTGTTTCTCGCGCATGGTGTCCACGGCGCGCACGGTGGGGTCTGCCGAACTGTCGTTACCGTAGAGGAGTCCCACCTCGTGGGTGTTCAGATAGTCTTGGTCGATACCTGCGTTGCGCAGTGCCTCCACCGTCGCGCAGTAGGCGTACTTGGCCTGCTCCGGCATATAGACGCGCTGTGCGCGGCTCAACTCTTTCTTCAAATCGGGCATATCCACTTTGGCGGTCAACGCCGAACGGAAGCCCATTTCTTTGCGGGCAGGGTCGAAGATAATGCCCGATTTTCCATTGTACAGGGCGTCGCGCACTTCGTCAAGGTTATGCCCCAGGCACGACCAAATGCCCATTCCGGTTATTACTACTCGTTTCATTTTTGGATTAAATGATTAAGGGTGAAGGATGAAAGACTGATTCCCTTCGTCTGTGAATTGTCCAAATCGGAACTGTTTAGTCTTTTGTCCTTTGTCTTTTTGGTGTTAACGGTCTTTTATCTTTTTATCAGTTTCCACTCCTGCACGGTGCGTCGGATATGCTTCCATCCGTACCATGCTATATCCACCGTCAAGGGGTAAAGCAAAATCCATGCCACGGCTTGCCACCACCATCCGAACCCGAAACCGGCGACAAACAGCGTCAGCAGTAGGAAAAATGGAACACCCAGCACTACCGAAAGGATAACTCTCCATGTGTTTGTGAACATCTTATCCGTCTTTAGGAACATTAATGGGATGGTATAGAGCAAGATGTTCGGCCACAGCGACACCAACCAAACGGGCAGTATCAACAGGCTCAGCAGGGTGTAACCGATGGCACGGCTCACGCTGCCTTTGTGCAGGTTGCGATAGTCCAAATGGCGTTTCTTGCATTCGGCCAGTGTTTTCCTCACTTCTTTGCAACGCGCCTCGAACACTTCGGGCTGCTCTGCTTTCTCTTTCGCCAACGCCGCCACTGTCGCCTTGTCCGCCTCCAACCGCGCAGGAAGGGAACGGTCATTCCCTTTCAGGGGGGAGTTGGCGAGTGTCCACTCCACCACGTCGTAGTTCTCCACGTCCTGCACGTCCAGCATCATTTCTTGGATACGCTGCCGCACTATCTTGTTCACCTCGCGTTGTGCCGTGCGCGGTTTGGTCTTGTAGAGTTCATAGTAAGGTTGCAGGTGCACGGGCTCGCCGAAGCGGTACAGCGCCTCCGTCTTCGCCTCGAAGTAGTCGGAATAGTGGTTGCAGCAGGGCACTATCACGATGTCCCGCTCAAACCCCGCTTTCTCTGCCGCCTGAAACGCCAGTCGGGTGTAGCCGAACGAGAACTCGCCGAGGTAGTGCTTGTCTTGGTGTCCGCCTTCGGGGAAGATAATCAGTCGGTTGCCTTCCAGCAGTTTCTGCTCCGTCGTGGCGAGCATGGCATCATTTTTCTTCAGTGCCTCCGCACCGTCAAAGTTCAGTCGGAACGCGGGCACCATGCCCAGCCAGTTGAAGAAAGTGTCTGCTATCGGGCTCTTGCCGAACACGTCCCCGCGTGCCACTACGTACGGATGGCTCTCGTTTTCCAGTCCCAGCAACAGCAGCAACGGGTCGCAGGCACAGTTCTGATGGTTCGACGCAAATACCACGGGAACACCCTGTTCGGGGATGTTCTCTTTGCCGATATAGTAAACTTTCTTGTAGAAAACGCGGCTGTGCAGAAATCGCACGTAATGTTTGTAAATACGATATCCGATGCCGCCTTTAGGTATAGGTAAGTTTTCTTTCATAGGCACATTTCCACAATTTCGCCGCAAAGATAAGTCTTTTTGTTGGAATAGCCAAAGGAATCGAAAAAACGGTCAACTTATTCCGAAAAAATGCTAATCTTTCCCTCCGCCCCCAACATATCCCATATCCCCCATATACCCCATATACCCCATATACCCCATTCCGCCCCGCCCCTCCCGCGTTCCGCGGCATTCTCCTACGCTCTCCCATACGCCCTCCCATACGCCCCCGCACTCCCCCACGCTTCCCGCTTCACGCATTCCTCGTGCTCCCCCGTATTCCCTGCATTCTCCCGCATTCCCCTGTGCTTCCTCGCATTCTCCAGCGTTTCCCTGCGCCTCCCCTGCGTTCCCCCGTATTCCTTGCATTCCCCTGAGTTTCCTGCATTCCCCGCATACCCTCGCGCTCTCCCATGCTCTCCGCATTCCCCTGCGTTCCCTGCATTCCCTCGCGTTCCCCCCGTATTCCCCTACGTTTCTCCAGCGTTCTCCCGCGCTTCCCTACGTTCCTTTGCTTTCCCCCTACGTTCCCCGTGCTTCCCGTGCTTCCCTTGCGTTCCCCCGTATTCCTTGCATTTCCCCCTACGTTCCCTTGCTTTCCCTTGCGTTCCCCTATGCCCCCACACACACATTTTCTTGCGCCTCCCCCGTATCCCCCGCGTTTCTCCGTATTCCCCTCCATTTCCCCCATTCCCCGTGCTTTCCCCGCATACCCTCGCGCTCTCCCATGCTCTCCGCATTCCCCTACGTTTCCTGCATTCCCTCGCGTTCTCCTATGCCCCCCACACACACACATTTTCTTGCGCCTCCCCCGTATCCCCCCGCGTTTCTCCGTATTCCCCTCCGTTTCCCCCATTCCCCGCTCTTTCCCCGCATACCCTCGCGCTCTCCCATGCTCTCCGCATTCCCCTACATTTCCCCACGCTTCCCACATTCCTCGTGCTTTCCCCTGCGTTTCCCAGCATTCCCCCGTGTGCCTCCCGCATTCTCCTACGTTCTCCCATGTTCCCCCGCATTTTCCTGCGCCTCCCACCCTCTCCCCCAAAACGATACCGCAGGCAAACCGAACCGAGTCATAGCCGTCTTGCACGTGCCTCCGAGCCATAAATCTCGAAAACGACTCGAAAACGACACGAAAACGACTCGAAAACGAGACGAATAAGAAAGCAGTCCACAAGCAAAGAAGAAGCAAAGAAAAAATAACAGAAGCCCTCACCTTTCCGACAGATAGATTTGCATATCTCAAAAAATTGTAGTACCTTTGCAGCGGTGATGTAGTATGTGTATATCGGGATATGAATCACCTTAGGCATATCGACCGCTGACTGCTGGTTATCAGCACTAAAAAACGCATAAGGAAATGAAGAAGTACGATTATCTCATTGTGGGTGCCGGACTGTATGGCGCCACATTTGCCTACTTTGCCAAGCAGGCAGGCAAGAAATGTTTGGTGATAGACAAGCGCCCCCATTTGGGTGGCAATCTCTATTGCGAAGATATAGAGGGCATACACGTACACAAATACGGTGCGCATATCTTCCATACCTCCAACAAGAGAGTCTGGGATTTCGTCAACTCCATAGTGCCGTTCAACCGCTACACCAACAGTCCCGTTGCCGACTACCACGGCGAACTGTACAATCTCCCTTTCAATATGAACACGTTTTGTCGCATGTGGCAGGATGTACGCACGCCGATGGAGGCTGAAACGCGGATAGCCGAACAGAGAAAGGCGGCTTTGGATGCCCTGAATGGGCGTGAACCCGCCAACTTGGAGGAGCAGGCGCTTTGCCTTGTCGGACGTGATATCTACGAGCGGCTCATCAAAGAGTACACCGAGAAGCAGTGGGGGAGGGCGTGCTCGGAGTTGCCTGCGTTCATCATCCGCCGATTACCCGTGCGCTTCGTCTTCGACAACAACTATTTCAACGACCTCTACCAGGGTATTCCCGTCGGGGGATACAACTGCCTGATCAACGGACTGCTGGAGGGAGTGGAATGCCAAACGAATGTAGATTTCTTCTCTGCTTATCGGGACAATTGGCGTGCTTTGGCGGATACATTGGTATATACCGGCGCATTGGATGAGTATTTCCGTTACCGCTTGGGCAGACTCCATTGGCGCACCATTACGTTCCGTACCCGCATAGAAGACACACCCAACTACCAGGGTAACGCGGTCGTCAATTACACCTCGCACGAAGTGCCCTACACCCGCGTGATAGAGCACAAGCATTTCGAGATGTTCGGTCAGGATGTCTATGCTTGCCCTAAGACGGTTGTCAGCGAGGAGTACTCTGCCGAATACCATCCGGGAATGGAGCCGTACTACCCGATTAACGACACGACAAACAATGCGTTGGCGGAGCAGTACCGATTGTTGGCAGCACAAGAGAAAGATGTCATTTTCGGAGGTCGTTTGGCAGAGTATAAGTACTACGATATGGCACCTATTGTGGAGAAAGTAATGACCTACTTCCCTGCTATCTGACTTTTCACACGGCTGTCAAAAACGGAAAAAAACGCAAAAAGATAGCCGTTTTTTTGCATATCTCAAAGAATTGTAGTACCTTTGCAACCGCAATGTGGCTTGTGTCTATAACCATAGACGACAGCACATTGCGGCTATATTTTATAAAGGCGTTTACTAACGCTTGTTTTTGAAAGTTTGAAACGTAGGAAATTTCAAAAGTAATAGTTCAAGAACAGGTAGTGGTAGATGTCTGCGGGTGTGGTTACACCCGTCGGCGTATTATGGAGCATTCCATAATACGTTTTGGCGGGGTATATTGCACAGCGTGGATTTCTGCTGTACTTATTCGACTATTCGGGTTTTTCCTACGGCCTCAAACTTCGAATAGGTAACTACGGAAATTCACGTTTTGTATTATGGAACTGCATCCACTGAAACAATCCATTGGCGGGCTTTATCACCGTTTTCGCACTCTTATTCTCTATGCCCTTATCGGCGGCTTTTGTTCAGCACTTGATTTTGCTGTCTTCACGTTGGTTTGCCATTTCGGCTGGCTGCCTTACTTATGGGCAAATGTAATCAGTATCCATTGCGGTATCTTCTGCAGTTTTTTCCTAAATCGTTCTTTCAATTTCAAGGTCAAAGACAAAATCTTTCGCCGTTTTCTCTCTTTTTATATAGTGGGTTTAGTAGGATTGGGCATCAGTGAACTCATACTCTATTTGATGGTGGATGTTGCCCATTGGAATAAAATAGGTTGTAAATTATTGAGCATCATAATAGTAGCCCTTATACAATATGTGCTCAATCGGTTTATAACATTCAAAACTTCCCAATAAATGTATTAATAATATGCAACGGAATCAAATAATTTCCTTTTTGAGAGTTGTGGCATTGCTTTGTATCTTAATGCACCACTCTATGTGTATTTATGGCGATTGGCCCCCTTTAGCTTGGGAATGGGGAGAATTGCGTTCTTTTTCTATAGAAAGACTCATTAGTAGTAGTTTTAAATTATTTGGTCTAAGTACGTTTACTTTTCTATCCGGTTTTGTATTATTTTATCAGACATATAAAAAGAAGCCCTTTCCGTCTTTTGTTTGGCATAAATTTTTGCGCTTAATGGTACCATGTGCAATATATGCACTTTTGTATAGGTTGATTTTCCCGAATATGATGTTCAACGATAATCCCATCAATGGGACACACCTATGGTACATTCCTATGATATTCCTATGTATTATGGTGGTTTCCATACAAGTATATAAACCGCGGCTATGGTGGGTATCAATTGGCATCTATTTGCTATCTGTCAAATTACAAAACTATGTAGAGTGGCGCACACTATGGGAATTTATTCAGTATTTCCCAATCTTTTATATTGGTTTTTGTTTCAATGCCTTGTTAGAAAATGGAGAAGTGTTTTTGAACTATGTAAGAAAACAAAAAACAAATCCAATGGGGTCATGGATTGTCATGGGAATCGGTCTATTTGTTCCTTTCTTTACCAAAATAGTACATCGTGTGTACATAAACGAGACTTCCATGGCAGTTGCTCTGCTATTGATATTCCTGTATGTGGTGATTAGCAAATCACGAATACCCAACAGGGGGGGGTATTTATTGTTATTCGCAAAGAAGTCAATACAAGTAATAGATAAAAACAGTTTTGCCATATACCTTTTACATCAGTTTTTCATAAATGCAAGCATATTGCTACTGCGTCCATTTTTGGAAACAATTCCTACCCTACTTGGTAGTTTTATTATATTTTTAATTTGTTTCTGCTGCGCTTGCGGACTTATGCAGATATATGATATTACACTCAATTTGTATATAAAAAAGTTCAAAATCAAGAGATAATGAGAGACAGTATCTATTTTGTAATGCCTGCCTATAACGAGGAGGCAAACATCGAAGAGGTCATTCGCGAGTGGCATCCGCTCTGCGAGAAACTCAATGCCGAAGGCAATCAAGCGAAATTGGTCATTGCCAATGATGGCAGCAAGGATGCCACATTTGAGAAAATGAAGTCGTTGCAAAGCATGTACCCCTGCCTTGTACCGCTGGACAAGCCTAATAGCGGACATGGTGCAACGGTACTCTATCTCTACCGCCATGCGATAGCAGAGGGGGCAACTTTCATATTCCAGACCGACTCTGACGGGCAGACGCGCCCTGAGGAGTTCTGGCAGATGTGGAAACATCGGGCGCAGTATGATTTTCAGATTGGTACACGCGGAGAGCGACAAGACGGTGCAAGCCGTGTAGTGGTAACCAAGACACTGCGTTTGGTGGTTTGGTTGCTCTTTGGCGAATGGGTGAAAGACGCAAATACCCCGTTTCGTCTGATGCGGGCGGATAAGTTAGAGCCAATTATGAAACGACTGCCTGCAGACTATAATTTGGCAAATGTGGCGGTCTCAGCCATCGCCGTCAAGTGGAACTACAAGATTGGCTGGTATCCTATTACCTTCCGCCCGCGACAAGGAGGAGTAAACAGCATCAACCTCCCCCGTATCTTCCGCATTGGCATGCAAGCCTTAAAGGATTTTAGAATGATAAACAAAAATTTGAACAAATGAAAGATTTAGTAAAACAAAATATCTTCACGCTAATAGTAATTGCCCTCTATTTGGCAATCGTTTGTTTTTGTGTTGTTTGGAAGTTTAATCCTTATTTATGGTTTGATGAAGCAGGACAATTTTGGATAGCCAAAGGGTTAAATCATGATTCCGATGCGCTATCACCTATGGGTACTATGTTGGATGTTATTGAAAACAATAAGTACTATAATCTTGACCCGGGTGGTTTTGGTATTTTACTTCATTTGTGGTCCTTTGTTTCGAACAATTATATATGGTTACGATTACTTCCATTTATCTTTTTCGTCGGGATTGTTTATGGTTTTTATGCTTTGGCATACCATTGGACAAACAATAGAAATATCGCGTTAGTGATAAGTCTTTTCCCACTGATTAACTCTGTACTATTCCCTATGGCATTTGAGATTCGCGCATACAGCATGGAAGCTTTAGGAGTAGTCCTTGCTGTTGTAGCATTAGAATCTTTGCGGCAAAAGATTTCGTTACCAAATTTGATAAGATGGTCAATGGTACTTTCCCTCTTTATGCTTTCACGATATTCGTTTATCATCGTAGCTTTTTTTGCTTCGCTATACGTACTTTTTCTTATTTTTCAGTCCGATGAATCTACCCAAAAGAAACTGATACAATGTATCATATATGCTTTGCCATTATTAATTACTTTGGCATATATTTATTTCGCTGCTTTACGTTTCCAGAATCCCGACATCGAGCCATTATCTTACCTGGAGTATGCATATTTGCGGTATAATCCTAATCGACTCAAATGGGGAACTGACTTTGTATACATATTATTTTTGTTAAGTTTGTCTTATATATGGTTCAAATCAAGGACAGTACAAGTTCTGAACAAGTATACTTCCTTACTATACATGACCGTTTGCGTCAATGTTATGTTTTTGATACTTTCTTTCATAGGTAAGCATCCATGGGATATTCAACTAAATCGTTGTATATCAATAATCACATTGTCATTATTAACATTTTCCATATTGTGTGCAGAAGCCTTTTGTAGTATAGAGAAACATATGGATATTAAATACCTGATGTTATTTCTTTTCATACTTTATTTCGGTAATAACAATAGAAAATCCTTCAAGCCAAGAAATGATACATTGCAACAAATCTCATACATAGATTTGTCTAATAAGAAAATATACGCAGATAGGTGGGAATCTCCTTGTATACGTTACCAAATAGAATTTGGCATACTGAAAGGGAAAATCACAGACTACCCCATGAACTACCACGCCCAAAAAGGACAAACACATGGATTAGGGATAGGAAGCGAGAAAAAAATGCCAAAAGAGGAATGGCGCAAATTACAACCGACACTCCATGAATTAGCCAATTATGATATTCTATTCATTCCTGAACTATACCAATATAAACAAGATAGATGCGATTTATGGATACCCGTTGATAGTACTAATCCCATCATTTGGATAAAAAAGTCAATTAAGAACTAAATCCTTGTTCTGGCTTTCAAGAGGTTTTTAGATTATTATATCTTCACTAATTTAGCATAAGTGAGAAGGAGAGTCTTGGTACCGTATTGGTCGAAGCGGATTTCTATCTTGTCGTTGCCGCTGTCGGGGTCGGAGTAAGCACGCACCACCGTGCCGACACCGAAGGTGCGATGGCTCACACGCTCGCCCGACTTGTACTGAGAGAGAGCATCCGACTTGGCGGCGCTGACTTGACGACGCGGGGAGGCAGCGGGGGGAAAGGCGGGAGCATATTGCTGTGCAACGGATGATGCAGCAGACGGATAACGGTCAGCAGGCTTTGTATGTCTGTCTGATTCCGCAGACAGATAGGGGTTATGCCGTTCCTCAGCCCATTCTCGCCGAGGTGTACTGTATCTATTGGTATAGGTATGGTTGGCAGTGCTCGGGGCATTGATATGCAGGCAATTTCTTTCGATTTCACCGAGGAAGCGCGAGGGGGAACTGAACTCCGTCTTGCCGTTGCGAAAACGCTGTTGGGCAAAAGAGAGATGGCACACCTCCATGGCGCGCGTGATTGCCACATAGAGCAGCCGGCGCTCCTCCTCTATCTCCTGCGGACGCACACTCAACTGCGAAGGAAAGAGGTTCTCCTCCATACCCACGATATATACCACGGGGAACTCCAGCCCTTTGGCTGCATGCACGGTCATTAGTGTTACGCGCGGCGTATGGTCATCCAACTTCTCGTCTTGATCAGTCAGCAATGATACCTCTGCCAGAAAGTCCATTATCCTCGGTTTCATCGGTATTTCTTGGGACGTGTCTGCCTCTTGGACGGCGAAAGCACCGTCGCCGTAGGTCTCCACAAACTCGTGGATACTGCCCAGCAACTCCTCTATGTTCTCCGCGCGGTCAATCCCCTTCGCAGTCTTTTCCATAACGGCAGCGGTGTACAGCCCCGACTCACGCATCACCATATCGGCAAACTCGTACGCATCCAACTGCTCTATGCGCTCGCTGAAACGCTGTATCATAGCCGCAAACAGCGTCAGTTTCTTGGCGGTGGCAGCGCTCACGGGGAGTCCGAAACGAGCAGGTTTGGCACAGACATCGAACATAGAGACCCCGTTCAACAGGGAAGAATCTGCTATTTTCTTTACTGTGGTCTCGCCTATCTTCCTTGCGGGGAGATTGATGATACGTTGCAGCGCAGTGTCGTCGGCTTGGTTGACCGCAAGGCGGAAGTAACTGATGGTGTCCTTCACCTCCTGGCGCTGGTAGAAAGAGGTGCCGCCATAGATACGATACGGGATGTTGAGTTGCCGCAGCGCGTTCTCAAACACACGCGACTGTGAGTTCGTGCGGTACAAGATAGCGATGTCCTCGGGGGAATAGCGCCGCAGGGCGAGGTCTTCCTGCTGAATCATCCGCGCTATGCCGTCGCCTTCCTCGCGGTCGGTGGGGAAGCGGTTGAGGTCAAGCGCACTACCCTTCTCTTTCTCGGAATAGACCTCCTTGTATATCTGGTGCTCGTTGTGCTTGATAAGGGAGTTGGCTGCCTGCACGATGGTCTGTGTGGAACGGTAGTTACGCTCCAGTTTGAAGAGCCGCGCATTGGGATAAGTATGCTGAAACTGGAGGATATTGCGTATGTCCGCCCCGCGAAAAGAATAGATAGACTGTGCGTCGTCGCCTACCACGCAGACCATATTCGTCGGCTCGGCAAGTATCTTCACCAGCAGGTACTGCACGTAGTTGGTGTCTTGGTACTCGTCCACCAATATGTACCGAAAGGCGTCTTGGTACTTGGTGCGCACCGCCTCGTCCTGCTGCAGCAGGCGGCAGAGGTTCACCAAGAGGTCATCAAAATCCATTGCGTTGGCAGCACGCAAGCGCTGCTCGTAGAGATGATAGACGGCGGGCATCTCATACATGCGCTGCTCGCGATCTTGGCGGTAGATATCGGCGCGTTTGCCGTACTCCTCAGGGGTGATGAGCGCGTTCTTGGCAACAGAAATCTTAGCCAGGACATTGCCTAACTTATAGATTTTCTCGTCCAGTTCGCGCTCTTTGAGAATGCGCCTGACGAGGGCTTTGGAGTCGGAGGTATCGTAAATGGTGAAATTGCGTGTGTAGCCGATTGCATCGGCTTCGGTGCGGAGAATGCGTGCGGAGATATTATGGAAAGTGCCCATCCAGAGATAGCGCGCATCGCCGTCGGGCAGCAGGCGGATGATACGCTCTTTCATCTCGCGGGCGGCTTTGTTGGTAAAGGTGAGAGCGAGGATATTGCCCGCGTGCATACCCTGCTGCATAAGGTACGCCACTTTATGGGTCAGCACACGCGTCTTGCCCGAACCCGCACCGGCAATGACCAACTCAGGGCCGGCAATATATTCCACGGCTTCACGCTGAACGGGATTGAGAGAAGAGAACATATCTTGGAGCTACGATTTACAAGTTATGATGTATGCAAATTACAACGGAGCGCAAAGGTACTACAAATTTTTGAATTATGCAAATTCCATTTGCAACGGGGTATCATTTCTTTGTTTTCGGGAATCGTTGGCAGACATATCCAACGGTGAAAAACGGACCATCACAGGTACAAAATCGTCCGTCGGACGGAATTAGGTTCTTTTTTGGAGAAAAAGGAACGGTCTGGTTTGCACAATCAAAAAAAATCTTGTAACTTTGCGGACAGAAAAACAACAATCAAACACCTTATAGACTTATGAAAAACAACCTTTCTTCCCAGATTTCGCTTTCGCGAGTATCTCCCAAACTCTATCAGACGGACGATGTACTGGAGTTGAGCCGCATCAGCCGTATGGAGAAAGTTCCCACCACTATTTATGAAAATGCCCGTCAAGGCGCTATCCAGTTGGCGCAGTTGATTGCCCAAAAGATTCGCAAGAGTCAGGCTGACGGCGAGAAGTTCGTGCTCTCGTTGGTAGCCGGACGGACGATGACGGACGTGTTTGCCGAGTTGGTACGCATGCACCAGGAGGAGAACCTGAGTTTCCGCAACGTGGTGCTGTTCAACACATACGAGTACTACCCCTTGCAGAACGCCTCGCAGGGTTGTTTGGCACAACTCAAAGAGCAGTTGATTGACCAGGTGGACATCAAGGCGGAGAACGTGTTTGCTTTCGACGGCATGATGGATCAGCGTGACGTAATGCCGATGATAGGACGCATGGAGCGCAAGATTCAGGAGTTCGGCGGTGTGGACCTGCAACTGCTGGGCATCGGTCGCTGCGGCAATATCGGTTTGAACGAGCCCGGTTCGGCACCTTCCAGCCAAACGCGCCTTGTGATACTGGACAACATCTCCCGCGACGAGGCGAAGAACACCTTCGGCACGCTGGAGCAGGTACCCGTGAGCGCCATCACGATGGGCGTGGGCACCATCCTCCGTGCGAAAGAGATTATCCTCGTGGCATGGGGCGAGCACAAAGCATCGCCGCTGCATGACGCGGTAGAAGGAGCGACGGACGCTGCATGCCCCGCTTCGGCATTGCAGTTGCACGCCAACGCAAGAGTGGTCTGCGATTTGAGCGCAGCTACCCAACTGACCCGTATCCACCATCCGTGGCTGGTAACCTCCTGCGAGTGGGACAACCAACTGACGCGCCGCG
>JBJEJX010000092.1:0-65251 GCA_051878345.1 Paludibacteraceae bacterium | reverse complement strand
GGTTTACGATAAAAGCCTATGCACCTAAGTTGACTGTCCGCAACGCAAGCAACTCTGATGTAACAGGTTATGCTACCGCATTGGGACTTGTCGAGGCACCCGTTTCTACGACTTTCACCCTCAAAAATGATGGTGGTAGTACCCTTAGCCTCAAGAGCATTACTTCCGCTACGCTGAGCGATCTCGCATTCACATGCGAAGATACCGAAGACAATATCTTCCCGCTCACTATCGAGGAAGGCGAAAGCAAAACCATCACCATGACCTTTGGCAACACAGGCGGTCAAAGCGGTACGCTCGTATTCACCTATGGCAACACCTACGATGGCACAGAGTACACCCTCGTATCGCAGGAAATATCCGTAGTGGTAGCAGACCCTGCGCTCTATCTGGAGCAGTTTGGAGCCACCCTCCCGCAAGGATGGGTAAACGAAGCGGGCAGCAACTGGAGCATCAGTAGTACTTCTACCAACTACTACATGACGAACTCGCTGACCGCCTTGCCGGGCAAATACCTCATCTCGCCGAAACTCCACTTTGAGGAAGGTCAAACGTTGGCTATCTCGGCACAACGCAAAGGAAGTAGCGGCAGTAGCCTGCGGGTGCTGACCTCGACTGACCGTCTGAATTGGACTGTCGCATTGGACAAGACAACATGGACGAATTCGTATAGCGGTACTCTGAACACGTCGTACACGGAACTGGTGGTTGTGCCTATGCCCGCGGGAGATGTGTATGTGGCATTCGAGGCTGGCTATTCCATCATGGACTATGTGCTCGGCGGTACCATAGTGGATGTGGAAGACGACATCTACGCTACCCTCTCCGGCGCGGACAACGCAATGGTGAACTATCCTTACGAGTTGGGAGTTGAGTTGCTGAACCTGACCGAGACCGAGTATGTCGAGGCACTCACATTGGAGTTGCTCAATGGGGAGAATGTCGTAGCCGAATTGGATGTAGATACCTTGCATGCACTGGGTACGCTCGACACACTCGCTTTGCATTTCACGCCGCATGTGGCAGAAGATGCTACGCTGACCTTGCATCTCAAGAAGGGGGAGAATATACTGCTTTCTCTCACCAAGGTTATCAGCATTGCTGCGGAAGAAACAAAAAGCGAAATCGTTACTGGTACACAAACAAACACGAGTAATTATGCACCTTTCTCTACATACTATAAGAATAGCAAAAGCGAGTTCGTTTATACGGCTGAGAAATTGAGTTTAGATGCCAACAAAGAATTAACCTCTATCACCTTCAACTACTATAGCACCGCCGCAGAAATAAGTCGTAATGTCAAAATTTGGCTGCAGAATACAGAGGATGCGATTGTGGGTGACACCTTCACGGATGTATCCGAGATGACTCTGGTATTCTCGGATGACGCATATTTGTTCAAACAGGAAGGTTTTTCCTCGGCTTGCGTTGACCAAACCTTTGCTTTCAGTGCTCCATTCGTCTATACCGGCGGCAATCTGCGCGTGGTGGCAGCCTGCGAAAACGAATCTGGTTACAAGAGTTCCGGCTATGGCTATGAAAATGTAGCAAACAGCATATTGTACAAACGAAGTGATAATCCGGACACTTATCTATCGTCAGGTGCTTCCAAATCAAGTTATCTCCCCATCGCCAAAATCGGCTTTGTGGTAGTATTACCCACCATCTCCGGAAATGTAAACCTGAAGAGCGGGCTAAATGCCGGCAGAACCATCACGGCAAGGAGCGGCGATGTTATCTACCAAACCACTACGGACGCAGAGGGTAACTACTCGCTGGAAATCATGCAGGTAACGCGCCTGTACGACCTGTATCTGGACGATGAGTGCAAAGCACAAAATGTCAGTGTCGCAGAAGGAAACGCTGTGGTAAACATCACGGACATTGTTACCGACTGCGAGAAAACCGTGCAGAACGCTCCCGCGGCTACCAAGCATATCATCGACGGTATGTTGATTATCCAACGGGGAGATAAGTTCTACAACGCAAACGGACAAGTGTTGAAATAAGACTACACTCGCATAGATTTTAGTGCAAAAAGAGGCTGCCTAATCATCCAATTAGGCAGCCTCTTTTTGTAAAATCGTAAAATCACGTGAGTTCGAAATAATTTTAGAAGAAACAAAGTGGATTTGTTTGTTCAAACTCTATATTTAGAGGTGGTTTCTTCGGAAAATACGAATAAGCCGCCAAAGTGGCAAATGTGTTGCATGGAAAATCAGCGATTGAGTCTGTGGCGTGAGTGTTCCGCTTGCGCCATATTTTTCAATTCGTCATTGACGGACTCCATTAATGCCCGCCCGGTGTCTCAAAAGTTGTTATTTCTATGCCGGTTAGAAAATCCAAGTTAACAAATGGTGGTTAGTGGTTAGTGCTTAGTGGTCAGTGGTTAGTGGTTAGTGGTCAGTGGTTAGTGGTCAGTGGTTAGTGGTTAGTGGTTAGTGGTCAGTGGTTAGTGGTTAGTAGTCAGTGGTCAGTGGTCAGTGGTTAGTAGTCAGTGGTCAGTGGTCAGTGGTCAGTGCTAATTTTTGCCCTTGCCGTCCCATCTACCCATAAGCGGGGAAGTGAACCGATGAACCACTGAACCGATGAACCACTGAACCGGTGAACCACTGAACCAGTGAACCGGCAGTTTCCATAAATACACCCGCGCGCGCATACGCATATATGTTTTAGAAAATCGCTGGTTCACTGGTTCACCGGTTCACTTTTTTTGCGGGTCTATCGCAGGTCGGTCGCGTGTCTGTCGCAGGTCGGTCGTGTGTTCGTTCGCCGCCACGATATATCGTCTGCGGCGCTTTCCCCCTCCCTTTGTAGGGAGGGCTGGGGTGGGTCCTTGTCTGCGGCGCTTTCCCCCCCTCCCTTTTCGGGGTCCCCACAAGCAACGCGCAGTGGGGTGAGTTCAGGGAGGGACGGGGTGGGTCCTTATCTCCCTCCCTTTGTAGGGAGGGCTGGGGTGGGTCAAATTCTTTACTGCTGTTGCTTGGGTGCGGGGCGTTCGTGGGTCAGCGTGAGGGTATAGAGGATTGCCTCCGACTGTCGGAGGGCGTTGCGCTTCTTCTGTCCCGCGGCGAAGATAAAGGTCTCGGCGGTAACCACACGCCCCGTGGCTTGGTCGAGTCGCGTCAGGCTCACATAGGGTCCGCCCATTGCCTCGCCGTTCCTAATCTTCCACAGCCCGCGCACCTCCGTGGCGTAGAATCCTTCGTCGGGCTTGTTTTCCAGCGAGGGCACCACCCTGCTCTGCGGGGGGAAGACCCTGTACTCCGTACCCATATACGAGCCCTCGACCGAGGCGGAAACCACCCGTCCGAGCACTTGGTCGCGCATGGCGTGGAGCCGGTCGGGCGTGAACATCTGTTCGCTGGTGTAGTCGTAGGCATAGACCACGAGGTCGCGGCGCATGGGACCCTTGTTGTTGCAGCACCACACGAGCCGCACCGGCATACCGCCCGTCTCCTGACCACTGACTGCCGACCCCTGCCCCTGAATCACCGTGTCCATAATCAGCATATAGTCTTCGGGCACCCACATATCGCAGCCGACGGTCTTTTGCAGCGCGGCGCGCGCCTCTTGGTTGGTGGAACCGCGGTAGAACACGGTCTGCCGTTTCAGTTCCTGCCGCACGAACCACTCGCGCACCTCCTCGCCGTGCGCCAGCCAGTAGGCGGCGAACTCCTCGTCCGAGGGGGCTTGGATACGATAGACCGCCTGCGGCTTCGACCACACATTAACCGACACTTTCGCCTTCGTCTGCGTGTATCTGTCGGGGTCGATGTCCACAAAGAGGATGTTGCGCGTGGGCTTCAGGTAGTCATCAAAAGCCGCCGCGGGCACTTGCGACAGCGTGAAATAGGGTTCCATTTGCGGCATGCAGGGCATGTCGGCAGCCATTACCGCCTTGACAAGGTCGTAGGTGGTAGCCACCTCTTCCTGATAGGCACTGCCGGCGGCTATCGAGAGATGGATGTCCCGCAGCACCTGCTGCGACAAGGGTCGGTCGGGCATGACCACCAAGCATTCATAGATAGAGCCCGTCGCGCTGGTCAAGGTGCGACCGCCGCTCTTTCCGCAACCCGTCAGCAGCACCGCCGCCAACGCGCACACCATACATACATATACCTTTTTCATAATCGCAGGAATTTGTCGGCAAAGGTACAAATAAATTACGACATACGCAAACTTTGCGCACAATTTTTGCCTCTCCGGCGCATACAGACCCTAAAAGGGCGACCATGCTGCTTGCATAATCGCCCTTCCTTCAACATATTACACCTTCTGTGTCCCCCGAGAGGCTCGAACTCTCGACCCACTGATTAAGAGTCAGTTGCTCTACCAACTGAGCTAGGGAGACCTGCTTTTTAATTATGAATTATGAATTATGAATTATGAATTATGAGTGCATTGCGGCTTATCTCCGTCTTGCAGCCTCATTCTTTCATTCATATACTCATGCGGGAATGTCCCGTTTTTTCAAAAGCGAGTGCAAAGGTACTGCTTTTTTTTGATATGACCAAATTTTCGGGCAAAAAAATTACGGGGAAGTGCATTTTTTCCCGATTTTCTTGTGTATGTTCTTTTTTTTTCGTATCTTTGCAAGCCGATTGTGGCATATTCCCACGCCGCGGACATTCGGGGAAGGAGACGGACAGGCGGACGAGGGGCAATATCCGAGGGGCTTGCAGGCGGATCGTGCTCCCCGACAATCCCGCGAAACAACCGCTTGTATGCCGCCAAAAGACGGTACGCGGGCAGAGGAAGGCAGCGGGGAAAACAAAAGGAAGACAGGAAGAAGGCAGAGGAAAAGGCAGAGGGGCGAGGGAAAGACAAAAGGGAGGACAAGGGAAACAACAGGGGAAAGAGAAGACAGAGGGGGCGGCACGGATGGGAACCAATAAACTTCTACGAATATGGAATTTAAGTATGCACCGATGTTTCAGGTGGGTAAAGACGAGACGGAGTATTATCTGCTGACCAAAGACCATGTGTCGGTCGGCGAGTTTGAGGGGAAGCCGATGCTGAAAGTGTCGGCGGAGGGATTGACCATGATGGCGCAACAGGCGTTTCACGATGTGAGTTTCATGTTGCGCCGTTCGCACAACGAGCAGGTGGCGAAGATACTGCGCGACCCCGAAGCAAGCGCCAACGACAAGTATGTGGCGCTGACCTTCCTGCGCAACGCGGAGGTGGCTTGCAAAGGGCAGTTGCCCCTGTGTCAGGACACGGGTACCGCCATTATCCACGGCGAGAAAGGGCAGCAGGTATGGACGGGCTACTGCGACGAGGAGGCGCTGAGCAAAGGCGTCTTCAACACCTACACGACGGACAACCTGCGCTATTCGCAGAACGCGCCGCTCTCGATGTACGAAGAGGTGAACACCAAGTGCAACCTGCCCGCGCAGATAGACATTGAGGCGACGGAGGGCATGGAGTATCGCTTCCTGTGCGTGACGAAAGGCGGCGGCAGCGCGAACAAGACCTATCTGTACCAAGAGACGAAAGCGCGTATCCAGAACCCCGGCACGCTGATTCCGTTCCTCGTGGAGAAGATGAAGAGCCTCGGCACGGCGGCTTGCCCGCCCTACCATATCGCCATTGTGATAGGCGGAACGAGTGCGGAGAAGAACCTGCTGACGGTGAAGTTGGCTTCGACCCACTACTACGACAACCTGCCCACGACGGGCGATGAGACGGGGCGCGCCTTCCGCGACACGGAGTTGGAGAAGCAACTGCTGCAAGAGGCGTACAAGATAGGACTGGGGGCACAGTTCGGCGGGAAATACATGGCACACGATGTGCGTGTGGTACGCCTGCCGCGCCACGGCGCCAGTTGCCCGATAGGCTTGGGCGTGAGTTGCTCCGCCGACCGCAACATTAAGTGCAAAATCAACAAGGACGGCATTTGGATAGAGAAGATGGACAGCAACCCCGCGTCCCTGATTCCCGAAGCGTTGCGCAACGCGGGCGAGGGAGACGCCGTGCGCATAGACCTCAACCAACCGATGGCGGAGGTATGCAAGATACTGACCAACTACCCCATTGGGACGCGCCTGTCGCTGAACGGCACGATTATTGTGGGGCGTGATATTGCGCACGCGAAGATAAAGGCGCGTCTGGACGCCGGCGAGGCGATGCCGGACTACCTGAAGAACCACCCCATTTACTACGCGGGACCCGCCAAGACGCCCGCAGGTATGGCTTGCGGCTCCATGGGACCGACCACGGCAGGGCGTATGGACCCCTATGTGGACGAGTTCCAAGACCACGGCGGATCGCTCATTATGCTCGCGAAAGGCAACCGTTCGATGGATGTTACCAACGCCTGCCTGAAACACGGCGGGTTCTACCTCGGTTCGATAGGCGGACCGGCAGCCATTCTCGCACAAGAGAACATAAAGTCCATTGAGTGCGTGGAGTACCCCGAACTGGGCATGGAGGCGATATGGAAGATAGAGGTGGAGAACTTCCCCGCGTTCATTCTCGTGGACGACAAGGGCAATGATTTCTTCAAGCAACTGAAACCCTGCGCGGGCTGCACGATATTGTAGGCACTCCCCCCTCCCTGCGAGATCACCCAAAAAACCAAAGATTTTTCGGGGACTCCGCAAGGGAGGGAGAAGAAAGTATGAAGAAGATATTTGTGATAGACCGGGTGCTGATACCCGTGTTCGCACTGTCCGCTTTTTCGGGCATTCAACTGCATGTGGCGGGGCACGGGGCTTCCCACGAAGCATGGCATAATTGGGCGGTGTTCCACATTGTCGTGTCCGTTTTGTTCCTAATCGCCGTTATCCTGCATGTAAAGACCCACCGGGGTTGGTACAAGAGTCTGGTGAAGAACGGGTTGGGCAACAAGAGCAAGGCGGTGGTGGCGGTTACGCTGTTCTTCGCGGTGCTGGCGGCTACGGGACTTGTCCTGCTCGGCGTGAAAGGTGCTCATTCGGGGATAGGGCTGTGGCACTACCGCATGGGGTTGGTGGCTTCGGTCTTGTTTGCGGAGCATATCATTCACCGCATGCCCGTTCTGCGCAAGACGATTCAAGGCAAGAGATCCGTAAAGAAAGAAGCGGCATAATTAGGAGTCGGTTATGGAAGAAAGGAAGAAAGACGGTTTTTGGCGGAGGGTGCTGCACAAGTACCGCCTGTCGATGGTGGATGAGTCGAACCTGAACGAGTTGTGGCATATCCACCTCAACGGTTTCGGTGCATTCAGTATCTTCTTCCTGCTTTTCCTGCTGACGATAGCGTTGCTGTCGGCGCTGATTATCTACACGCCTATCCGCAATATCCTGCCGGGCTACAGCGAGAGTATCCGTCAGCAACTGATCATAGAGTCGGCGCGGGTGGACTCGCTGAGTGCCGACTTGGCATTGCAAAGGCAGTACCTGTCCGTCATTCAGCAGGTTACAGCCGGCACGGTGCAGAGCGACACGGTGCAGAGCCTCGACTCCTTGCAGATTATCATGCGCGAGCGGTTGCTGGAGGCGAAGAACGAAGCCACGGCGGAGTTTGTGGCGCAGTATGAGGCGAAGGAGAAAGACAACCTGCAACTCTTCGATGCGCAGACGAGCCAACCCACGGTGAGTTTCTTCCGCCCGATGCACGGAGTGGTGGAGCGGCATGTGATGCCCGATGTGCACCGCTACGGCGTGCTGGTGAGGGCGGTGGAGAACGAGAACATTACGGCGGTGATGGCGGGGACGGTGGTCTATGTGTCGCACGAGTTGGACGAGACCTTCACCATTATGCTGCAACACGAGAACTACATGAGCGTATATCGGCATGTGGGCACCGTGCTGAAAGCCGTGGGCGCGCGGGTGCAGGCGGGCGAGAGCATAGCCCTCCTCGGCAAGCAACCGCTGTTGGAGTTTGAACTGTGGAAGAACGGACATTGGGTGAATCCGGAGGATGTGATTGTATTTTAGTTACCCACCCCGCCCTCCCCGCAAGGGAGGGGGAATGGAATAAAAAGGGACGATTGGATGCAAAAAAAGGAAATTGCCATACTTGGTAGTACGGGGTCGATAGGTACGCAGACGCTGGATGTGGTGCGCGCGAACGGCGACCGCTTTGCGGTGTATGCCCTCTGCGCCCACCGCAGCGTGGATATGCTGATAGCCCAAGCCCGCGAGTTCCACCCCGAAGTGGTGTGCATAGGCGACGAAAGCAAGTACGAGGTACTGAAAGAAGCGTTGCGGGACATGCCCGTGAAAGTGTGGGCGGGCGCGGACGCCATTGCGCAGATGGTTACCATGCCGAGCATCGACATTGTGGTCGCCTCGATGGTGGGCTACGCCGGTCTGCGCCCGACCATAGAAGCGATAAAAGCAGGCAAGACCATTGCGCTTGCCAACAAAGAGACGCTGGTGGTGGCGGGCGAAATCATTTGCCGGCTGGCGCAGGAGCACCGAGTGCCCATTCTGCCCGTGGACAGCGAGCATTCCGCGATTTTCCAGTCGCTCGCGGGCGAGAAAGGGAGCGAGATAGAGAAGATACTCCTGACGGCGAGCGGCGGACCTTTCCGCCGGTTCACCCTCGAACAGATGGCGCGGGTTACCGCCGCCGATGCGCTGAAGCACCCCAACTGGGACATGGGCGCAAAGATAACCATCGACTCGGCAAGCATGATGAACAAAGGCTTCGAGGTGATAGAGGCGAAATGGCTGTTCGGCGTGCCCGCGGAGAAGATACAGGTGCTGGTGCACCCCCAGTCGATAGTCCATTCGGCGGTGCAGTTCACCGACGGCGCGGTGAAAGCCCAGTTGGGTGCGCCCGACATGCGCCTGCCGATACAGTACGCACTCACCTATCCCGAACGCCTCCACAGCGACTTCCCGCGCATGGATCTGTTCGCCGTGCGCGACCTGACCTTCGAGGAGCCCGACTTGCAGCGTTTCCCCAACCTCGGACTGGCATACGAAGCGATGAAGCGGGGCGGCAACATGCCTTGCATACTGAACGCCGCCAACGAAGTGGCGAACCTTGCCTTCCGCGAGGGACGGTGCGGCTTCCTGCAAATGTCGGAGGTGATTGCCGACACGATGGAGAAGGCACCCCGCATTGACCGACCGACCTATGAAGATTATGTCGCCTCCGACCAAGAGGCGAGGGCAATCGCCAAAGAGAGGATTCAAAACAACTAAGCATTAAGAATTATGAATCAAGAGAGCGCTTGCGCTTTCTTTTACACACCAACAGATTGAGTATGAAGTGGATACAACTGATAGTAGCCCTGAGTTTTCTGGTAGTGATACACGAGTTCGGACATTTCCTCTTCGCGCGTATCTTTAAGGTGCGCGTGGAGAAATTCTATATGTTCTTCAACCCCCGGATGTCGCTCCTGCGCGCGAAGAAGGTGGACGGCAAATGGCGTTTCAAGTTCTTTGCCAAGAATGTGGATCCTGCCGCCGTGGAGGTGGTTGACCCGCTGACCAACGAGCCGAAGAAAGACGGGAAAGGCAACCCCGTTCTCCGCCCGATGACGGACGAGGAGCGCATGGCGCTGCCCGCAGGCGACTGGCGCCGCGACCCCGACAACACGGAATGGGGTATCGGATGGCTCCCCTTCGGCGGCTACTGCGCCATTGCGGGCATGGTGGACGAGACCCACACGCTGGACGACCTGCCTTCGGAACCGCAGTCGTGGGAGTTCCGCTCCAAACCCGCGTGGCAACGGCTCTTCATTATCATGGGCGGCATATTGATGAACTTCATTGGCGCGCTGGTGATATACATAGGCGTGGTGGCGCACTGGGGCACCGACACGCTCCCGCTCCGGAAGATAGACGCGGGCTTGTACTACTCCGACCTGCTGCTGCAAGAGGGTTTCCGGCAGCAGGACAACATTCTGTCTATCAACGGCGAAGTCCCTGAGACTCTCGGCGATGTGGTGAACGGAATTATCATTGAAGGCAAGCGCAATGTGGTGGTGCTGCGCGGCGGCGACACCGTCTCGCTGACCATGTCGGAAGACCTCGGAGACCGCTACTTGGCACTCATGAACGACCACGACAAGCAGGAGCGGCAGAAAGCGCACGCGGACAAGTCGTATCATAAACGCGGCTATGTCCTTATCTCGGAGTTCATACCCTTCGTGGTGGACTCGGTGATGCCCGACAACGCCGCCTACTTCGCCGGCATTCAGAAAGGCGACCGGATAGTGAATGTCAACGGCGTGGAGACCCCCTGCCTCGTGCAGGTGCGCAACGAGTTGCAGAAATACCCCTGCGACAGCATTACCGTGGGCTATTTCCGCACGGTGGGCGACAGCGCCGTGTACCAAGAGGCGCGGATGTTTATCGGCGACCAAGCCACGATAGGGGTTTATATGCAAGACCTCCTGTCGTTCTACGAGTTAGAGCACACCGACTACACCTTCTGGCAGGCCATTCCCGCCGGTATCAAGAACGGATGGGAGATGCTGGTGCTCTATGTGAAGCAGTTCCGGCTGATATTCTCCAAAGAAGGGGCGCAGTCGCTGGGCGGCTTCGGCGCGATGGGCAACATGTTCCCCAACACATGGAACTGGCATTCGTTCTGGAGCATGACGGCGTTCATTAGTCTTGCGTTGGCGTTTATGAATTTCCTGCCCATTCCCGTATTGGACGGCGGCTATATCCTGTTCCTGCTGTGGGAGATTATCACGCGCAAGAAGCCGAGCGACAAGTTCCTCGAAGTGGCGAACAACATTGGTTTCTGGCTGCTCGTGGCGCTGCTCCTCTTCGCCAACGGCAATGATATATTCAGAGCATTCTTCTAACTCGTTTGTCATGGCATTGCATACCGCCAAACAGTACGATTTTTAAGATTTCTCCGCCGACCTTCCGCCGCGATTTTGTCGCGGGTCTGTCGCAGGTCGGTCGCGGGTCGGTCGCGGGTCGGCAGCAGGAACATACGACACAAGAAATGTACTTTTGTTAAGATTCTCTTTCCCTGCCACCGCACGGAAAGACCCGTTATAAACACATAAACACCTACAAATTCCAATGGATTATTTCGTTCACGACTCTTCCTATGTTGACGAGGGGTGCCGCATAGGCAAGGGCACCAAGATTTGGCATTTCAGCCATGTGATGTCGGGCTGCACTATCGGCGAGGACTGCAATATCGGACAGAATGTCGTTATCTCGCCCGATGTGGTGCTGGGCAGGAACTGCAAGATACAGAACAATGTGTCGGTCTATACGGGCGTGCGCTGCGAAGACGACGTGTTCCTCGGTCCGAGCATGGTCTTCACCAATGTCATCAACCCCCGCGCGGCAGTCAGCCGCAAGTCCGAATACCGCGAGACCATCATCGAGCGCGGCGCGTCGGTGGGTGCCAATGCCACCATCGTCTGTGGGCACCGCTTGGGCGCCTACTGCCTCATCGGAGCAGGCTCCGTCGTAACGAAGGACGTGCCCGCCTACGCGCTGATGGTCGGCAATCCCGCACGGCGAATCGGTTGGGTGAGCCGCCACGGCGAGAAACTGCACTTCAACGAAGAAGGCTTTGCCACCTGCCCCGCCACAGGCGAACGCTACCGCCTGCACGATGGACAAGTAACCCTCACCGAGGAATAATCCGAAGAACAAACAGACAGACAGACTGACTGATTGACAGACAGACAGACAAACAGACTGACAGACAAACTGACAGACAGACAGACAAACAGACAAACTGACTGACTGATTGGTTGATTGGTTGATTGGTTTGTTTATTGATTGACTGATAGGTAGATACAGACAGCGGCTATCCGACAACAAGTCAGATAGCCGCTGCTTCATTACCTTACCGTACCTTACAGATACTCTACTGCTCCACCATTGCTTGGTACATTTCGAGCAGTCGTGCCACGCATTCCGACTCGCTCATGCCGACCAACTGGGGACGCAGGCGTCTCGCCTGCGGGCAAGGCGCAAGCCTTGGAGGATACTATATTGCCTACACACGCAGTTCGTGCCGAACTGTCCGCAGGCGAGACGCCTGCGTCCCCGGTAGTTGCCTCACTAATGGTTGCGAGCGGTATTGCCTGCGCCACCGTTGAGGTGCCATTTGTCACCTACCGAGCAATAGGCATAGTCTGCTGCGCTACTTGCCAATCCTGCTTTTATCGGATTACTATCGATATAGCGTATCGCATTATTGAAATGGTCTATATCGCGCACATACCTGTCATAATACTCTTCCATCCGGAAATCACCTGTCCGTTGCAACACCTTGTTGGCTTCGTGTGCCGTATAAGACCGCCATGTGTGGAGAATGGTTGATAGAGAATAACCGGGCAATACTTCAATCAAAGTATGCACATGGTTGGGCATGATACACCAACTAATCAGTTGATACTGCTTCCCGTGGTTAAATTTGAGAGCATTTTGTACGATACATGCCACACGGTCGTCTTTCAGAAAGCATTGTCCATATCCTGTATCTTCGTATTGTTCGACCAACTGCCGTATATGCTGAGACCGACTGTTCTCATCGGCATTGATGAGCATGTTTTTGTATTGCTGAAGCACCTCTTGTGGCAGAGAGTCGTACAAACGGAAAGTGATGGTCTGCAGTTGTTTGTTCTCTATATGCGGCAGATATTTCCTGCAATGGTCAAGTGTCCGGGACGCGGTCAGCGGAGACGCTCCTATCGGGGACGCGGGCTGTTCGGAAGAAATCGGTTGCGTGGGGTCTTCCACGCCGAGGGCATGGAGCAGGGCTATCCGAAAAGGTTGTGTCTCGCCTTTCTCTTATCCCCGTCCCGTCCGGTCGTCAACAAATTTCTGCAAAAGAACAGTATCCATCGGTATCTGAAAGAAAACGGCGGGGAGGGATACCTCCCCACCCTTGTTTATGCCTCTGCCTCCTCTCCGGGAGCGGGGACGGAGGCGGTTCTGGGGCGCTGGTTGAGGTGGACTACCTCCTCGTTGCTCAGGAGGGCATCGGCGAGGTCGTTCATGTCCTCGAGGTCGGAGGGCTGCATTTGGCTGGTGATGGTAACGGTGTAGTTGCAGAAGATAATGTTCTTCATCTCGCGCAGGGTCAGTTTCATCGCCTTTGCTGCCATCGGCGACCACGAGCCGTTCTGCATGAGTCCTATGCGGCGCGACTGGTAGTGCTTGATGCCGAGTCGGTGGAGGAAATCTGCCATGGGGGTGAACATCGTGCCGTCGTAGGAGGCGCAGCAGAGCGCCATACGGCTGAAGCGGAAGGCTTGGGAGAGTGCTTCCGACAAATCGCCGCGCGCGAGGTCGATGGTCTCCACCTGCAAGGCGCCGCGCTCTTTGAGCACCTCGGCGAACTTCAACGCCGCCTCCTTGGTGTGCCCGTGGATAGACGCATACGCCACCAAGACACCCTCTGTCTCGGGCTGGTAGGAACTCCACAGCAGGTAGAGGCGCACTGCCTCGTACACTTGGTCGCCTTCCAGCACGGGTCCGTGGAGCGGTGCGATGGCGTCCACCGACAGGGCGGTAACCTTACGAAGCGTTGCCGACACCTGCTGACCGTACTTGCCGCAGATGTTGAAATAGTAGCGGCGTGCCTCGTCCGTCCAGTTGTCGGGGTCGGCATTGTACACGCCGAACTTACCGAAGGCATCGGCGGAGAAGAGCGTCAACTCCTCGGGGACGTAGGTCATCACCACCTCGGGCCAGTGCACCATCGGCGCAGTGAGGAAATGGAGCGTCATGCCGCCTATCTCCAGCGTCTCGCCGTTCTTAATCACCACCTCGTGCGCCACCTCAACGCCGAACTGCTTCAGCATCTTGTGAGCAGGGCGCGTAGCGACCACCTGCGTATCGGGGTAGCGCTCCAAGAACGCGCCCACCGAGCCGCTGTGGTCGGGCTCCACGTGTTGCACCACGAGGTAGGTAGGCTGCGCACCGTTCAGCGCGGCTTCCAACTTCGCCATCCACTCGTCCGTCTTGCGTTTGTCCACCGTATCCATCACGGTGATACTGTCCGCCATGAGGACATAACTATTGTAGCACATGCCTTGCGGCACAGGATATTGACTCTCAAACAAATCCAAATCGGTATCGTCCACACCGATATATTTTACTTTCTCTGAAAACATGGTTCGTTATGATTTTTGAGTTGATACAATGATTATTCCGTGAAGTTTTCCCCTTATCCCGCTTGGGACAGACACAATTCAACGGACGGTCCCGAATGAAGTCGGATCGGTTGAATGGTTTGTTCTTGTTTACGGGTAAAGAAGGGGCTGCCTAACGATGATTTAGACAGCCCCCGATCATCCTTACTCGCTTTACTCCGCGGGTGAAAACTCGTCTTTTCCTACTCCGCAAAGCGGGCAAGCGAAATCTGCGGGGACGTCTTCCCACGCCGTGCCGGGGGCTACACCCGCTTCAGGGCAACCCGTTTCGGGGTCGTACTCCCAGCCGCATACATCACATACGTACTTCATAGTTCTTGTTGTTTATTAGTTTGTTGTTGGTAATTGACAGAAACCATAGGGGCTACGGTTGCTGCAGGTTGCTTTCGGTTATCCTTCCTTCTTCGAAATGCCATTGTTTGCCCGGGTAGCGTTGGGGCCATATCAGGTTGTGGGTCGATACGAGCACCGTGATACCCGCCTGGGAGATAGAGGAGAGCAGTTCCATTATCTCGTTGCCCGTCTCGGGGTCGAGGTTGCCCGTCGGCTCGTCGGCGAGAATCATCTCGGGACCGTTGAGCAGCGCCCGCGCTATCACCACGCGCTGTTGCTCGCCGCCCGACAACTGATAGGGGCGTTTGTATGCCTTGTTCTCCATCCCCACCTGCGCCAGCACCTCGTGCACATGGGTCTTCATCAGTTTCTTGTCCTTCCACCCCGTGGCTTTCAGCACGAAGAGCAGGTTGTCCTCCACGGAGCGGTCGGTGAGCAACTTATAGTCCTGGAACACAATGCCGAGTTGGCGCCGGAGGTAAGGCAACTTGCGCCTTCTCATCTTCGCCATGTCTTGCCCCAGCACCTCCGCCTTGCCTTTCGCAATGGGCAACGCGCCGTAGATGGTCTTCAGCAGGGTGGACTTGCCGCTACCCACTTTTCCCAGCAGGTAAATCAGTTCACCCTCATGCACTTCCAGATTGACATCTTTCAGCACAATCTGCTCCGCCTGATGAACCTCCACATCTATGTATTGCAATAAAGGCACCGTTGGTTTGATTATTGATTATGAATTATAGGGTATTGTCAGCAGGGGCTTTCGTCCGCAGTCAAGGCGCGAAACCTCGTCGGATTTTCGTTGCCTGCACACGCCGTTCGTTCCGAACCGTCCGCAGGCGGGACGCCTGCGCCCCCGGTAACATCAGTCCATGTTCTCTATCTTCTCTTCCAACTCTTTCAGTTGGTCTTTCAGCGCATCAATCTTCTTGCGCATGCTCTCCACCAGCATATTCGCCGACTTGGTGTTGCCGGAGAAGAAGAGGATATTGTTCTCCGCGGTCTTTATCTCCTGGCTCAGGTTCTCGTACATACGCACGAGTTTCTGCCTGTCGGTCATGCCCTCCACGCGCTTGGTGAAGTTGGCTTTCGCCGCAGCCCGCTTCTGCTCGTATGCCTCGCGGGCACCCTGGTTCGCCTCGCGCTTGGCGTTGAAGAAGGTGTCGCAGGCGTCGCGGAACTGTTTCCACAGGTCGTCGGAGTATTTGCGCGCCACGGGTCCCACCTTCTTCCACTCGTCTTGCAGGGCGATAAAGGCGTCGGCGGTCTCCTTCCACTCGGTGCTGTTCTTCAACTCCTCCGCACGCGCCAGCAGGTCGCGTTTCTTGCGCAGGTTCTCGTTGAGCATCTCTTTCATCTCTTTGTAGAAAGTGCTCTTTGCCTTGAAGAAAGCGTCGCACAATGCGCGGTATTCGTCGTAGATAGTCTGGTTGTTCTTCTTCGGAGCAAAACCGATGGTGCGCCACTCTGCCTGCAATGCCTGCACCTTCTCCGTGGCGTCGTCCCACTGTTTGTTCGATTTGAGCCGCGTGCAGTCCACCTCTCTCAGTTGCTCCACGATGGCTTGTTTCTTCGCGAGGTTCTCCGCCTCCTGTGCGTGCAGTTGGTCGAAATAGGCTTGGTGCTTCTTGTTAATGATGGTGGAAGCGGCTTTGAAGCGTGCCCACAGGTCTTCGCGCAGTTCACGCGCCACGGGACCTATCTCCGCCCACTCGTCGTGCAACTGCTGCAACGCGCGGCTTGCCTCCACCACCGACGGGTTATCCTGCAATTTCTCCGCCGCCTCACAGAGCAGGGTCTTCATTTCCAAGTTCTTCTTGAAATCCAAGTCACGCAACTCTATGTTTATCTTCACGAGGTCGTAGAACTGCTCCTGGTACTGCTGGTAGAGTTTCCATATCTCCTGTGCATTGGTCGGCGGCACCTGCCCGATGGTCTTCCACTCGGCTTGCAGGTCGCGCATCTTCTGGAGGTTGCCCATCACATCGGCGGTCTCCGCCTCCGCCATGGCTTTCATTTGCTCCAAGATAGCCTGCTTGCGTTGCAGGTTCTCCTGCATCTGCGCCTCGTTCTTGGCTGCCACCTCGGCTTTCTTCTGCTTGTATTCGTTGAGCAATTCGCGGAACTGCAACTCCACGGGGTCGGGCTCCGGTGCCCATACCGTTTCGTCCGCCGCCTCCTCCGTACCCTCTGCCGCCGTCTGCACAGCCGCCTCACGGGCTGCCTCCAACTGCTGGTGGTACTCACGGTAGAACTGCGTTTTCAACTGTTCCACCTGTTCTTTCACTGCCATCACATCATCTTGCGCTACCAGCGCTTTCAACTCTTCCACGAGTTGCTCATTACCGTTTGCCATATTGCAATAATTACGAAATTTGCCGCAAAGGTAGTGTTTTTTTTTGATACCACCAAATAAAAGTTAAGAAAATTTGCGTATCTCGAAAAAAAGCAGTACTTTTGCACGCCGTTAGCGGACGACTCAGAATACTCCGACTAATTCGGAATAATCAGAATAATCAGAATGATAACCATCGAGCAACTAAAAGACGTTCAGCAGCGTGCTGAGAAACTCAAACAGTATCTCGCCATCGACGAGAAGCGCATCCAACTGCAAGAGGAGGAACTGCATACCCAAGCCCCTGAGTTCTGGGAGGATGCCAAAGCCGCCGAGGCGCAGATGCGCAAGGTGAAAGCCATCAAACGCTGGATTGAGGGCTACGAGGGCGTGCGGGGCGCCGTGGAGGAACTGCAACTCGCTTTTGAATACTGCAAGGAAGAACTCGTAACCGAAGACGAGGTGGATACCGCCTACGCGCATGCCCTCAACGAGGTGGAGAGCCTTGAGATGAAGAACATGCTCTCGCACGAGGAAGACCAGATGCCCGCGGTGTTGAAGATTGTGGCAGGCGCGGGCGGCACCGAGGCGCAGGACTGGGCGGAGCAACTCATGCGTATGTACCAGCGCTACTGCGAGAAGCACGACTACAAGACCACCATCACCAACCTGCAAGAAGGCGACGAAGCGGGTATCAAGACCGTAACCTTCAATGTGGAGGGCGACATGGCGTACGGCTACCTCAAGTCAGAGAACGGCGTGCACCGCCTTGTCCGCGTGTCGCCCTACAACGCACAGGGGAAGCGCATGACCTCGTTCGCATCGGTTTTTGTGGTGCCCCTTATCGACGACAGCATAGACATCACCGTGGACCCCGCGGGCTTGTCGTGGGACACCTTCCGCTCCTCCGGCGCGGGCGGACAGAATGTCAACAAGGTGGAGTCGGGCGTGCGCCTGCACTATAAGTTCGTCAACCCCCTGACGGGGCAGCCCGACGAGATAGTGATAGAGAACACCGAGACGCGCGACCAGCCGAAGAACCGCGAGAACGCGTTGCGGCACCTGCGTTCCCAACTCTATGAACTGGAACTGGAGAAACGCCGTCAGGCGGCGGCGAAAGTGGAGGCGGGGAAGAAGAAGATCGAGTGGGGCAGCCAGATTCGATCGTATGTGTTCGACGACCGCCGCGTGAAAGACCACCGCACCAACTACCAGACGAGCAACGTCAATGCCGTGATGGACGGCGACATCGACGCCTTCATCAAAGCCTATCTCATGGAGTTCCCGGAATAGATTTTATGACCGCGCCGCGCGCCGGAAGACCCTGTTACAACGGGCACTCAATCCGTCGGACAGCAAAGCGGGCGGACAATGAAGCGGTAGGACAGCGAAGCGGTCAAATTATCGAGTTATGCTCAATCCCAAGTTAAAAGGCTATCTCTTGGCGGCGGTGGCGGAAATCACCTACGGCATGAATCCGCTCTTCACGCTGCCGCTTTACAGCGCGGGCATGGACGCCACCTCCGTGCTCTTTTTTCGCTACCTGTTCGCACTGCCTATCCTCGGACTTATGCTCACGCTGCGCGGACACAGTTTCCGCGTAGGTTGGCGCGATGTGTCGGTGCTGGCGATTTTCGGCGTGATTTTCGCCCTCTCCTCGCTCACGCTCTATCTCAGTTACAACTACATGGACGCGGGCATCGCCTCCACTATCCTGTTCGTCTATCCGCTCATGGTGGCGCTGCTGATGTGGATATGTTTCCGCGAGCGTATCACCCTGCTCACCGTGCTCTGTATCACCATGGCGCTGGCGGGTATCGGACTGCTCTACAAGGGCAGTGACGGTTCCACCCTGTCCTCCGTCGGCACGCTGCTCGTGATGGGCTCCGCGCTCGCGTATGCCATCTATCTCGTGGGTGTTGACCACGGCAGGATACGCAACATCCCCACGCTGAAAGTTACCTTTTATGTCCTGCTCTTCGGTTGGATGGTCTTTGTCGTCTCTGCGCTCTGCAACGGCAAGGGTATCTCCGTTCCGCCTGCCGACCGATGGTATCTGTGGGGCAACCTGCTCGCGCTCGGACTGTTGCCGACGGCTATCTCGCTGCTCTGCACCACCAAAGCCATCGGTTATATCGGTCCCACGCCGGTGGCCATCCTCGGCGCGTTGGAGCCCGCCACGGCGATTTTTTTCGGTATCACGGTCTTCCATGAGCGGCTCACCCCGCGCGACTGCCTCGGTCTGGTACTGATTATCGCCGCCGTAACGCTCGTAGTAGCCGGCGGCTCCCTCACCAACCCCCTCACCCGCATCCGCAAACTCTTCCCCAAACGAAAGCGATAAAATTTTTAACAACTCTATTTGGAGAAGGCACTATTTGCACAGGAAAAATTTAAGAAGGGGCATTGTTAAAAATGAATAATTAAACCTAATATAACGTGAGTTCGATATAAATAAAATATCTTCAGCAGTCAAAGACGGTTTTTGGGTAATGATTTGATGAGCAATCAAACGGGGATTGTATGCCAAAGAAAAAATATTTGGACAATGTTTGGAAAATTTTGTTGAATAAAGCATGCCCCGTTATACGCCGTCTTCGCCACTCCCTGTTCATACCCCCAAATAGTACGATTTTTAAGATTTCTCCCGCCGCGACCTTTTCGCGTGTCTGTCGCAGGTCGGTCGCGGGTCTATCGCGGGTCGGTCGCAAGGCAAACCTGCCCGAAAAATGTACTATTATTAAGATTCACCCCACCACCCTCCCGCACCCTCCCCTCTCTCCTGTCGCTGGTCGGCTCCCCTCCCTTAGGGAGGAACGGGGAGGGTCTCTGCTTCCTCTCTCCCCACCATTGAACCGCACCGGTCGGCACGATGAGGGTGTACAAACACAGCAAGCAACCCCCCTTTGAAAAGACGCTGTGTGGAAGGTGTTTTCCACCTCTTTGGGCAAGCAAATAGTGTGAGTATCGAAATAAGACTTACAAGTCGGGATTTATTTCGAACTCACGTTAATATAAGTAATTAAACGTATGCAAAATTGCTTACTAATCCTTTGTTAAAATATCGTTTGCGCTTTTGATGAGCATAGTAGCTTGGAGTTAGCGCACTATTTTGGAAAGATTGGAGCTTGTTTTACTTAGGGATTTAGAGAAAGATTGGGAATGTTTTAGGAGTTTCGGGAAAAGATTAGCATTTTTTTTGTAAAAATGTACAAAAACTTGCATATGTCAAAAAAAAAGTGTAACTTTGCACGCTGTAACAGAACCAAGTCTTCACACTGTAAAGAAACCATATCTTGACTGCACACCAATCAGCCACCTTAACGGACAAAAGAACAGACAGACAAGATAACGAAGACAAACAATACAATAAATAAAGTGAGTATGAAAGCAAAACGAATGTTGAGCAGTAATGCTCTCGGCGCAGGTGTATTGTATATGCTTGCCGTAGTGTTTGGTATGGCAGGTTGCCGTGCGGATGCAGATTTGAGCAACATCGATACCACTGCCGAATTGGAGATGGGTTTGGCGTTGCCGGTAGGATCTATCGACGTAACAATGGGCGACTTGTTGGGCAATTCCACCGACTCGATTGATAACCTCTATTTCGCTGCGGACGGCACCCTCGGCATACGGGGGGAATACTCTCGCAACGAGAGTTTCCACGATTTAGACCTCAGTCAGTATGTGTCCAACGCAGAGAAAACACTCAATCTCTACGAGCCCATTAAGGAACAAGCAGACATTCTGCGTGCGCAATTCCCGTTTCTGAACATCCCTGAGAACACTATTGTGGGTATCCCCGGGTATCCAATGACGATTCCTATCGACTTCGACATATATATTGAGTACGAGGGTATCAACAACGAGTTGACCAACGAACGTTTGGACAGTATCTCCATTACGGAAGCCTTACTGGGAGCCTACCTGCAAGCGAAAGACCTGCCGTTTGACTTCGACTGGATAGACACCATCAGCATGGAGTTCGGCGAGGAGTTCCGTTTTAACGGAGACCACCGTTTCCTCCTTTACGCCAAAGACCCCAACATCACGCAAGATGTGGACTTCGGGACGAAGATTCCCATTGATTTGCAACGGTTTGTGCTGGACTTGGTAGAAGACCATACACAGCCCGTAGGCAACACCAATGTGGTGAACGCCTCCACAATGCAGGTACATATCGTTCTGACTGTACCGGAGGATGCACCGCAGACACCCATCAATGCCAACATGGGCGTGATATTCGGGCTGGACGTGCAGTTCATCACTTTTGACGCGATATGGGGCATGTTCAAGGCATCGAACATGATGACGGATGAGAACGTGGTTGATTTGACCTCTGCTTTCGGCAATTGGACACTGTTCAAAGATATGCGCCTGCCGCTGGCGGAGCCGAGTATCAAGTTGGACATAACCCACCAGATAGCGGGACCGCTGTACATACAGGGAGATTACCTGTTTGTCCGCTCGCGCGACGGAGGTACGCGCTATGCCGAGTTCGGCGATGACCGCCGCCACGAGGTGCGCTTCCCCGAAGACTTGGCAACCAATCCCGACAGTTGGATGAGTTCGTTCACCAGTCAGATAGGCGATTACACCACTTTGCATGTCGAGTTGGACAACACGCCCGAACACGGACGTATTGACCAAATGTTCAGCATTATGCCAGAGGAGTTCGGGTACAAGTTCTTTGTGGATTTCGACCCGACAGTGGCTCCGCAGATTCGCATTACACCCATCACCGAGATTGCCATAGCCGCTTCGCTTGACGTGCCGCTGGTATTCAATGAGGGGTTGTATCTCACTTACGAGGACACCATTCCCAACCTAAGTCTCAACTCCGTGAACTTAGACTCGATACTGTCGAGCGTGGTGGACAGCATTACGGTGGGCGAGTTGAAACTGAAACTGCAAATAGAGAACTCGCTGCCCATGCAGTTGGAACTGGAATTGTATTGTTTAGACCAATACGGGAAGGTTGTCTGCGACAGCAAAGGGGACACGCTGCGTCTCTCCACCACGAACACTCTGACCATCCCCTCACCGGAATACAGCCTGCAAAACAACCAGATAGTAATGACCACTCCGGGCACACTGGAAGACATCCTGAATCTGAGTGTATCGCAGTTTGACACCTTTGACGACATCAGCAGTATCGTTTATCGAATCACAATGCACAACGAGTCGCTGCAACCCATGTTCGATGCGAATCCGAATTTCCACTCGCGTATCAACAAGAACGACAAACTGCGCATAGGCATGGGTGTGGGAGCACGAGTAGGCGCCGTATTAAAACTATTCTAACGCTTCGGTTGCACACCTTTGCACACGTAAAGTACTAACTATAAATAACGAAAGACCAATGAAAAAGACTGTTAGCCGAATACTTGTTGTCGCCGTTTGCGCAGTTGCTGTTGCCATGAACGCAAATGCACAACAAATCAACACTCTCTATTTCTTGGAGAATACTCCTTTGCGCCATACCGTCAATCCTGCTTTTCAGCCTGTGAGCAACGGCTATCTCAGCCTTCCCGTAATAGGCTATACCAGCCTGTGGGCGGGCAACAACTCGCTCTCAATAGCCGATATGGTGTTCGTAAATCCCAACAATCCCAACCAGACCATCACCGCTTTGCACCCCGATGCAGACAAGGACGCTTTCTTGAACAAACTGCGCAACAACACAATTATACAAACCGACCTGACGACCATGCTGCTCGGTTTCGGCGGACGCACCAAGAACAACGGCTATTGGACATTCAATGTCATGGAGCGCATAGACATCAGTTCCAGCCTGCCTAAGTCGCTGTTCGGCTTCTTGTTAGGCGGCGGTATGCAGGACATCACCGGCGGTATAAACACGTTTGACCTCAGCGGAATGGACTTGTCAGCCACCGTATATACCGACATCTCGTTCGGCTACAGCCACAAAATCAACGAACGTTGGGCGGTAGGCGGAAAACTGAAAGTGCTGTTGGGAACGGCACTCTTCAACGCCAGCATGTCAGATCTCTCCATAGACGCTTCCACCGACCAATGGAACCTGCGCGGAAACGTGGATATGACCATTGCCGCTCCGCTCAACTTCGAGTCTATTCAGACGGGAAGCACCATCAGTGAAGTGATAGCAGGGGCGGATTTGTCCTCGCTGTTGGGCATCACCGGTGCAGACCCCGCTTCCTTCCTACACCTGCTCAAGCCCTCCGGCTACGGCGTTGCCGTGGATTTAGGTCTCACCTATCGTCCGTTCAAGTTCTTGCAGATAAATGCCGCCATAACCGATTTAGGTATGATTCAATGGACAAAGTCCGCCAGCCGAACGGCAGTAGCAAGCATGGACACTACTTTTATGGGGGTGGGCGACTTGCAGTACGCTGATTACGTAGTGGACGGCAAGTTCAGCACGGACAGTTTAATGAGCGGCGTGCAGAAAAACGTCTTGGGCGTATTGGACGCGGCTCATATCGGCATCAGCGAATCTGCCGGTTTCAGTCAATTCCTCAACATGAAAATTAACGTCGGGGCGGATTTCAATTTCCTGCGCGACAAAATTACGGTCGGTGTGTTGAGCCGGACACGATTGGTGAACAAGAAAGTGCAAGAAGAGGTAACCATTGGCGCTGCTTTCAAACCTTTCAATTGGCTTAACGTGGCCGTATCCTACTCGCTGCTGGACAACGGACATTACAGCAACGTAGGTGCCGGACTGAGTATCATGCCGATAGACGGACTCAACATTATGGTGGCTGCCGATTATATCCCCACTGTCTATACGCAGGGCACCCCCATCCCATACCACATTAAGGGCGTGAATGCCGCCGTAGGTCTGACCTTTGTGTGGGGAACCAACCACAAGAAGAAAAAAGTAGTGGACGAGAGCATTTGAGCAACCTGCCGGAAAGAAATCACAGAGAAGGTACAACTAATAATCTAACTATAACTAAAAATTAAACTTCACATTCTATGGGACGCGCATTTGAATATCGCAAAGCGACCAAACTGAAACGCTGGGGACACATGGCCCGCACATTCACCAAACTCGGTAAAGAAATCACTATAGCAGCCCGCGACGGCGGCCCCGACCCTGATTCCAACCCCCGTCTCCGCACGTTGATTCAGCAATGTAAGAAGGAGAACATGCCGAAGGAGAATATCGACCGCGCCATCAAGAAAGCGACCGACAAGTCTTCGGAAGGATACAAAGAGATTAACTACGAAGGATACGGTCCGCATGGCATCGCTATCTTTGTAGAGACAGCCACCGACAACAACATGCGTACCGTCGCCAATATCCGTTCTTATTTTACCAAGCACGGCGGCACACTCGGCACACAAGGTTCGTTGCAGTTCCTCTTCGACCGCAAGGCATGCTTCACCATCGGCATGAAAGAAGGTGTGGATTTGGACGAACTGGAATTGGAACTTATCGACTTCGGTGTAGAAGAGTTGGGTGTGGACGAGGAGGAAAACACCATCGTCATCTACTCGGATTTCAACGAAGCAATCAACATGCAGAAGTACCTGGAAGACAACGGCTTCGAGGTGCAGAGTTGCGAGTTCGTCCGTATTCCGAACGATACCAAGAAACTGACCGACGAACAGCGTGAGTCGGTACAGAAACTCATCGACCGTATCGAGGAAGACGAGGATGTACAGAACGTATTCACCAATTTGGCGGATTAACGATATCGGAAATTTACAATGATTATCTCCGATTATTTTCAACTCACCGGCACTCAAGAGCAGCAGTTTGCTGCTCTTGACGTACTATATCGCGATTGGAACAGCAAAATCAACGTTATCTCCCGCAAGGATATTGACAACCTCTATGAGCACCACGTGCTCCATTCGCTGGCAATCGCCAAAGTGCTTCCTTTTCAACCCCATACAGAGATACTGGACGTAGGCACCGGCGGCGGTTTCCCGGGGATTCCGCTGGCGATACTGTTCCCGAACTGCCGTTTCACGCTTATTGACTCCATCGGGAAGAAAATAAAAGTGGCACAGGAGGTCGCCAAAGCGTTGGGGCTGGAGAACGTGGAGTGTATCCAAGAGCGTGCAGAGGAAGAGAAACGTAAATTCGACTTTGTGGTAAGCCGCGCGGTAATGCCCCTACCCGACTTGGTACGCCTGGTGCAGAAGAACGTGAGCAACAAACAGCGCAACGCCGTGCCCAACGGACTTGTTGTTTTGAAGGGCGGCGACTTGAAAGAAGAACTGCGTCCGTTTCAAAAACGCGCGGAAGTAACCGAGATAAGCACCCTCTTCCGAGGCGAGTGGTTCGACACCAAACGCGTGATTTATTTACCCATGTAATTTTCTAACAGCAAACTAATAACATCTATGAAAAAGATTCTTTTTCTTTTGATTCCCTTCCTTTTTCTTACCGGTTGCGGACTGCAACGGACTGTGTCGGTAACCCGGCGATACGCTCCCACCACAGAAGTAACAATCATCCAAAGCGGACAAACACTGCCTGACAATATCATTCGTATGGGCTCCGTATCGGTCGGCGAAGGAGGTCTGACCCTAACGGAAGCCTGCACCTACGAGGCTTGTATGGCTGCCGTGGAGGAAGAAGCCATGAAGGTTGGAGCAGACATTATTTACGTAGTGAGTATTACCACCCCTAACGCCTTCGAGGGATACGGGTACAGTTGGTTTACCGGAGGCTCTTATATAGTAGGCGGTTCTACATGTTTTGGTATCATAGCCGATTTGTACAAGAGACAAAATTAAACCAATCATGCTCTTAAAGACCTTTTATTTCAATCCTTATCGGGAATGCACATACGTGCTGTGGCAGGCAGGGCAGCAGGAGTGCGTGCTGATAGACGCGGGTATGTACGGCGAGCGCGAGGAGGAACGGTTAAGAGCGTTCCTGAGTTCCGAAAAACTTATCCCCGTTGCTCTGCTTATCACCCATACGCATACCGACCACATCTGTGGCATGGATTTTGTAAAGCAGGCGTATGGGATAAGTCCGATTGTGTACCCCGCTGAGGGGGAATTGGAGGTAGCGGGCATGCACTTCCAAGTACTCCGCACCCCGGGGCACAAAGAAGACTCGGTATGCTATTACCTGCCTGCGGAGAAATGGCTTTTTACGGGTGATACGCTGTTTCAGGAGTCCATCGGGCGCACCGACCTGCCCGGCGGGGATATGGGGATGCTGATTCGCTCGCTGCAGAAACTCACTACCCTGCCCGATGACACCACCGTCTATCCCGGGCACGGCTACTCCACCACCATCGGGCACGAGAAAGACTATAACCCGTATCTGTAAACAGTATGGAAATTCTATGAAGAAATAAACTTTAACAATGAAAATCAACAAGGTATTATTTGTTTTGCTGTCGTGTACCTGTATGGCATACGCAGCGGATTATCAAGGTCGTATCGTGGATATCGACGGCAAAGGCATAGGTTATGCCACCGTCTATCCAGAGGAAGACCCCATAGCGGGTGCCGCGACCAACGACCAAGGTTTCTTTCATTTCACCACCGACCTGCCTGAGACGAGCACCGTGGTTGTCTCGTTCATCGGCTACGAGAAGCAGGTACTTCCCCTGCGTGTGTTCACGCCGAGCGACTCTGCCGTGGTTGTCCTTCGCGAGCAACCTATCGCACTGGAAGAGACCGTAGTGGCAGCCAAGGCAAACAAGCAAAAGAACAAACGCAAGCAGATGGCGGCACTGCTCCATCAGGTGTATGTCCGCATGCAGGAAGACTTCAGCGACGAGCCGAGCAAGTACCACGTGGTGAGCGACGCGCGGCTCGACTCCGAGGGAGAGGCATGGGGCATGGAGCAGATGATAGCCTCCGTGGTAGTGCTACCCGAAGCACGCAACAACAACAAAGACTCCGTGCAGTTTGCGGGCGAATACTGCAAACGATTCTTTGACCCGACTATCCGCCGGCGCGTAGATACCGTTTTTGCAACTCAGACGTTGGAGAAGTACGACCCGCGCATGCGCGAGGCAGCCAACAGTGTGGATTCGGGCGTGGTGGTACACAGGGCGTTGTTCGACATGGGCAATATCAAGTACGATTTCGAGCATTTTGTGGACGACATCCGCAACTGGACAGTCAGCAACGAGAACGAAGGCGAGACCGTGCTCACCCATGTGGAGAAGAAGAACTATTTCGGTATCGTCAAGTATGCCATCACCCGCCACTACATCCTCGACTCCGAGACGCTTTCCGTCCGCCGTTTTTCCGAACACAGCGATTTGTACTTGAATGTACCTTTCGGCAAGAAACTGGACGCCGACATGCTTAAGATACTGAATATCTTTAACATGAGCGACCAACAGATAGAACGCTTCCGCCTGCGCAAGATGAATGCGCACATCGATTTCAACACTATCTATCAATGGCGCGACGGACACATCTACATATTGGAAAAAAACATGGATTGCGATGCCACCATCTTGGGCAGCCGCCAGATGGAGATACCTATCAAAGCCCTTGCCACCCAGCGCGTAACCTCTCTGCAAACAGAGGGCGTACAGCCTTTGCAGAAGGAACAAATCACGCGCCGCGTGAAACGCGAGATGGTGGAAATTTACTAAAAAATCACGCATTTATTTGCATATATAAAAAAAAAGTCGTACCTTTGCAGCGCAATTCGGTACTGCGGCATTAGCACATCGGTAGTGCATGAGCTTCCCAAGCTTAGGAGGAGGGTTCGACTCCCTTATGCCGCTCCAACACGTTGATAGCCCGCAAGGGCTATTATTGTATAGCCACAATAGCAAGTCGGTTCATCGCGGTACTTTTCGGAAGAAAAACATCCGTGTTTTAATCCCAAGCGCCGAGGAAAGTCCGGGCTGCACAGAGCACCATAGCGGTTAACGGCCGTCAGGCAGCAATGTTTGGTCACTGCTACAGAGACGAGAATTGTGAAACGAGCATACTATGGGCAGCAATTCCATGTAAACCGGCGTTTGAGCGTTGCTCGCGCAAGTCGGAGGGTAGGAAGCGAGAGAAGGCGGCAGCAATGTTGACCTCAAGATTAATGATGAACGCCTGAAAAGGTACAGAACCCGGCTTATAGACTTGCTATTGTTTTTTCAAACGAAACGTAATTGCCGACCGCCATCAGACGCAAATTCCGAGATATTATCGACTTCCTCCGCTACGGGATGTGGCGCAGAACAAGCACGGAGTTTGGTAGCCGCAGCAAACGATTGGGCTATCAGGCGTTGCGGACGATTGTGCTTGTCGTAAGGGGTTTCACGGACAAAAAACTAAACGTCAGAGCCAATAGTTTGACCTATTCGCTCGTCTTTGCCATCATCCCTATCTTGGCGATGGTGGTGGCGATAGCCAAAGGGTTCGGCGTATCGGAAGTGATTGAGAATCTGCTCAATGAGTCTTTCCTCGGCGAGACCAATCTGGTGCCGACTATCATGGGCATGGTGGACAGATATTTGGAAACCGCCCAAGGCGGCGTGTTCCTCGGTGTGGGGTTGCTTATCTTGATTTGGGCGATTTACTCTTTCTTCCGCAACGTGGAATCGGCGTTCAACGAAGTCTGGGATGTGAAGCAATCGCGCTCCGTCATCCACCAACTCATCACCTATATCGCCATCTTGGTCATTGTGCCGATTATGATGGTTGCCACATCGGGTATCAGTATTTTTATCGACTCCATGGTTTCGTCTTTGCAGTCGATTCCTTTCTTCGCATCTCTGCGCACGGGATTGGTGCGTTTCATCCAATTTGCGTTGGTATGGGCTATCTTCACATGGATGTATATCTCCATCCCCAACACGAAAGTGCGTTTTTGGAGCGGAGTGATACCCGGAGTGCTGATGGGAACGCTCTTCATGCTCTTGCAGATGCTCTCCATGCACATCATCGTCCTGCTCTCGCGCACCAGCATCGTCTATGGTGCATTCGCCACCATTCCTATCCTTCTCACATGGCTGCAATGGACGTGCTTGCTCATTCTCATCGGTGCGCAGATGTCGTTCGCCATACAGAACAACGAACAGTTTGAGTACGAGCACGACCTTGAGCACATGTCCCGCCGCTACAAAGACTGCATCACCCTCTATCTTCTCTCGCTTATCATCCGCCGTTTTGAGGCAGACGAAACTCCGCTGACGGCACGCGAGATAGCCTCCGACCAGCACCTCCCCGTCAGGCTGGTGCTCCAACTGCTCAGCCGGCTGGAGGAGACGGGCTTGCTGCGGGCGGTGTACGTGGAAGGAAAGGAAGAACGTACCTACCAGCCTGCCATGGATACCCGCAAAATAACTATCGGCATGGTCTTCGACCGCATAGATGCACAAGGATACGAAGAGTTTATCGAAGGAACAAACGAAGACATGCAACGTTTTTGGCAGAAGTTCCGCCAACTCAAAGCCGAGCACAATACGCTCAATGAGGTCAAAGTGCGGGAGATATAAAAATGCAAACAACCCCCTTTCTGACAAATAAGAATAATACAAACCCGACAAATAAATCTATCGTATGAAAAACAAATTCTTACTGATTATCAGTCTTTTAGCCATGACTATGGTAGCAAGTGCAAAACCGGTTATTCAGCGCGTGGAACCGCTGTGCTGGTGGACAGAAATGAATATGCCGCTCACCTTGCTTTTCCAGGGTGAGGACTTGGCAGACGCACAAGTAACGGTGCAGGAAGTGGTCGGCAACAAAGTGATGCGCGGACAATGCTTGGGCTTGGTTCCCACGGCGCAACACAATGCCGAGAGTCCCAACTATCTCTTTGTGGATATGGATGTGAAGCAGGCTGGCACCTATCGGATCACCCTCACCAAGAACAAGAAAAAAGCCACATGGACTTACACCGTCAACACCCGTCGCGAGGGTAGCCGCATGCGCCAATCTTTCACCTCGGCGGATGTAGTCTATCTCATCATGTCCGACCGTTTCGTGGATGGCGACGAGACCAACAACAACCTCCCACAGATGGCGGAGAAAACCAACAAGAGTAATGTCCACGGACGCTTCGGCGGCGACATCGCGGGTATCATCAGCCAATTCGACCATATCAGCCGCCTTGGGGCTACCGCCATCTGGCCTACCCCGCTCTTGGAGGACAACGAAGCCGCATGGAGTTATCATGGCTATGCTTGCTCCGACTACTACCATATCGACCCCCGCTTCGGTTCCAATGAGTTGTATTGCAGCATGGTGGAGCAGGCACACCAGAAAGGTATCAAAGTGCTGATGGATATGGTGCCCAACCACTGCGGCAGCACCCACTGGTGGATGAAAGACCTGCCTTACCACGATTGGGTAAACCAATTCAATGCGTTCACCGCTACCAACAATGTCTTCTCCGCCAACTACGACATCAACGCCTCCGAATACGACCGTCAGTTGAACAACCGCGGATGGTTCGACAAGCCCATGCCCGATATGAATCTGGAGAATCCTGACCTGCTCAAGTATTTTCAGCAGTGGGCTATCTGGTGGATAGAATACGCCAATCTGGACGGTCTGCGCGTGGACACCTACCCCTACATCGAGCCCGTACCGGGCAGCCTGTGGCTGAAAGCCATCCGCGAGGAGTATCCTAATATCAACATCGTAGGCGAGTGCTGGACACGTCCGGCGAGTGCCGTGGCTTACTGGCAATCGGGTGTGAAGAACTACAATGGTTTCGACAGCAACCTGCCCACCGTGATGGACTTCCCCGTGGAAGAGAGTATCCGCCAAGCCTTGGAGACTGATGGCAAGGAATGGGGAACGGGCATGGCGCGTGTGTACGAAGCCGTGGCGCAAGACTACCTCTATGCCGATGTCAATAAACTCTTCATGTTCCTCGGCAACCACGATATGGACCGCTTTGCCGACATTGTGAAAGACCAAGACCCGCGCCGCGTGAAGTTGGGTTACGTCCTGCTTGCCACCATGCGCGGTATTCCGCAGGTGTTCGCCGGCGACGAATACGCTATGCGTTCCGCAGACCGCTCCATCGGACATTCCACGCTACGCATGCCCCTGCCGCTCGGCAAGGACGTTACGCCCGAGCAACAGGAGATGTTCGATTTCCAAAGCCGCCTCTTCCAATGGCGCAAGAGCGAGCCGGTGATTCACACGGGGCGCACCATGCACTTCCTCGGACGCGACAACACCTACGCGTTCTTCCGCTACAACGACCAAGAAGCAGTCTTTGTCTTTGTCAATGCGAGCGAGGAGGAAAGGGTGATTCCGATGGAACATTACGCAGAGATAACCACCAAGTATCAACCTCAGGGAAAAGAGATACTCACAGGGACAACGGTTGATGTGACACAACCTCGCACAATCGCCCCGCTCAGTGCAGTGATTGTCAAGTTATTGCCGCGATGAGGTGTTTTGTCTCGAACGTCCCAAAAAACATTCAGGTATTGTATTTTTTAAGGTATTAGGAAAGCACACTGATTATGATTATTGCTATTTTTGGTAATGCGATGAAGGATAACACCTTGATAGAGGTGTCGCATATACTGGAGTTCATGGCGGCGCACGGGGTGCAGGTACAATTGTCGCAGGAATTGAGGCAGGAGTTACAGTTGCGCGAGTATCCGGCTTTCTCGGAAGTAGCGCAAGAGGGTGAAGAACCTGTGGACTTTGCCATGTCCGTCGGCGGCGACGGCACGTTCCTCACCACCGCTGCAGCCGTAGGCAGCCGCAATGTGCCCATCGTGGGCGTCAACTGCGGGCATTTGGGCTTCCTTGCCGATGTGCAGACCAAAGACGTGGATAGCATTATGCGCCAACTGATAGAAGGGCAATATACCATTGAGCAACGCTCGCTGCTGAAAGTATGTTGCTCGCGGCAAGACCTTATCATGTCGCCATACGCGCTGAACGAAGTGGCACTGATGAAGCAAGGTATGAGCAGCATGATTTCCGTGGAGGTAACTGCCAACGGCGAGTTTCTGCACACCTACCATGCCGACGGGTTGGTGCTCTCCACACCGACAGGAAGTACCGCCTACAACCTGTCTATCGGCGGTCCGCTACTCGTGCCGCAGACCAAAGGCATTATCTTGTCGCCTATCGCCACCCACAGCCTGACCGTGCGCCCGCTCGTGGTGCCGGATGACTGGAAGTTTGACCTGAAAGTGAGCAGCCGCTATCAGAGTTATATGCTCTCTATCGACGGGCGCAGCCAGATACTCAACACCGATGTCAGCCTGCACATAGAGAAAGCACCCTACACTATCAAAGTGGTGCAAGTAGGCGAAAACAGTTTCCTCAAATCCCTTCGGGACAAACTGAACTGGGGAAGATGATATAATCGGACAATTTACTTGAAACCTGAAACTTGAAACTGACTAACATGGAATTACTTTTCGTTACTTGGAACGTTGACCCGATATTGCTGCACTTCGGAGACGGCGGCGTGCGGTGGTACGGACTGCTGTGGGCGATAGGTATCATGCTCTGCTATTGGGTGCAGGTGAAGATGTACAAGCATGAGCATTGCCCCGCCGACTGGTCGGACAAACTCTTTTTATGGATGGTGCTGGGCGTGATTATCGGCGCGCGCGTGGGGCATTGCTGGTTCTATGAGTGGCACGATGTTACCAACCCCGCGTTGGCGCGTTATTGTGCCGCCATGGATATCTCCACCGACCCCGTACAGATATTCGGATGGACTATCAACTACCGCAATCCGTACATAGAGCACCCGCTCAAACTGTTCAAGGTATGGGAAGGCGGACTGGCAAGCCACGGAGGCGCAATAGGACTGATTATCGCCGCATGGCTGCTCGACAAGACGCAATTCAAGAAATACCCGCAGTACCACACCTCGTGGATTTGGATACTCGACCGCCTCTGCGTGGGCGTGTGCCTGACGGCGTTCTGTATCCGGCTTGGCAACCTGATGAACAGCGAGATATACGGCGGTCCGACCGATATGCCGTGGGGCTTTATCTTCGTGCGTGACGGACAGACCGTGCCCTGTCACCCGACGCAAATCTACGAGATGCTCTATTGCCTCGTGGCGCTGGCGGTAACATGGCCTATGTATTGGAAAGGCAAAGCCTACCGCCGCGAGGGACTGCTCCTGGGTGTGTTCTTCGAGATAATTTTCGTTACCCGTTTCGGGCTGGAGTTTATCAAGAACGACCAAGAACTCTTTGAGGCAGGGCACGTGCTGAACATGGGACAATGGCTCAGCATACCTTTCATCCTTCTCGGTATCTACCTCATCGTCCGCGCCTACCGCCGCCCGCTCCTCCCCGAAGTAGCCCAAGCGCCGGAAGTGCAGGGAAAGAAAAAATAAAAGATACAAAGCCCATTGAACAATCTATTATTACACATGGAAATACAATTTAACGATATTAGTTATGAACTCAATGCTGATGGCACAGCATCTGTATGCAGACAAGAAGAAAAGATACAAGGAGATGTGAATATCCCAAATACCATTACTTACCAGGAACGAAGCTATAGCGTAACGAGCATTGAGAACTGGGCTTTTTGGGACTGCTCAGGACTCACCTCTATCACAATCCCCGATAGCGTAACGAGCATTGGAGATTTTGCTTTCCAAGGCTGCACAGGACTCAATAAGATACTAGTCAGCGAAGATAATCCCATATACGATAGCAGAGACAATTGCAATGCTATTATTAAAACTGCCACAAACACCCTTATCGCCGGGTGCGAAACAACCATCATCCCTGATAGCGTAACGAGCATTGGGGACGGGGCGTTCTACGAATGCACAGGGCTCACCTCTATCACCATCCCCAATAGCGTAACGAGAATTGAGGAAAGGGCATTCCGTGAATGCACAGGGCTCACCTCTATCACAATCCCCAATAGCGTAACGAGCATTGGATGGTCTGCGTTCAGTAGTTGCACAAGACTCACCTCTATCACCATCCCCGATAGCGTAACGAGCATTGGAGCATGGGCGTTCAGCGGCTGCACAGGACTTAGTTCAATCATCATCCCCGATAGCGTAACGGACATTGGGGGAGGGGCGTTTTACGGTTGCACAAGACTTACTAACATACAAGTGAACCACAATAATCTAACGTATGATAGCAGAGATAGTTGTAATGCCATTATAGAAACAGCTACAAATACCCTTGTTTCCGGTTGTGTAACAACTCTCATTCCTAAGTCCGTAACAAAAATCGGAAACTATGCGTTCTATTACTGCTCAGAACTCACATCCCTCACCATACCAAATAGCGTAACGAGCATTGGGGATTCAGCATTCGGAGGCTGCTCGGGACTCACATCCATCACCTTACCAAAAACGCTCAAAGAGATTGGAAGTAATGTATTCCGCGACTGCGAAAATCTACAAATCATTCGTGTACCCAAGGGAAAGAAAGAGGATTATTGCCAATTGGGATTAGAGCCTTGGCGCGAACTAATACAAGAGCCGCAAGAGGAAGAGTACACCATTCTGCTTAATATAGCACGCGGATATGAGAGGGGCATCGGCATGGCAAAGAACTTAGCGCAAGCCGTTCTCTGTTATGTGCAAGCCGCCGACAAAGGATGCAGCGAAGCGGCGTTCCACTTGGGCGAACTATATGAGGCAGGCAATGGACTACCGCAAGACTTCAAGCAGGCAGCGGAGTGGTATGCCAAAGCCACCGCCCTCTACCACCCTACGGCAGAGAGTAAACGCCGAGTCTGCTTGCAGAAATTACAACAAGAGGAGCAACGGAAGGAAGAGTATCGCCGAGAGCAACAGCAAGAGCAACGAGAGAGAGCCAAACAAGTTGCTGAAAGTGCAAAAGCAAAATATCTATTCTTTGACACAGAAACGAACGGATTACCCTACAACTACAAAGCCGGAATAGAAAACACGAACAACTGGCCGCGCCTGCTGCAAGTAGGGTGGATTATGACCGATGAGCGAGGCAATGTACTGAAAAGTCGCACAAAATGGAGATACCCCAACGGGTTCTCCGTGGACTCGGAGGTTACCAAACTAACAGGTATCACCACCGACCAACTACGACGCGACGGGGACGATATCAGCAGCATACTGAGAGAATTTATGCAGGACGTAGAGAATGCAGAGATTTTGGTGGGACACAATATAGAGTACGACATGATGGTAATAGGATGTGAGTTATACCGCAACGGACAACCGATGCAAGGACAAGCACTTACACGCCACCCACATATCTGCACTATGAAACAGACGGTCAATTTTTGTGCTGTACCAAGCACCAATTCATACTATTCTGATTATAAATATCCCAAACTTACCGAACTATACACCAAACTATTCGGGCACGCATTCAGCGGTGCACACGATGCTATGACGGATATTAAAGCCACCAAGGAATGTTTCTTCGAACTGAAACGGCGAGGAGTATTATAGAGTGCGCATTGCACATCATAAGCACAAGTGGATATTGAAAAACCTTGCTGCGGGCTGCGCCCTTGCAGAGATTAGGAAGGATTATTGCTGAGGATATTTTTTTGATTTATCACTAACCTACCACCACTTATGAAAACCTTTATTTGTTAATACATAGTTGCTACAAAAGTTACCCATATTGTCATGCTGGAAAAAAATAAGGAAATAAGTTTGCAGGAAGGGCAAGAAAATACATTGTATATTGCTGTCCGTAACATTCTGCAAGATGCGCGTAAGAACATAACACGGCACATCAATAGTACCATTGTTCACGCCTACTGGCAAGTAGGACGCCACATTGTGGAATATGAACAAGGCGGCGAGAACCGCGCCAAATACGGGCAATCCACCATAAAACTATTGTCAGAGAGACTCACACAAGAGTTTGGTAGCGGTTTCACCGTTACTAATCTCATGTACATGCGCCAGTTTTATCTCTATTTTCCAATTTATCACACACTGTGTGACAAATTAAGTTGGTCCCACTGTCGGACACTCTTAAAAGTACAAGACGACACTATAAGAAACTGGTATTTAGAAGAATGCGTACATGAGAACTGGTCAGTGCGCCAACTTGACCGACAAATCAATACGCTGTTCTATGAACGTATGCTCACAAGTCGTGATAAGGATAGTGTGCAGCGTGAAATACACTCATCTATTCCTGAGACTTTGCAACCACGCGAAATTATTCGCGACCCCTATATTCTTGATTTCCTCGGTATTCCCCAAGGAGAACATTTCCTTGAAACGGATCTCGAAGAGATGCTCATCACCAAACTCCAGCATTTTTTACTTGAACTTGGCAAAGGATACTCTTTTGTAGCAAGACAAAAACGAATATCCTTTGACGATAAACATTTCTATATCGACCTCGTTTTCTATAACTACCTTGCCCGTTGTTTCGTACTCATTGACCTAAAAACTGACGAACTGACCCACCAAGACCTCGGGCAAATGCAGATGTATGTCAATTATTACACGCGCGAACTAATGAATCCGGGCGATAATCCACCCATAGGAATCGTGCTATGTGCAGACAAAAACGATACCGTAGTACAATACACCCTTCCTGAAAACGAGAAACAAATTTTTGCGGCAAAGTATATGACTTACCTGCCTACCAAAGAGGAAATTATAACGCTGTTGAATCAATAAGAGACAAATTATCCTAACCTACCACCACTTATGAAAACCTTTATTTGTACCGTGTTATGCCTATGTTTGGGCATAGTCTCTGCCTCGGCGGAGAGCACTCGTTTTTGCGAGGGGTTGTTTCGCTGTGCGGAGTGGGGGCATAGCCTCTACGCCGATGAGCACCCGAACTTCGTCCGCATGGATATCCCCTACACCACCAACCGCCCCATCTACGACTACGGTGCGTCGGGCGAAGCCTACCGCTGGCAGACCATGGGGATTTTCGGCATGCAGTTGCCGCTTTGGTACGGGCAAGTGGGCGACAGCACGATGGCTCTCAGCGTGTCGAGCGGCATGTCCGCCAACCTGTGGATGGACTTGTTCGGAAAGACCACAGCCCCTATCGTGGATTGCGACTACCGTATCGGACTGCCCACCGTGGCATTCCTCCACCGTATCGAAAAGGGCTTTGCCCGTAACTACGCCGTCAGCTGGTCGCCTTTCAAGCATGAATCAACCCATATCGGCGACGAACTGCAGGTACAGCATGTGGAGCAGGGGCATGCCTTGAAGCGCGTGAACGTGTCGTACAACTATACCGAACTGACTTTCACGCTCAACGAAGCGGAAGACCGCGACAGGCAGAACCATTGTTTCCGCATAGGGCTGATGTTGCTGTGGGATTGGAAAGAAGGTTGGTACAATATCCACAATGAGGACGGAGACGCCTCGCTCGCGCAGCCGCGCCTGTCGCCGTGGGAAGCCTACTTGCAGTACCAGTACCAGTCGCCCGTGAGCAAGCACGGTTTCCAGGGTATCGCCTCGGCAGAGATACGCAACCGCGCCCTGTACGGCTACGACTTGGACAACCTAAAGGGAGAGACGCCCGTGCTGCAAGACGAGAAACGCGTCTTCACCTACAACGTCTTTCTCGGTGCACGCTACTGCGCCCCGCGCTATCGCGGAATCTATTCGCATTGGTCGCTCGGCATACGCGCCTACCACGGCAACTGTCCCTACGGGCAGTTCCGCAACATAAAGAATTTCAACCAAATAGGTTTATGTCTGATAATAGAATAATATACATGGGCACGCCGGACTTTGCCGTTGCAGGTCTGCGTGCATTGGTGGAAAACCACTACAACATAGTGGCGGTGGTAACCATGCCCGACAAGCCCGCAGGCAGAGGGCACAAGGTGCAGTTCTCACCCGTAAAGCAATACGCGCTGGAGGCAGGACTGCCCGTCCTGCAACCCGAGAAACTGAAAGACCCTGCCTTCGTGGAAGAATTGGCGTCCTATCATGCTGATTTGCAGATAGTAGTGGCATTCCGTATGCTGCCGGAGGTGGTGTGGAGCATGCCGCGTTTGGGAACCTTCAACCTCCATGCCTCACTCCTGCCGCAATATCGCGGCGCGGCGCCCATCAATTGGGCAGTCATCAACGGCGACCGCGAAACGGGTGTAACCACCTTTATGCTCAAGCACGAGATAGACACGGGCAACATCATCCTGCAAGAGCGCATCCCCATCGGCGAGGACGAGAGCGTCGGCTCCGTGCACGACCGACTAATGGACTTGGGTACAGGCGTCATTCTCCGCACCGTGGACATGATATTCGACTGCGATACGCGAGGTGTCGCGCTCCCTACGCAGCCGCAGGACGAGTCTGTCGCGTTGCGACCCGCACCCAAAATCTTCAAAGACACATGCCGTATCGACTTCTCGCAACCCGCTGCCGCGGTGCACAACTTCGTCCGCGGACTGAGTCCCTACCCTGCCGCGTGGTGTAACCTGACGCTAAACGGACAGACCTACGAGAATGTGAAAGTGTTTGCTGCGGAGCCGGGAACCGGGAGCCAAGAGCAAGGACAAAAAGGGCACATCCTCATACCATGCGGAGACGGAAACTATATCAACCTTCTCGAACTGCAACTGCCGGGTAAGAAACGCATGGACGCCAAATCGCTCTTGAACGGACTGAAATAATTTCGCGGGTCTGTCGCGGGTCTGTCGCGGGTCGGCAGAGGATAGCCTAAGGGTAGCGCAAGGGTAGCGCGAGGGTCGGCAGAGGATAGCCTAAGGGGAGCCTAAGGATAGCCTAAGGGTAGCGCGAAGGTAGCGCAAAGGTAGCGCAGAGGTAGCGCGAGGGTAGCGCGAGGGTAGCGCAAATTTTCGCAGGTCGGTCGCAGGTCGATCGCAGGTCGATCGCAGGTCGATTGCAGGTCGGTCGCAGGTCGGTCGCAAGTCTATCGCAGGTCGGTCGCAGGTCGATCGCAGGTCGATCGCAGGTTTATCGCAGGTCGATCGCAGGTCGGGCGCAGGTCGGGCGCAGGTCGGCAACCCCAATTTCCAACCAACTGAACAATGCTGAACATAATTCAACTGATTGACAAATACTACGCCGGAATCCCCGCCTTGCGGGAAGTGCTGCTGACGCACAGCCGGCAAGTGGCAGACCGCGCGCTGGCGATTGTTGATGCGCACCCCGAATGGGTGGAGCGCGGCGAGGTGGACAGGCAGTTCGTGGAAGAAGCCGCCATGCTCCACGACATCGGTATCATCTTCTGCAACGCCCCGAAAATCCACTGCACAGGCAGCCACACCTACATAGAGCACGGCTATCTCGGAGCGGAACTGCTGCGGCAGGAGCGCCTGCCCAAGCATGCACTGGTGGCGGAACGCCATACGGGCAGCGGCATCACCGAGGAGCAGGTGGAGCGCGAAGCCATCCCCATCCCCCTGCGCGACTACTGCCCGCAGTCGCTGGAAGAGAAAATCATCTGCTATGCCGACAAGTTCTACTCCAAGAGCCACTTGGGCGAGACCCTTTCCATAGACCATGTTCGCCGCAACATTTGGAAGTACGGACACGACTCCGTCGTCCGCTGGGAGGAGTTGGAGAACCTCTGCCGATAAAATGAAGAAACACACAGCCGCCTGCCCATGGGCAGGCGGCTGTGCTTTGTCGGAATGGCGCAGAACAGCGCACTCCCTGTTATCTTCCACCCCCCTGCAAAATTATCTCCTCCCCTGCAAAACACGGCAGAGGGACAGGGGGCTCCCCTTTATTTCAACTCCTCCGGCAGGACGGGCATGGGACCGTGCTGCGTGCAGACGAAGGCGGAGACCGCCACGGCTTTCCGGTGTGCCTCTGGGATAGGGTGTCCGAGCAGGAGTTGTGCCACAAAAGTGCCCGTGAAACTGTCGCCCGCGCCGACGGTGTCGGCAACCTCCACCTTCGGTGTGGGGAGGAAAGAGCAGTCGCTGAGCGTAATGACATAGGAGCCGTTGGTGCCGCAGGTGAGAATCACCATCTGCAAGTCGTACAACTCTATCAGCGCACGGCACACACGCAAGGTCATCTCTTTGTCCTCGGCTATGAGGTGGTCAGTTTCCGTCTCCACGCCAAGCAACATCGGCGCCACAATCTGCAACTCCTCATCGTTGATTTTGAGAATGTTGCTTCGGTTGAGCGAATCGATAATCACCTCGCGGTTGTACCACTGCTGGCGGAGGTTAATGTCAAACACCTTCACGCAGTCGGCGGGCGCGGCACCGAGAATGGCCTGTATGGTCTTGCGGCTCGCCTCCGAGCGTTGTGCCAACGAGCCGAAGCAGATAACACGCGCCTGCTCGGCTACCGCCATGATTTCATCGGTGAGCGGCACATTGTCCCACGCCACGCCCAAACAAATCTCATACTGCGGCACACCTTGTTCGTTGAGGGTTACCTGCACCGTACCCGTAGGGAAATCCACCTCGGGCAGGCAATAGTGCAACCCCACCCCGTCCAGCGTGTCGGTTACCTCTTTGCCCAACTCATCTTTGCCAATGGCAGAGATAGCGCAGCCTTGTATGTCCTGACCGGCAGGAAAGAACTGGGAAGCGTGAAAGACGAAGTTTGCAGGCGCACCACCTAACTTGCGCCCTGTGGGGAGGCAGTCGAAAAGCACCTCACCGAGACCGATAATGTATCGCATGATAATTGTGAATTAAGAATTAAGAATTATGAGTGCTCATGCTCTGACCACAGACCACTATTTCTTGATTTTCAGCGTGAAACCTGCGAGGTAGAGCGCCCCTACACCCATCACGAGGACGGCACCGAGAGTGCCCATGGCGTCGGACATAAAGCCCATGGCGAGCGGGAAGACCGTGCCGCCGAAGAGCCCCATAATCATCAAGCCGGAAATCTCGTTCTTGTGGTCGGGGTCGTGTTGCAGCGCCTGCGCAAAGGTAATGGAGAAGATATTGGAGTTGCCAAATCCCACCAGCGCAATACCCACATAGAGCAACCACTTCACATCCGCCACCGCAAGGATAATCATCGCGGCAATAATCATGCCAACCGAAACGGCGAAGAACACTTTCTCCGGCACCTTGCGCAGGATAGCCGAACCCGACAGGCAGCCGAGAGTACGGAAAATGAAGTAGAGCGAGGTGGCAAAACCCGCCTCCGCCAACGACATTCCGAGGCGCTCGATAAGGATTTTGGGTGCGGTGGTGTTGGTGCCGACATCAATACCCACATGGCACATGATACTCAGGAAGCAAAGCAGGATAAAAGGTTTGCCGAGCAGTCGGAAACAGTCTGTCACGCTGCTCCCCTTTGCCACGGGCTCTTCGTGGATAGTGGTCAGCGACAAGCAGACGATAGCCACCACGCCGATAACGGCATAAACGGGGAACAACACGCGCCAGCCCAAGCCCGCCGAGGGCAGTGCCTGCGTGGCACCCCACATGGCGATATAGGGAGCAAGGAAAGACGCAATCGCCTTCACGAACTGACCAAAGGTGAGTGTGGCAGACAGGTTGCCCGTTACGATATTCGACACAAGCGGATTGAGCGAGGTCTGCATGAGGGCATTGCCTATTCCCAAAAGCGAGAACGCAATCAGCATCAACGGATAGGAATTGCCGAAGATAGGCAGGACAAGCGACAGCACCGTAACGACGATAGAGAGCAACACGGTGCGCTTTCTGCCAATTTTATTCATCAGCATGCCCGTCGGAACGGAGAAGATAAGGAACCAGAAGAATACCAACGAGGGCATGATATTCGCCTGCGAGTCGGTCAGTCCGAGGTCTTGCTGCACATAGTTACTCGCAATGCCGACCAAATCGACAAAGCCCATCGTGAAGAAGCAGAGCATCACCACTACGAGTGCGCCAATAGAAGAATGCTTATCGGTCATAATAGAAATACTTTTTTAATTATTTTATCAAGTTGCCGAGAATATCAAAGTACTGATTCCCATGACGAATCAGCATACGCCCATCTCTTATAATTTTGGTATTTACTACGTCCTGCTCTACGCACTCTTGCATAGTGGTAGGACCATCTTCTTCCTTATTGAGATATTGCAAGGCATTGTCTGTCAGTCGTTCCACATTACTGCGTCCCACACCGGCATTGTCTCCCCACTGATAAGAAGCGGCACCTATCGTGAGAATAGTACCTTTGTAAGCGTCTGTAGGCAGCAACTCCATTGCCATAATAAAGCAGTAATCATTGATATGCCCATACGTAGCCAAAGCACGTGCGCTCCAATAGGTTTCCCAACCATCAATCAGTGCTTTATCACCATTATCATTAGGATTTTTTACCCAAGCAGAGTTGGATTCATCGGGAGTAAAGTATTCCACTACTTCTATATTGTTATCCGTAGATAATTTCCCTGCCTCGGTAGTCAGCAAAGGATAGCAGCAGGCGTTATCTTCCGATGTTTGCAAGCCTGCGAAGAGTGCATGGTTGGTGCGGTCTGTCTGCTTCCCCACCTCGAGTCCCGAACCTAACAAAGCCTTGATAACGAAAGTACGTGCGAGATTAGATGACCCGCCACAGTTGTATGTAGGCTTATAGTCAGCGGTACCCAATACGCCGCCAAAACGCCCGATACGGTGTGCCAAATGCAGTGCTTGTTTGCATAAGAAGAGATTACCGCCCGCTTTCACATAAGCGGATAACGCGCTGACTACTTCAGTACTAAACAAATTATCAAACTCCGCCTCTGTAAAACTACCTTCTCCAGAATTTGTTTCATTGTTGTAAGAAATCAATTCGCGGTCAATATAAATCCAAATAGCCTTGTAGGTTGAGTTATCCAAAGGGATATTTTGGAAAGAAATAAAATCTCCTTTACCGGAAGTTACGTAATTGGTACTGAACCAATCGTATGCATCGTGCTCAAAGGTTGTCGTCCGGTACTGTGTCGGGATTGCCGTTTTGTCGGTAGTTTGACCCGGAACGAGGTACGCCACACGTGCTTGCATGCTCACAGCTATCGCCATAGCAGCCAAAAAGAAGATTGTCTTTTTCATAAATAGATTACATTTTATTAGTTTGTTTTATCAAAATTCACAAGTAGTTAACTTACTTTGCGGGAAGACCAGAGAGGTCAGACATACCTCCCCGTTGTTGCCAAACACCTCTACGGAGCAGCGGTCTATGAATATACGCAGCGAGGTGAGTTTGCGCAAGACGGGCGCAGTAGCCGTCACGGGGAAATCGGCGGAGAAGTCCACCAACCCGCTCTTGGAGCGGTCAACCGACAGGGTCATCGCCTTAGGGTCGTAGGTAATCCGGAACTCTTCGCCCTGCTCGTTGCCGAGGGTAACCACGGTGGGTTTCGATTGCGACTTTATCTTCACCACTTGGTCGAGTCCCTTGCCGTCATACTCCGGCGCAGGACGCGAACCGAGGTACTGTTGTCCCTTGACGGTATAGAGGAAGAGGTCGCGTGCGATAGTGTTCGCCGAGCGGAACTGGCGGGTAGGCACCTGGTTGGCATACTGCCAGTTGCTCATCCATCCGAGGACGGTGCGGCGACCGTCGGGGGCATCGCTGAAAGAGACGGTGGCATAATGGTCTTTGCCATAGTCCATCCAGCGCGTATCGGTATGGTTGCAGGTGAAGGTGTGCCCGTCCCACTGTCCGACAAAATACTGCGCCGCCGAGCCGCCGGCAGGTCCGCCGGGGTTAATGTTGCAAATAAGCACCCAATAGGTATTGCCCTGTTCGTCCTTGAGCGGGAAGAGGTCGGGGCATTCCCATACCCCCAAATGGCATCCGTAGTCGCTGCCGAAGGAGGAGAGATAGCGCCAGTCCTTCAAATCGGCAGAGGCGTAGAAACGCATTTCTTGCCCGCAAGCAATCACAAGGTTCCATTCCTCGGTGTCGTCGTTCCAGAAGAAGTTCGGGTCGCGGAAGTCAGGTATCGCCTCGGTAATGATAGGATTACCGCCGTACTTGGTGAAAGTCTGCCCGTTGTCGGTGCTGTACGCGAGCGATTGGCACTGCCCCATCAACTCCGCCGCCGTGTACATCGCCACCACGGCGCCTTTTCCAAAGCCTGCCGTGCCCTCATGGTCAATGACGGCGGAACCTGAGAAAATGGTACCTATCACATCAGGCTCCAACGCCATCGGCTGGTGTTCCCAATGAATAAGGTCGGTGGAGGTGGAATGTCCCCAACTCATGTTCTGCCACAGCGAGCAGTAGGGGTTGTGCTGGTAGTAGAGGTGCCAAACGCCGTCGCGGTAGAACATCCCGTTGGGGTCGTTCATCCACCCGTAGAGCGGCGTATGGTGGTACTCGGGGCGGTAGGGGTCGCGGTTGGCAGCATCGAAAGTGTCGGACAGCGTCATCTCGCTCCATGCTATGTAGTCCATGGGCGACGGTTCGCGCTGACGCTCGCCATCGGGTTGGTTCCACACATGTACGGCAAGAAGGAGTTGGTCGCGGCGGAACGCGCTCAAGTCCATCGGCACGAAGTAATCCACTTTGCCTTTCGCCGCCAAACGCAGGATATTGGTGCGGACAATACGCCCGTTCTCAATCACCTGCATGCGATACTCGGGTGCCGCTTCCTCAATGGGAATCAGCAGATAGCGCTCGTCGCCGCTGACACGGATAAGCATGTCGCGCACACCCGAGCGGGAAAACTGCACCTCTCCTGCCGAAACGGCTGCGCTGATTAGCAGACAGGCTGCTACGAAAAAGTTCTTTACGCTTTTCATGATATTCAAATCTATTTATTTATTATCTCCACATTCCGCCCCGCATATCGTAGATATGTTCAGGCGTTTGAACGAAAACTTGCCCGCCCAAAACGGTCTTTCGCATCGTCTCATTCTGATGAGTATTTATCCACCCCATCGGGTCTTTCTCTTTGTCAGGATTGCGCTGGGGAGTAGTCCACGGGTGATAGGTGGTGATTTCTCCCAATCCCCATGCATCTATGGTCACAAAATTCACATCACCCGTAGTGAATATCTCCAAGCCGTCTGCATTGTATGTTTGGCAAAACACACGGATGGAAGATGCCCATTTCTCGTTCACGAAAACCTCACAAATAGAGTTATCAAAATATACATCCAACAGCAACGTATCTCCCTCTACCGGTTTGACAGGGAGAATCATCTCATAAGTACCGTTAAAACTGCCGTTGTCGTTGCTCATACGATTGATGCCACCCATCACAAGAGACAGTTTGCCACTTTCAGAGTGATAGGTTAGTTTCGCAGATTGCGAGCCGCTTTTCAAGAAATCCAAACGGAAATCATTTTCACCTACCACCCATTGCGTTTTCACCTCCCATTGGCGACCGCATATCGGATCCAGCGACAAAGAGCCGTTTACCACAGTATCTCTTGCGGAGAAATGTTCCGCTGTGCGCAAGTCCGCCAAGCCGCTAAACGGTTTTTGCAATACATTGCCGTCCTCGTCAAGCAATAGTTCACGTGGGAAAGACATCGTATGCGCATACGCCAATTTCATTACATTCTGATACGTAGGCAGTTTGTCGGGCACTATACCCAGCGCAAGAACCTTATCACCATGACGATAAATGGTGGGAGAAAGCAGGCCATATCCCCATTTCGAGGTACTCTCCATCTCGAAAGTACGCGGTTTCAAGGAGTTGGTGTCCGGCGCGAAAGTACCATCCGCATTAATCGTACCCGTCCAATAGATAGTCCGCACACCTTGGTCTCCATCCAACGGAGTCGCAGTAACCAACCACCTGCCATCCGGCATCTGCGTTACATTGGTCATTTCGTTAAATGTACCGCATGACCCCGCATCCGTACCCTGCATAAACGTGCCTGCATATTCCCATCCGCCATTCACATATTTGTGCAACGTATTTGCACCAACACCATTCTTTTTTGTACCTACTATGATATATGCATCTTCTCCATTGCGGAAAAAATAGGGGTCACGGAAATCGGCTTCATAGCCGGCAGGTGTGCCCGATATAATCGGGTTGTGCACATCTTTCTCCCAATCCAGCAAACTCTTCGTGAGAGGACGTGCTATGGATATGGAAGCATGCGCATTATCTACCGAGGTATAGAGGATGCGGGGTTGATTAGCACTCAGCAACGAATCTACAAACACCGCACCTGACCAACAGCCCTTGATATCGTAAGTTTTGTCGGGAGCAATGGCTATCTTTTCTTCCTTCCAATGCAACATATCCGACGAAGATACATGTCCCCAATGCAAACGGGACATATAAGGACCATTGCCGTTTTTTTGGAAAAAGAGATGATAACGATTGTCGTAATACACCAAGCCATGGCTCTCATTTGTCCAGTTGGCAGCCGGCATAGCATGGTAGCGGGGGCGATAGAAATTATTGATAAAGATGGTATCTCGGTCAGCCAGATTGAGTGCCGAAGCAGTGTTCATCCCTGCTATCTCATCGGCAGTCCAGATACGGCTGTCAATATGAATCTCATCAATAATACCATTGAACGTATTAAGGTGTGCGCCGGCATAGGTTACTTCGTCTCGTCCCTTTCCTATGAGCAAAGTCTGTGTGCCATGTTTGATGACACCTGTCGGGATATTAGCTGTTTTGAGGAATTCACCATTAAGGTATAAGTTAAGTTTCTTATGGGGAACATCAATAGTCGCTACAAAATGATTCCACTGATACTTAAGAAGTTTGGCAGAACCATAGCAGGCAATCTTGCTGCTGCCCACATACACTTGAAAGCCATAATTCCCTTGGCTGGACAACCGAAATGCCCAGCCGGACTTATTGGTATCATCCATAGTACCAATAAGTTCCGTCCAGACATCCTGTGCGGCATCCAACACCATCATCGGATAAGTCTCTGCCGCAATAACAAAAGATATTGTGAGAGTGCTATCGCTCAGCGGATATTTACTCATATCTACTTCGATGAAGTTGCTATAGCCGTCCAAGCGCAAGGCTCCGCCTTCCACACCGTCCACCGATGCGGCATAATTGTAACCTTCCACGAAATACTGACGACCGGAATTAACCTCTTCGATATAATTCTCCACCGGCTCCATAGGAAAATGGAGCGATGCGAACAATAATATAGATGCGATGATGGTATTCATAACAGTTATTATATTATTTATGCTATTTTCGTAGTTTGCGTTGCTGACGCAAACTACGAAAAGCACGATTCATTAGAGTTGTGTGCCCAGTACGTTATAGTCAATACCATTCTTACGGATTACCACCTGACCATTTACTATCGTCTTGGTAGCACGCACTTTTACCGTAGTATTCTCAACCCCTTCCGGCATTTCGTTACCGCCCAGATAATCAATGATATTGGCAGTCAGTTTCTTCACATTCTCCAAGAACGAGTTGGTCGTACCCCATTGGTAGGCAGCAAAACCATTGGTGAGAATAGTACCTGCCTTCTCGGTCTCACCGTACCACTCCACAATACCGCCGGCGCAGCAGTCAACCACTTGTCCCCATGCAGCAAGAGGTTTGCAATTCCAGTCTTGCTCAAAGTCGGTCAGACGCAGACCATTGTCATTCTGATAGTGGCACTCAATACCTTGTGTATTCTCTGCATCAAGGATACCACCGGTAGTAGGATCTTTCCGGAAATAATCAATCCAGAAACAGTTATTGTCGGTACGTGCATCAGCTCCAACCAATTCTATCACACCATAAGGTACAGAACCCACTTCTTCTCCCTCAAATGAGGGTACACGCTCCAAAACCGTGAAAAGCGTTTCGTTGAGAGTTATACCGGCAAAGATAGGGTGATCGCGGTTGTCCTGTTTCTCACCGCAATAGGGCCACAAAGCCAGTTGGGGATTGATAGACCACGTATCACCACCTTTGTGATAACCACCGCAACTGTAACTCGGTTCATAACCCATACGCCCCATTCTGTAAAGGAGGTCGGTTGCTTGTTTAGAAAGGTAGAGATTACCTCCGTTAGCCACGTACGTTTTGAGTGCGTCTATGGTAGCGGCATCGAAATATGCCCGAAACGCATCGCGGTCAAGACCTACGCGGTCGCAGTTGATGATAAGCATCGTAAATTCAGAAGCACGGGAAGCAATTTCCGATACGGTGATAAACTCACCCTTCTCTTCGAACACATAGTTCTCATCGAACCAGTTAGCAAAGTTGATTTCAGGGTCTTGATTCTCCAAGCGAACGTCCGGCTGCTCGTCATTGCCATAGTTCACTTCAGATTGCTCTGTAGGAAGTGCATTCTTAGTGTCCGCACCTACGAGAACATAAGCCACGTTGGCTTGTGCACACATGGCACCCGCCAGCATCATTGACAGAAAAACTTTCTTCATAATGATTAGAATTTAGAAGTTATTATTAGGGTTAATTAAGTTGTTATTGGACGATACGAATTTCCTCCAATATGTTTTGGGTAAGTTTCTCAATATTACTCTGATAGGCATTGCCGTCTATCCATTGATACCCCGGCAGGATATTGGTAACGATGGTACCGGTGAGAACTACCCCGTCAGAACAGCCGTATTTCTCAAAATAGGCTAAACCTCCGTATTGGGCATTATCATCGTTCGATATAGTGGCATACATATAACCGTAAACGGCATTGTTCCAACTATTCATTGTACTTGCTCCCCCAATGCTCCACAGATGATTTGCATTGGATCGCTTGGATGAGTTTTGCAGCATTAGTTTACCTTCCGCATCCACCAATCCTTGGAAAAAAGCATTCTCCCGGTAATCCAACTTTTTGTGCATGAAGCAGTTGAGTCCCCAGTCGCCATTACCCTCCACGATGGAATTGTCAATTGCCTGAGGCATTTTTTCTTCCGGCAAACGCAACATCGTCAAAAGCAATTGGTGTGCATCACCCGTCAAATAGAGTTTGCCTCCGCCTGCTACCAAACGGCGGATACCTTGTACCACCTCGTTATCCAACTCGGCAGGCCATTCCGTACGCCCTTCAATAGCAATCCAAAGCGTGGAGTAACGGTCAAGGTTGATGGTGGATGCACCATCTGACGTGATACCCTTCAAAGTCTCAGATTTAACGACCTGACCTTTGTCCGCGGAGACATAGTTGTTCTCAAACCATGTCAGCGCCATCTGCTCTTGCCCCGTAGGATTACCTAACTCCAACATGGTTACTCCTGCATTACCATCAAAATCAATATGAACAGTACGGGTAATACCTTCACTGACAAGGTCTCCTTTCTTCACCTTGAATGTGTATAGCACATCCTCATTCGGTACCTCGCGAAATACAAAATAGGTTTTCACTCCGGCAGGAAGAGTCTCTACCAGCTTTCCATTCCGATAAATATACACCTCTTCCACACCTTCCGCCTCGTCCCACAAGAAAGTGATGTTGCGTACATCCAAATTCACTTGCAGATTTTCCACGGAGCTGATGCTCATATTAGCCGCATCTTTGTATTGTACCGATTGGCAGCCTGCCAATAGCAATATGGCAACTGCTATGATAGATAATATCTTTTTCATAATTTCGTTATTTGCGTTGTTTACATTGTTTGCGTTGTACGAAACTTAGGGAAACAACCATTATTTATACATACCATTCGAGTTAACCACTTCTTCATAAGGTGTCGGAAAGAAAAGATTTTCCATCGTCATTTCCTTTCCTTTGTAATAGGTATGGAACAATTGCTCTGATTGGAAATATGCGTTCATAGTCTGAACGGCTTCCTGTTTACCCCAGCGAATAAGGTCGAACCAACGATGTCCTTCCAAAGCCAGTTCCAAGCGACGCTCCATGCGTACGGCCTTTCGTGCATAGTCTTTATCGGCAAAGACAGGATACATCCCCACGTTGTATTCACCCATGTTATCCAAATTCAAATCTACCGGTAGGTAAGTCGGGTCAATGGAATTAAGTGCCTTTTGGCGCACTTGGTTCACATAGTCAGTGGCTTTTCCCAAATCCTGCCGGGTAGTGCTCTCCACGTACCCTTCTGCCGCCAGCAACAAGATATCTGCATAGCGCAGGAAGACAAAGTTGAGCGGACTCGCTCCCCATGGGAAGGATTTACTTACGCGGCTATCAGATGGATCAGGACAGTCTTTTTTGTTCGAGAACTGGCCGTACAGGTTGATAACACGACACCATTTGCTATTATATGTATAACCATGGAACGGATAGCCCAGACGACCTATTGTGAAATCCAACCGAGGGTCAACCTGGCCGGTGTAGTTGGTCGCTTTTATCAAATCGGTTATCCCGGCAGCTGCCATCGTATCATTCAATGCCTGAATACCGATATGACCTTCCGGCTCTATGTCCAAATAGGGAAGTCCGTTGGCATCCACACGAAAAGCATCTGCCAAGTTTTGGCTCCCGTAGAAGAAATCATCACCGGTACCATAGATATTCTTGTCAGAGTAGGTCTTATTGAGCAGGTTGGAACGATTGTAGGTGGCATAATCATCGGCAGACGAACATTGCATGGCAATTATTGACTCATGCGTATTGTTGTTGTCAATAATAGACATGTCTTGGAAACGGTCGTACAAACTGTAATTATTGCTGTTGATGACAGCCTCAGCGTATTCAATAACTTTATCCCAACAATTGTCCGGTGCCCACGGCTCGTTGGCGATTTGAGCATATACCTTTGCCAACAAAGCGGCTGCGGTGTATTTCTCGAAACGCCCGGCTGCTAATCGTTTACTGCCCATCAGCGAATAGGCTTCTTCCAAATCGCTGATAATCTGCGCATATACCTCCTGATGAGTAGCCGTATTGCTTTTCTCGCTGGCATTCTCATTCTCAGTATAAAGCACTAAACAACCATCACGATAGATTCGAGCCAAGTCGAAATAGTAGTATGCACGCAGCGTAAGCAGTTCTCCGCGGATATGGTCTTTATTGGAAAGATTGCTTGCTCCTTCCAGTGCGACTAATGCTTTATTCACACGAGCCAAAACGAAGTAGTCGTTCTTCCATTTGAAGAGCACGGTGTAATCGTCTGAATTGACAATGCCGGTTTCCAGATTGTGGATATTTCCCTCCATAGATGTAGCACCGCCGCCTTTCAGACCATCGTCCGAACGGACATCAAAAATCCAGTTGGTTGACGGACCGGCAAAAGCATTATTGTTATCATCAAAGAAATGGGGATTGAGACCGGCGTAACTGGCCGCCAGCAAACCTGCCATGGCACTCTCGTCAATTAAATCCTCTGTAAGTTGGCCATAGGGTTCTTTCTCCAACAAGCCACTGCAACTGCCCAAGGTAATAACGGCAGCCATAAGGATTACAATATATCTATTTGCTTTCATGTCTGTTAAAAATTGATGTGAATATATTACGAATTGTCATTCTCAGATTAGAACATCATATTGATACCCAAACTAAAACTGCGAGCACGAGGATAAGCAGCGTTATCTACACGCGCCCCATAGGTACCCAAAGGCAATTCAGGATCTAAACCCGAGTATTTGGTGGCGGTAAAGACATTCTCCACTTGGAAAAACAAGTTCAAGTTTTGGCAATGCCATGGTGCGAGTGCTTTTTTCGGGAGATCATAGCCGAGTTTGATATATTTCAGCTTGAGGTATGACCCGTCCTCCACGTAATAGGTTGACATACGAGTCTCGTTGTTATTGTCCACCATGCTGACCGCAGGAATGGTAGCCGAAGTGTTCTCTGGAGTCCATGCGTTAATCAGGTTAGCCCCTCGATTGGTAAACTCATTGCCATAACTCATGAAGTCAAGTTGTCGGAGAGTGGTATTGTAAATGTCAAAGCCCAAGTCGCTATTGAAAAACAATCCCAAGGTAATACCCTTGTATTTGAAATCAAGGTTCAGTCCAAGAGTCAAATCGGGATTCGGGTCGCCTATGATACATTGGTCGGCATCGGTTATTACCCCGTCTCCATTGATATCACGGTATATCAATCGTCCGGGGGCGGCACCCGTTTGGGTAGCATGGTTATATACCTGCTCCATATTTTGGAAGATACCATCGCAAACATAACCGTAGTAAACTCCCATTGCTTCGCCTGTCATCAAGCGGATATCGCCTCCTATGGATTCTTGACCGTCATTCAGTTTCACCACTTTGTTTTTATAGTGGCTCAAGTTGAAGCCGGCATCCCAACTGAAACCGTTATAGTCGGGGCTGTGGTAGTCAATCTGCAACTCAAAACCATAGTTGTCCATGTTACCGGTATTCTGCCAATAGCCGGCATTTTCGCCCGATACAGACAATGTTGGCGGAACGGTGAGCATATCCTTGGTCTGCTTGTAATAGGCATCAAAACCCACGGTCAAACTATTATTGAAGAGCCCGAAATCCATACCTACATTGTACTGAGTGGTGGTCTCCCACTTGATATCTTTGTTGCCGGTAGACACAATCTTTACACCCGCGGTAGTGGTATTTCCCGTTCCTTCCAAATCGTAAGCGGCATTGCCAAGGTCATAGGCATAGATGTTGTACATAGAGTACCAGTTGCTGATGGCGGCATTGCCGTTTGTTCCCCATCCTGCACGTATTTTCCAATCGGTCAAGACATTGTTCTCAGGCCATGCACTCAACTCCGTTACACGCCATGCCAAAGAGGCAGACGGGAACCAACCCGAATTATTCTCTTTGTATAGGCGGCTGGTAGCATCACGACGGATGGTGAACGATGCCAACAACAGGTCGCGATAGTTATAATCCCCCTTCGCGAAGAAAGAGAACAATCCCCACTCTGCATTGCTGCCGCTATTGGTTTGCGTATCTGTTCCCGCATTCAGCACCATATAGTTGGCTGTCTCGTAGGCGTACCCCTTGCGCGTAGCATACATATTTTCCGTTTTATAGCCTATTGCCTCCACACCGGCAAGCAACGATAAATGGTGTATCTGTTCAAAAGTATTGTTATACGCTATCGTATTCGTCCATGTCCATGTGGTAGCCTGTGCATAACCGCGGGTTACACTGTTGTTATCCGTCTCCTGTACCTTGCGATTTAAGGCCGCGCTCAATCCTTTCAAGTGCTCAATACCGATGTTGGTTTTTATGGTCAACCCTTTCACCCATGGGTTTACCTCCAGGTAAGCATTACCGAAGATTCGCCAATTCTCATTGGTATTATCGCGCCCGTTATACAGTGTCTGTACCGGATTGGCAATATCCGAACTAACCAATTGCATGGGATTGGCAAACGAACCGTCCTCGTTATATACAGGCAATGCAGGGTGCTGACGCATGGCAATATACGGAATACCGCCATCACTTTGCGTACTAAAACCATTGTTCATCCAGCGTGCTACCATTAGGTTCTCACCTACTTTTACCCATTTCCCTACATTGAAGTCGCTATTCACACGCGCACTGTACCGATTGTAGTAACTTTGGTCCATAAGTCCTTTTTGATTGATATACGAACCCGAAAAATATACATTGCTCTTCTCCGTACTGGATGCTACACTGGCGTTCACACTATGCGTCCATGCCTGATGATATACTTCATCTTGCCAATTGGTGTTGCAGGCATTCTCTTTGGGAGTACCGTCCGCATTGTAAAATTTTAGCGCGTTTACGGAAGGTGATATGCCGGCGTTTGTAACAGCATTCAAATAGACTTTTCCCCATTGCTCGGTAGAAAGCATGTCATACTTTTTCGCAATGGTTTGCAAACTTGCACTATAACCTATGTTCACGCTCAAACGGTCTTTCTTTGCACGCTTTGTGGTGATTACAATCACGCCATTCGCCGCACGCGAACCATATATAGAAGCGGAAGATGCGTCTTTGAGCACTTGGATAGATTCGATATCGGCAGGGTTCAACGAACTCAGATTCTCGGTAGTGGCAATGCCATCTATCACATACAACGGGTCACTACCATTGATAGAACTGATACCACGAATACGAATGCTCGCTCCTTCTGAGCCCGGAGCAGCATCGGTGTTCACTTGCACACCTGCCAGACGCCCTTGCAAACTGCTCAGCATGTTCGCATTGCCTTCGCTGACCGGCTTCGACATGTCCATTACGCTCACTGCGCCTGTCAAATCCGCCTTGCGTTGGGAGGTATAACCCGTTACTACTAATTCCTCCAACTGCTCTGTGTTCTCTGCCATACGAATCACCATATTGGAGATAGCCGGCAGCATTTGATCTTTGTAACCGATATAACTAACCGACAAAGTGGCTCCTTCGTGCACATTAAGTACAAAGTTACCCTCAAAGTCGGTCACGGTACCATTCTGTGTGCCCCTCTCCAATACGGACACACCGATTAGGGGTTCTCCTGTCATTGCATCTGCCACATTTCCGTGCACGGACAATGTCTGCGCAAAGGTGTTTTGCGCAATCAGACCAAATAGCAATGCAATAGACAATTTGTAAAAATTTCTACGCATGGTTAAATATGATTTATGTGGTTTGTTTTTCATGGTTGAATTATATATGTAACTATAATTCTTGCTGTTTCGGTTGCAAAAGTAGTGCTTTATTCGCACATAGACTATAACAAATGTTGCAAGTTATACTACATTTGCGTCTGAGACAAAAGAAACATTGCGCGGTGCAATGTTTCTTTTATTGTCTGCAACATTTGTTGCCTTACACATGAATTTCGTATTTTATGTTGAGAAAGACCTTGGTGTGAACCACCCTCTGCCTATCCATCCACTAAAAACAGTACGATTTTTAAGATTTGCCTGCCGCTATCTTTTCGATTGTTTTTCGCGGGTCTATCGCAGGTCGATCGCGGGTCGTCAGCAAGGAAAACCCGCACGGGAAATGTACTATTGTTAAGATTTTCTTTTCCGCGTTCCTTCCCTAATGGGGCACATAACAGAAACTCATATCAAGCACATGTCCCCTATTTCTCCCTCCCTTTGGGAGTTGCGCCGAAGAACTCGCGGTAGCACTTCGAGAAATAGGACGGAGAGGTGAAGCCCACGGAATATGCAATCTGCTGAATAGTCAGGTCGGTATTGAGTAACATCTGTTTCGCCTTTCTGAGACGGATATGGCGTATCAGTTCCACGGGAGAAACTCCCATCAAAGATTTGGTCTTTCGGAAGAGTTGCGCGCGGCTCATGCTCATCTCCTCGCTCAGCGCCTCCACACTGAACTCGGAATCATCCAAGTGGCGCTCTATCGTTTTCTGCAGTTGCTCCACGAAGCGTTCGTCCACCGACTGCTCAGCTTTCGTCCGCTCCAGCGCCGCCGTCATGTCCTCCAACTGCTTCTGCTGTTGCGCCACTATGCGGGCGTTCTCTTCCCGCTCGCGCCTGACGCGCAAGTGATATTGGTAAACCTTGAACAACACGATTGCCAAAGTAACAAGAACCACCAGGAAAGAGAGCAGGAATATCAAGGCAATACGCTGCGCGCGGGCAGTATCCCACAACCGATTGAAACGGCTTTCCAACTCCTCTGAAACCGCCACTTGACGGTCTATCTCATCGGCAATCTGCTGCAAGGGGAGTGCCGCATCGCGGTTAATGAGGAGCGTAGGCAGACGCACCATACGCTCATAGGGCTCGCCGCGCAGTATCTTCACCGCCGTCTGTATCACCAAGTCGCCTCTGCTGGGATAGGTGGCAGTCATGTCTATCTCGCCATTGAGCAGCGCCTCCACACCGCCGCCTGTGCCGACAATACCGTCCACACCCATTATTTTTATCGGAGAGCCGTCCGCTGTTGAGAGGTCGCCCCTCTCCATACGGTTTTTACAGGCTTCATATCCCCCTATAGCCATCGGGTCGTTTTGCGCCACAATGGCGTCTATTTGCGGGTAGAGGGACAACAGCGAGTCGGTAACCACCCGTGCATTTTCGCGGAACCACGCACCGCAAGCGGATGCCACTATCTGCACCTCAGGATGTCCTTGAAGGCTGTCCATCATCCCTTTGTGTCGCCATACCATGGGCGTGGAGCCGGGCAACCCTTGTATCTCCAAAACGCGGAGGGGACGCCCTTCGGGTACGATGGAGAGCAACCACTGCGCCATGAGTTCGCCCACGGCGTAATTGTCCCCGCCGATGAATGCCGTCCACTTCTCGCCGGAGACCTGTCTGTCCGCCACAATAACGGGTATTCCCGCGTCGTAGGCACGGCTCACGGCGGGCTTGACCTCTTCTGCCTCGTTGGGAGAAACAATGAGCAAATCGACTCGCTCTGCAATGAAAGAGTCGATTTGCTGACATTGGTATTCGCTGTTGTCGCTCGCCTGACGGATATGCAGGGCTAACTCGGGGTGGAAAATCAGTTCCCGCTCCATCTCCTCGTTCATACGCGCACGCCACGCATCGTCCGAACATTGGCTCACGCCAATGATGTACCGCGGAGAAGTGGAGGAACGGTTAGCGCAACTACACCACAAGAATACAAACGATACAACGGCAAGACATGCCCTCCATGGCGTATGGCATTTCATTTTTTACGCGGTTGGCTGCCCACAAGAGCATACCATAAAATGTACGCCACCATTGCTATGACCAGCCAATACGATGATATGTAGCCGGCACTACGACCGATAGCATTCTGAATCAAAGGCATAATGCCGCCGCCTACTACCATCGTCATAAAGATACCCGATGCCGCCGCGGTGTACTTGCCTAATCCTTCCGTGGCAAGATTGAAGATACCACCCCACATCACCGAGGTACACAGACCGCAAAGCACCAAGAACAGGCATTTCAACGGCACATCCGCATAGATATGCACCGTCATGGTCTCAGGCAAAAATATCGCCAACAGCAAGAATACAATCGCTACCGCTGACACCGTCGCCAACTGTGTCCGTGTGGATACCTTGCCCGATATAATGGAACTTGTGAAACGACCTACCAACATCAAAATCCAATAGATGGTCGCAATGGAACCTGCAATGGCCGTTGCATTGGGGATATTCAGAGAATTCAGATAGAATATCATCTCTCCGGGAATACCCACCTCTACGCCTACATAGAAGAAAATTGCCACTACACCGAACAGCAGATGCTTGAAGCCCAGAGCACCGCGAATCAAGCCCATCGAATCCCCGCTCTCCTGCTCCGGCTCTACCAACGGCGTAAACGCAATAATAATGATTGATACGGCAAAAACGCCCATAGCGATAAAGAGAAGAGGAGTAACATCCGCCATGGAGGTCTGCTTCGTAACCTCACCTATCAATACACCCGCCAACATAGGGGTAAGAGAACCTGCTAACGAGTTCAGAGAACCTCCTATCTGCACATACTGATTGCCACGGTTGCCGCCACCACCCAACAGGTTGAGCATCGGATTTACCACCGTATTCAGCACACACACCGAAAAGCCACAAACAAAAGCACCCAGCAGATAAATCAAGTAATTCAGGTTCATCAAACCACCAAAGATGACTGTTTCCGCTCCCGTCAGAGAAGAAAGATATTGGATGCAAATTCCTGCCAAACCCAATACCAAACCTACCAAAGCCGTTTTCTTGTAGCCCATCTTGGATATCATGATACCCGCAGGAATACCCATAATCAGGTAAGCCGCAAAGTTCATCATGTTACCCATCATGCCTGCCCACTCATACTGGAACTCCCAAATAGTGCCAAAAGGTACTGCCATATTCGTTACAAACGAAATCATAGCAAATAGAAACATCATCGTAATAATAGCGACGATGCGAAGAGAAGATGAAGATTGTTTTGTCATGATAGTTAGTTATTTTAATTTTTATTTTTTATCGGAGTTTTCGGAGTAACCTGAGCATGAGCACTCATAATCCATAAACCACTCACAACCTCTCTTGCAGAAAGCGCATGAAGCGGCGGTGGAGATGAGAGTAGTTATTGTTTTTCTTCAAGAAATGGTTGTCGTAGGGATAGAGTTGCAGGTCGAACTGCTTGCCTGCCTCCACCAGCGCGTTGATATAGCGCAGGCTGTGTTCGGGATGTACGTTGTCATCGGCAAGTCCGTGTACCAAAAGGAGTTCACCCTTGAGGTCTTTCGCACGCGGCAACAGACTGCTCTCGGCATAGCTGGACTCGTTCACCTGCGGGCGGCGCATATAGCGCTCTGTGTAGGCGGCATCGTACAGTTGCCAGTCGGTTACGGGTGCCACGGCGATACCGCACCGGAAGGGGCTGTCGGGGCAAGACATCGTCCGCAGCGTCTGATATCCGCCGTAGCTCCATCCCCACAGGCAGAGTCTGTCCTTGTCCACATACGGCAACGACTGCATGTAGTGGGCGGCTGCTATCTGGTCTTGCGCTTCCACTTCACCCAACTGCATGTACGATGCGTTTCGGAAAGCGCGTCCGCGGCAGTCTGTCCCGCGGGGGTCGAAGCACGCCACCACATATCCCTGCTCGGCAAGGTAATACTCCCAGCGTTTGCGCCAGCGGTCAAGCACCATCTGGCTCGCGGGACCGCTGTACTGCACCATCACCACGGGGTATTTCCTATGTGCGTCAAAGCCTTTGGGCTTGATGATAAAGCCGTTCAAGCCGCCATCCGTCTGCACAAACTCCGCTTCGGGCAAGCCTGCCGCCTGCCATGCGGCAGCCACCTCGGCATTGTCTTTCACCACCTCCTTCTTCTGCGCCACCGCGGTCTTGGGATTGAGGGTATAGAGCGTGTATTGCGGAGGTGTCGTGAGCGATTGGTAGCAGTCTATCATGCGGCGGTAGTCCTTGGAGAAATGCAGGTTGTGGATACCGTCGTCGGGTGTAAGCGCCACGGCAGTGTTTTTCTTGAGATTGAGCACCATGCCTTGGCGCGTGAGGGGCGTAGTCGCCTGCTGGTAGTAAAGCATCGCATTGGGCTCGTCGTAGCCGTACACGGCGGTCAGGTCTACGCCGTCCGCCGTGAGTTGGCGGAGCATCTTTCCCTGCGCGGAATAGAGGTAGGCACTGCGCCAACCGTTGCGTTCCGAGAGCGCGATAAAGCGATTATCCGACAACCACTGCCATTCGTCAAAGAGTTGGAAGTCAATAAAATAGTCTTTCGATTCTTCCTTATAGAGGGGACTCACCACGGTCGATTTTGGGTTGCATGAGAGCAGTTCCTGCTTGTTCTGGTCGCGGTTGAGTTTGAGCACGAGCAGTTGCGCGGGCTGGTCTTTTACGATGTTCGTCCAGCGCAGACGCGGCAGGTAGCACTCCTCAACGGCGCCGTGGGTAGGCATGGTGCGGATGGCTTTGGTGGCGATATCATAGACGCAAAGCGTAGCGCGGGGAATGGTCTTCCCTGCACGCGCATAGCGCACGGTGAGGTCGGGCAACACGCAACTATCCACCGCCGATTGGTCTAATCGGATGAATGCCAACTGTTTGGAATCGGGCGAGAAAGCGAACAGACAGGTGGTGGCGAACTCCTCCTCATAAAGCCAGTCCGCCACGCCGTTGATGATGTTGGGATTCCCATCGTTGGTTACCGCCACCTCCGTGCCGAAATCCAACTTGTGGAGATAAAGGTTATTGCCTTTGGCAAAAGCGATGTAGCGTCCGTTAGGGGACATAACGGCATCGCGCACCGCGCAGTCGCTCAGCGGCTTGCTCGTCTGCTTGAGCGTGTCGCGGATGGTATAATCAGCCAGGAAAGAACGGCGGAAGAGCGGTTGCGGATTGGTATATTCAAGGCGGTAGCGCCCCGCGGGAACATTGCCCAAAAGGCTGTCTATCTGTGCCTCGGAGAGGGTCTCCGCCTCGTACTTGCCGCCTAAGATGTCGTCCAATGTGTCAGCCGCAGCGACGCAAGAAAAGCAAACGCAGAGCAGAAAAAGGACAAGACGCTTCGGCAATATGCACAATTGACGGTATGAATAACAGAAAGGTTGTGTAAACATAGCATTGCAAAAAAATCGGGGCAAAGATAGCACTTTTTTTTGATATGTGCAAATAAAAAACATATTTTGTCAAAAATACAGGCGTAAATCCGCAGACTCGTTATTGTCTGCGGGAAGAGGTATGCTTACGATGCAACAAAGAATCAACCGACAGTCGATATTGACTTGATATTGTCCCGATATCCCCGACACCGTCATCTATGAATCAATCAGAGTCTCCGATAGGAAATGGTGTTAATATACTCCGATTCACCAATGCATCTCGTCCGAGGAGAAGAAAGTACATCTCTAAAACTATGTTTCACAACACAAAAATAGATTTTTCCGACCCCAACACTTGCATATTTCCTTAAAATGTAGTACCTTTGCCTGCGGAATTGGACAATCGGTTTCGCGTATTCTTCCTGCCGATATTTCCTAAAAAAAAGCTTTTTGTATGCTCCAATAATGTTGCTATGGGAAAGTTCTGTTTAAATTATATGGTTACCAATACGAAACTAAAATTTACCATGAAAAAGATAGCATTATTAGCAATTGGTTGCATAGTAGCAACCGTGCTATGGGCAAAGCCCGCAAGACGAGGTGCTTTAGTCGTTACTCAAGAGGACGGTACCGAGGCAGTAGTATATCAACACGGCGATGAGCGTTTCCATTGGACTACCAACGAAGCAGGCGAGTGGATAGAGCAAGACGCTGACGGTAAATGGCAGTTGGTATCGGCACTCTCCGACAATCAAATACAAGCACGCCGCGAGACCTCCAAATTCGCCATTGCAGAGCAAGAGCGGCTACGCAAGCAAACCGCCACAAAAAAAGCAGTAGAAACCAACATCGCCGAACACGGATTGGTCATACTTGTTGAGTTCCCCGATATGGCGTTCAAGACCACGCAAGCCGAGATGGATAGTATGCACAACGGCTACAATTACACGCGTGACTACTCCTACACGTTCAACCGTACAACCTTTGAAATTCACGCCGAAGGCTCCGCGCGGCAGTATTTCTATGATGCCTCGTTCGGACAATACAACCCCAAGTTCGATGTGGTAGGTCCTGTGCAAGTCAGCCAAAAGTATTCTTACTATGGTGCCAATGACCCCTACGGCAACGACCTTCATGCCGAGCAGATGGTGTATGAGGCTTGCTTGCTCGTAGACTCCCTCTATCCCGAGATAGACTTCAGCCTCTACGATAACAACGGCGATGGCGAGATGGACTATGTATATGTAATCTACGCAGGTTATGGCGAGGCGGACGGCGGACCTGCCAATACCATTTGGCCTCATAGTTACCGGATACATTATGCCGGCTACAACCTCACTATCGACGGCGTGAAGATAGACAAATATGCCTGCGGCAATGAGATATATGCAATCTCCAAAGAGCATGACGGTATCGGCACTTTTGTGCACGAGTTCGGGCACGTATTGGGATTGCCGGATCTTTATGCTACGGATGGTTCCACCCATCGCACTTTAGACGACTGGGATGTAATGGACTTCGGCAACTACAACAACGATGGCAACAGCCCGCCGACCTATTCTGCCTACGAGCGTTTCTTCTTCGGCTGGCTCACCCCTACGCTTATCAAAGATACGGCATTACTCACGCTGCATGACCTCTATTCCACCAACGAGGCATTCCTCATATCACCCAACGACCGACATAACCTCATCGGCAACGACCCCGATACCACCGTCTTCTACCTGCTGGAAAATCGGCAGCCGAACATCTGGGATAACTATCTTGTAGGACATGGCATGATGCTGACCAAAATACAATACGACTACACTAAGTGGTATTACAACACAGTGAACAACGCCAAGAGCAAACTCGGCATAGACATCATTGAAGCAAAGCCCAATACACTTGCCAACACCAATCTACCCACAGACCTCTTCCCCGCAGGGGCTACCGAATATACTAAAATTAGCGGGCATCCCATCTATGATATTCAGCAAACCGAAGATGGTGATATAACTTTCATATATCTAAACACCCCGAAATTTGGAAAATGCGGTGATGATTTGCAGTGGAGTTACAACAACAACGAACTTACAATATCAGGGGTTGGTACTATGTATGACTATACGACTGCCACTGTGCCATGGTTGGGATGGTGTGATAACATCCACACGATTATTATTGGTGAAGGTGTAACAGGCATCGGGAACTATGCTTTCTATGGTTGCTCTGCGTTACACAAAGTTGTCAGTTTTCCCATAGTGCCACCCGTTTGTGGGAAAAATGTATTCAGCTATGTGTCTGGAACTACATTGTGGTGTATGTGCGAAAGCAAGGATGCCTATCAAACGACAGATGGATGGGAACTATTCGGTCATAACCGCTACATTGATTTTTCTACTATCACGCTTCTGACGAATGAAGAACAAGGTACTGCTCAGGTAGACGAGTGGATATGCGACTCTAAATCAGTGGTCATTTCTGCTACGCCGCACACAGACTATGTTTTCACACGTTGGAGCGATGGTAATACCGACAATCCGCGCACTATTCTGCTCACGCAAGACACCATTTTAACCGCCGAGTTCAATTGGACATATTCTGGCAAATGTGGTGATAATCTCTACTGGGAGTACAAACGCAAGAAACTACTCATTACGGGTAGTGGTGATATGTACAACTTCGCAACGGCAACCCAACCATGGAAGTTCTTTTTGGATAGTATCGAAAATATGGAAACTTCTGCTACAGTCACTTCTATCGGTGAGAATACCCTAGCCGACGCCACCAACCTGTCAGCGATTTATCTGGGCGTAGGAATCACAAAGATTGGGAATCAGGCTTTCGGAGGATGCCGAAATTTGCACGATGTGTACTGCTATCCTGCTACACCTCCTGTTGCACAAGTTAACTCATTTGCCAATTACAATGTTTATGTATATGTTCCTTGCAAATCATTGGACAAATATGATACGGACATAGTTTTTGGTTCGTTCAAATATATACAGTGCATTGGTTCAGAAGAAGTAGTGCTACCCGATGACACGGTTATTGTATCGCCTGACTACGAGAATGTAACCATCACATGGCCCTCCACCGAAGGCGCAGATACCTATTCCCTCGTCATCACCAAAAACGATATTCCTTTCTGCACTTTCGTTTTCAACGCCCAAGGCCAGCTGTTCAGCGTTGCTTTCAAACCCGCACGGCAGAATGCTCCCGCATCAAATAAGAACACTTCTACCACCTATGCAACGCAGACCACCAACGGATTCCGCTTCACAGTAATAGGCCTAAGCGAAGATACCAACTACGCCTACACCATCACCGTCAGCGATGCAACCGATACCATATTAAAGACCTATACTGGTACCTTCACCACCCTGAGTAACATCCCGACTGCTATTCCCATCAGCCCCGATATCATAGGGATACACCAAGACGCAGATGCAGAGAAACTCTTCCGCAACGGACAGGTGGTGATTATCCGCAACGGCATAACCTACGACATAATGGGGCAGATCCTATAAAGGATATTTCCTATTTCGAGTTTTTTGCATACAACTGCGTATGCCCGTATGTAGAGCTGTAACACGTTATAGCTCTACGTGTTGGTGTGTGCATTTTTTTGTCAAAAAGATTTGCAAGTTTGGAAAAATTGTTGTAACTTTGCAGGCAAATCCAAGATATTGCGCCAAAATACTCAAAAAGTATGTTAGACAGCATAAAAAGCGCGGTTAGCAATTGCAATGAACACTAAAAACATGTCGCTTTTTGGGGAGGTTCGATATCTAACCTTTCATATCTGACACCAAACACTCAACTTTTTAACTCTCAATCAACTATGCGGAATACTAATTTTTGTGTCATTATGGCGGGCGGTATTGGCAGCCGATTCTGGCCGTACAGCCGCAACAGCAGACCCAAGCAGTTTTTGGACTTCTTCGGCACGGGCAGGAGCCTGCTGCAGATGACGGTGGACAGGTTCCGCCCGCTGATGCCGATAGAGCATATCGTGATAGTAACCAATGTGGCATACCGCGAGCAGATACTGGAGCAAATCCCCGACATGAAGCCCGACCAAGTGCTGTGCGAGCCCGCGCGGCGCAACACGGCGCCTGCGATAGCCTACGCCGTGGCGCACATAAAAGGTATGCTGCGGCAGGAAGCCATCGCCGCAGGGGTGCTGGACAAAGACGACCCGATGGACTTGAGCCACGACTACTGCGATGCAAACATCATCGTGGCGCCGTCCGACCACCTGATAATGAACGAACAGGAGTTCCAGCGCGTGGTGCAATGCGGGTTGAAGTTCATAGCAGCACACGACTCGCTGCTGACGCTGGGCATGAAGCCCACACGCCCCGAAACGGGGTACGGATACATACAGGTGAATACAGACCGTGCCGCACATTGTCAGGATGTCGGACAACCGAGTGGTCAGACAACCGCGTGGTCGGACATATACGCCGTCAAGACTTTTACGGAGAAGCCTAATTTGGAGTTGGCAAAGGTGTTCGTGGAGAGCGGAGAGTTCTTGTGGAACTCAGGCATCTTCCTATGGAACATGCGGGCGATATGCTCGGCGTTCCGATCGTTCCTGCCGGATATGGACGGGCTGTTCCGTTCAGGTGCCACGGTGTTCGGAACGGCAGGAGAAGAAGCGTTCATCCAAGAGAAATTCCCGACCTGCCCGAATATCAGTATCGACTATGGCGTGTTGGAGAAAGCGCAAAATGTATATGTCCTGCCCGCCGACTTCGGATGGAGCGACCTCGGCACATGGGGTTCCCTCTACGATTTGAGCAAAAAAGACGAACAGCAGAATGTAACCCTCCACTGCGATGCCCTCTACTACGAGAGTGAAGGCAATGTGGTAACCCTCGAACACGGCAAACTTGCCGTGATAGGCGGGCTGAAAGATATGATTGTAGCCGAGTCGGATGGCGTGCTCCTCATCTGCCCCAAAGCGCACGAACAAAACATCCGCAATATCGTAACGGAAGTGGCGGAGAAGTTTGGGGGAAGGTTTAGTTGATTATGAATTAGAGGGCGCATGCTCTGAGGAATCGGAGTAATCGGAGTTTTCAGAGTAATCGGAATAATCAGACTCTCTACTCTTAACTCTCAACTCTCAACACTAAACCCTCGACCCTAAGCACTAAACACTCAATCCTAAACACTAAACTTTTATGGCAAAGGCTATCCTAACCTATCTCAACAAAGTGCTCGGCATGGTGATTGGGGCATTGGGGCTGACGGGATGCGTGGCGGCGAAGTACGGCGTGCCCGAAGCAGTGGCGATGTACGGGTGCCCTGCGGCGAGTTTTGCGGCGGAAGGGAAAGTGGTGAACGAGCAGGCGCAACCGGTCGAGGGAGTGAAGGTAACGGCGGGCGACAGGCGATATATGTCGGAGGAGAGCATGGGCAAAGCCCTGACCGATGAACGGGGAGAGTACCATATAACGGTAGATGCGATGTTTCCGACGGACTCGATTTGGTTGTATGCCGATGACACCACGGGCGTGTATGCGGGCGACTCCGTCCGCGTGAAAGTGGAGTACGAAGGCAACGGAGACGGCATGTGGGACATGGGAAGCGGCAAAGCCGAAGCAGACTTTACGCTGGTAAAAAAAATAAGGGGCGTATGTACAAACACTAAACACCAACCACTGAACACTAAACACTGAACACTAAACACCAATCACTGAACGCTAAACACTAAACACCAAACACCAAACACCAACTACTAAACACTGAACACTAAACACTAAACACTGAACGCTAAACACCAAACACCAACCACTGAACACTAAACACTAAACGCTGAACACTAAACACTAAACGCTAAACACTAAACACAGGACACTAAACACTAAAACCACAAAAAACACATATTATGGGTTATTTGAATTTCGACAAGACGGTGTTGACCAATCTGGAGCGGTCGCTCGGGAAAGAGATGATTCGCA